>CAZHEZ010000281.1:0-7193 GCA_964531315.1 uncultured Candidatus Obscuribacterales bacterium | reverse complement strand
TTGCTAAAACTCAACGCAGATGAACACGAGCTGCACCCGTGCCAATCGTGAGATTTATGTCTGCAGAATTTGCCTGAAATCCAAGCATGATAGAATTATATGAAAACTGGATGAAAACCTCAAGAATAAGCGTCCTTCATCCAATCGATTTTTTTCCATTGACTCCCCTTTGTCCATGAGGGTTTTAATATAAGATGGATGTATTGAGGATAGAAATCTAACGAGATTTGACAGCGTGCCTTCGAATATACCGGTGAAGCCTGGCGATGCATCCAAGATGCGTTGTGAAGCTTGTATGCGTGAGTACGATGCTGAAACTGTTCATTGTCCGCATGACGGCACATTGTTGACCCCTTCTGTTCATGAGCATATTGTCGGGACAATTTTTGCCGATCGCTACGAACTCGTCGAGATAATTGGCGAAGGCGGGATGGGCAAGGTTTATAAAGCCATGCACAAGTTCATGAAGCGCTTTGTGGCCATTAAAGTAGTGCACATGCATTTGGTCTCCAGTGCCGCGACGATGACGCGATTTCAGCAAGAGGCCGAAGCAGTAAGCCGCTTGAATCACATCAACATCGTCACAGTGCACGATTTTGGACTGGTTCCGAAGCCTTACCTGGTTATGGATTATCTTGATGGAGACAGTCTTGCTGAGGTATTGTCGGATAACGGTTCTCTTGAACTGGCTCGATGTCTTCCCATTTTCGCGCAGGTTTGCGCTGGACTTGCGCATGCACACGAGCATGGTGTCATTCACAGAGATTTGAAGCCCAGCAATATTATGGTGATTGACTCTGGTGGACAAAAAGATCTAGTCAAAATCGTAGACTTTGGCATCGCCAAGCTGATGCTCAGGGAGATGGATGAATCAAAACATCTCACGGTGACAGGAGAAGTCTTCGGCAGTCCTCTCTACATGAGTCCCGAGCAATGCCGGGGAAGAGCCATGGATGCTCGCTCTGACATCTACTCTCTGGGATGCATAATGTATCGAACATTGACCGGGCATCAGCCCATCCTGGGGTCAATGTTGATGGAATGCTTGTACAACCACGTCAACATTGCTCCTAGAGGCTTTGATGATATTTGCCCGGAGCTCAAGATACCACTGGCGGTGGAAGCAATAGTGATGAAATGCGTGGAGAAAGAACCGGAAAACCGCTTTCAATCCATGCAGGAGTTGAAGAACGCAATCGAGATGATCGACCTTAATGAACTTCAGGATGGGATAGCAATAACGCCGATAGTTGCGCAACCAGCTGCGGTGCCGGGTCAGCAAAACATCGCTAAGAGTATTCCTCCTCTTTCACCTTCGGGCGATGACCTTCAAGCTAGTGGTGCCAGAGAGGTACAGCGAGCAGCTTCCGCCCTCGAGTCCAGTCGCGCTGCTTCTGCAGCCGAAAGTGAGCGAGCAGCGACGGCAGTTGAGCAAGGCCTTGCTGCCAGCGCTGCTGAAGCCAGCCGCGCTGCCTCTGCAGCTGAGGCTGTATTGGCTGCAGCTGCCGCAGAGTCTGCACGGGCAGCATCTGCAGCGGAGGTCGGACGGGCAGCATCTGCCGCTGAAGTAGGACGAGCGGCTTCAGCTGCTGAGGCCGGACGAGCTGCCTCTGTCGCAGAGACCGGGCGTGCGGCTAGTGCCCATGAAGCCGGCTTAGTTGCATATGCTGCTGAAGCGGGGCGGGTTGCGGCTAAAGCTGAGTCCGAGCGTGCAATTGCTGCTACGGCACCGGGATTTGAGCCTTCCGCTAATGAAAACTGCCTGGCCGCTTCTGCTGCCGAGGCGGGACGCGCGGCTTTTGCCGCCGAATCCGGACGGGCAGCGGCTGCGGCGGAGTCAGCTCGGGCCGCTTCTGTTGTTGAGGCCGGTCTTGCTGCTTCCGCTACCGAAGCTGCTTTCGTCGCCTCGGCATTGGAAGCAGGACTGGCAGCATATGCAGCTGAGTCCGGGCGCGCTGCATCTGCAGCAGAGGCTGGCCGCGCTGCCTCTGCGGCTGAGTCAGGACGGGCAGCATCTGCCGCTGAGTCTGGGCGCGCCGCGTCCGCTGCCGAGGCCGGCCGTGCTGCCTCCGCCGCCGAAGCTGATCGCGCTGCCTCTGTGGCCGAGGCTGGTCGCATTGCATCCGCTGCCGAAGAAGAGCGCAAGGAGTCGAATTCCCCGAACGAATGAACTGAGCATGCACACTAATCAATAGAAAGAAATTCCGATTGCCGGCACGAAGACACAGGATAGGACTGCGTCCGAGCCCTACTGTTTTGGAATGTTGAATTCTGTCTCGATATCTCGTGCTTCTTCGATGCGTTTTTCTTTCAGCAACAAGTTGCGATAACTGACAGCTATACTCGTTTGCAATGTTGGAACTTTGTTTTCATTTGCCTGAAAAAGCTTGAGGGCGAGTTTATAGAAGTTTTCTGCTGCCTTTGGCATTTGCATCGTTTCGTATATGGTGCCTTTCGCATAGGCGTCACGCGGACTGAGATCGCATGGGATCTGCTGCTGAGCTGTCAGTTCTGGACTGTAGTCTAATCCTGCCCTTCCCTGGGGCGGCATTTCGGAGATATTTAAGAACAGGCTATCACCTCGCATTGACAGCTCTTCTCCCAGTGCATGATTGCCGGATTTTAGTTCTGCGATGGCAGGAACTGTATATTTGACAGTGTCTCGGACCAAAACCTTACCCAGGGTTCGCCGGGGACCATCATATCCAACCTTCTCCTTGCTGGACATGACTGTTGGGTCTGCTTTTTGTGCAAAAGCTGCGCCGACGGAAAACAGAGTCGATATTAGAAAACCGGCTGCACGCCGAAGCCCACGCAGAGTGTTTCTAATTTTACGCAGACCGATCGGGCAGTCATCGGTCATGATGGTGCCATCTTTTCTGCGATAGTATGCCAGGCATTGTGAGTCGCCGTTTCCTTTCAAAAACGCTTCGGCATCAGCCTTTGTCATGTCTGAAATATTGAAGACCTGCCGGCTGCATTGACTGCAGTCTCTGACTCGCTCTGTGCCGGTCATGTCGTCCCAGGGAACATTGCAGGGTGCAGCTGTATAAAGTCTGTCTAGAAAGGACGATTCTCCGGCAGATGCATTCATGGTGTTTAAAGCTCGTTTAAGGTCTTTTGCAGGTCGATCAAGTGATTGTTGAACACTTCTTTGGCTACATCGAGCAGCTTAAATACGGTGGGATCACTGCAAGAGTAATAGATGTTGTTGCCCTGCTTTCTGCCGACAACCAGATTTTTGGAGCGCAACACAGACAATTGCTGCGAAATATTGGGAAGTTCGACATCAAGCCGGTCTCGAATCTCTGAGACAGTCAATTCTTCTGTTCTCAATTGATCGAGAATTCTTATGCGCAGAGGATTAGCGAGGGCTTTGAAAAACTCTGCTTTGAAATTTACCAGTTTGTCCATAGTGGCTCGGCATTTGGCATCTATCCAGTTATATATAAATACTACTCTAGTCTCGAGGGTGAAAGGCAACAGCCAAGCCGCCCCGGCCTGCCATGGCTGCCAAGGGACGCGGCTTCGCGCTCAAGATCAAATTGTCTCTCTCCAGTAAAGAATCACATCAGGAGCGGCAAAGCGGAGGAGAATGTGCCGCCCCAAATGTGTTCTTTGAAACTTTCATAAAGGTCCTATCAAGATTTTCATGTTCATAACAGCAGCCTCTAGAGTCGGTCTTTCCCGTTATGGGAGATTTCTGATCAATTCGGCAGGAACCCGGAATCCTTCGGGCGAGTTTTTTTCTTCCTCTCCATACCATTGAGGAATATAGAGCCGACTGTCGTGCAGGCAGACAAAAAGCGGTGCAATGATCAGCTTGCGGAAGACTTGCTTGAGGCGGATATATTCGATTCGCAGTGCATCGAGTTCGTCGGAAATAGCATGGCGACTGGCTTGCTTTGTGACATATTCTTCGGCTGCGTCCTTATCCCATCCCTGGTCTACAAAGGCCTGCACTACAGATGGTGCTCTTTCATAAACCTTCGACATGCCGCAATCATTGTGACCGATGATGACCAGATAACGGACGCCTTGCGACAATGTATAGCCAACGCTGAATTCAGAGCCGATTACCCGGCCGCTGGCCCGTCTAATTACGTATGCATACATCCGGGGCACAGGAAGCGCGTAGCGAAATTCGATGCAGGTGGCAATCAAAAGCTCAACCTTGCCTGTCGAAACAATCGGCCAGCCAAAATTCTGAGCCATGATGAAAGACTCTATGGGAGTGTCTTTCCAGGCAATGGGAATATCCTCTCGCGAGCAAACCTCGACCAATGATTCCCGATATTTTTCGTCTGCTCTAACGGGTGGAGGGATATTCATTCGGGATACCTTGAAGATGGTGGCAGGCTTAGCTAGTGTTTATCGTCGTCGGCCAAAACCCAGAATGTTTGTGTATTTGGATCGTAATTGGCGTTTTCCATTGTGTCCTCGCAGTTGATCCAGGCATGAACACGTAGTTGACCTTCACTGGCGGCACTGGAGACTGTGGGCAGTTTCAGTAAACTGGCAAGTTGTCTGAGCACAAAATCCTCAACTGCTTTGTGAAAGATGTGTTTGTCGAACTTGTCTCCAAAACGCTCTTTCATAGCTTCTCTCGTGGACCCGGTGCGCCGGACCACTTCCTGGTAGATCTTCTTGCCGGGAGGGTAGGCTTGGGGGTCGCTGCGCAAACCGACCTCGATGATTTCACATCCGTAATGCCCGAAGACGATCACGTCAGTGATCTCCTTTCTGGCGATCAGTTCTTCCAACCCGCCGCAGTCATTTATGCAGCCGCCCAGGTTTTGCCAGGTGTAAATCGGCAGACCGGGATCCTTCGGAAACACTGAATTGACGCAGACCATTTCCGAGCAGCAAATGACAGCAACACCCTTGGCTGTGCCTGTGGTGAGGCGTTTGCTCATCTCGAATTGAGAAATCGGCTCGATGTAACGAGTCAAAGTTTCGTCAAAAATGCTGGTCAGTGCTTTCATTTGTCGACTTCTTTCAAGCCCAACACCGCCGAACCGGCTTGTACGGAATTGTAACACTATAAAAGCAATTGCGCAATTATGCAATTGCTTTTATAGATAATAATAGAGAGGGGCAGTACTTTCACGGCAACCTGTTGATGAATGCACCGGTAATCTTTCTAGAGTCAGTTGTTTTCTTGATGTTGGCGGCATTGGCAGCTTTTGTGCTGTGCCAAAAGAAAGATGTATCGGATAAGGCTCTGTCCTTCCTTCTATGCGCGATTGCCGCCGGCGCCATGGCGGCGCTCTGTCTGACCTGGAATCAGCAATTTTTATTTGAAACACCGGCACCGTTTTTGCTCGGTGTGTTTCCCCTTACATTTCGTCTCGATGGGCTGAGCCGGCTTTTCCTCATGCTCTTGAGCCTGATTTTATTTTCTACCGGACTATTTTCGCCAGGTTATCTCAAGCACCTTAAAGAAAAGATCTCAGGAGGGCAGTATTGGCTGTCGTTCTTGCTCTTTTCTCTTTCTATGTTTGGTGTAGTCCTCAGTGCAGACGCCATAACATTTATCGTCATGTGGGAAGTGATGTCTCTCTCGTCGGTGGCGCTTGTAGCCAGCGATCACACACATCATCTGGTACAGAAATCAGCTCTCATTTATTTAGGTGCAACCAGAATCGCCAGCGGGCTTCTCTGCGGTGGATTCTTGTGGATGCACTCTCTGTGCGGCAGTTGGAACTTCGCTGACTGGAATTTTGCTTCGCCTCAGGCAATTTTTCCAGCCCTTCTCATTCTCCTGGGCTTCTGTATTAAGGCTGGCGTTTGGCCTTTTCATATCTGGTTGCCCTATGCGCATCCGGCTGCACCGGCTACTGTATCCGCATTGATGAGCGGATTCATGATCAAAATTCCCATCTATGGATTGATCAGAATACTCGTGCAAGGCGGGCTTTATGCTCCCGAAATTACTAATTTTGCTTTCGTGCTCGGCGCAATATCAGCTTTCTGGGGAGTTCTCTTTGCCCTGGTGCAGAATGACTTGAAGCGCTTGTTGGCCTATTCGAGCATCGAAAACATCGGACTGATTCTTTTGGCTCTGGCTATTTCGTTAAAGGCAAAAGCGGCTAATTTGCCCGTTGTTGCGGACATCGCTATGACTGCGGCTCTCTTTCACTGCTTTAATCATGGGCTGGTCAAGTCTCTTCTTTTCCTGTCGGTGGGTGCCGTCGACTGCCAGGCGCACTCGCGCGATCTGCATAAGTTGGGCGGTCTGGCCAAGAAGATGCCCTGGACGATGGCATGTTTTTTCCTCGGCAGTTTTTCCATTTGCTCTATCCCGCCTCTCAACGGCTTTGCCAGCAAATGGCTGATTTACCAGAGTTTGTTCAAAAGCACGCTTATGTATGGTTCGTATCTTGAAAGGGGAATCTCATTGGCGACGATATGCCTTTTGTCAGCCGTGGGAGCACTGGCCATAGCGACTTTCGTTAAGGCCATGGGTGTCGGCTTTCTGGGGATGAGCCGCAGTCATTCTGCCGAGCATGCTGAAGAGGCCAGTATTGGTATGAAGGCTTCACAGTCTCTTTTGGTCGTCCTCTGTGTGGGGCTGGGTGTTTTTGCCTCCAGTGCACTGAAAATAATCTCGCAATTGGCAGTCATGTCACCTGATCTGACCAGCGGCACTGCCATTGACTTTCCTTTGCCAATCCCGATGTTGACCGGGCTTTTGATTACCACCTGTCTGGCTATCTATGTAATCTTCTTGCAAAGCTCGAAAGTGAAAATCTTCAAGACCTGGGATTGTGGTTTTGGTCCGCTTTCGGCTAAAACCCAGGCCTCATCCGATTCTTTTGCGCAACCTTTGGCCCGCATATTCAGACCATTTTTGCGCTACGAAACCAATTCGACCATTAAAGGGCGCGACAGAAGGCACTTCCCGGAAGAAATAGCTGTGGAGGTCAAGATCGTCTCGATTCTCGAACAACGCATTTATTTGCCCAGTCTGGCCATGATCAGTTACCTGGCCAAAGGGATGGCCAAGCTGCAGGCGGGCAGTATACATCTCTATCTTTTGTACGTTTGTTCAACGCTTGTAATTCTGCTTCTTTTGGGAACCGTCCTATGACCGACGCGAACATTCACCTGTTAAAAATCTGTTCGGACTGGATTTTGTTTGTCTTGTGCATTGTTCTGGTTCCACCTTTGTGTCTTGGTCTGATTCGAAA
>CAZHEZ010000280.1:0-7368 GCA_964531315.1 uncultured Candidatus Obscuribacterales bacterium | reverse complement strand
AGGCAGTGCGATGGTTGTGCCGATTGCCGAGTCGAACTTCCAGGGCAATTCTGACCAGGTTGCCTTATCGCGCCAGACACTGCTGATCATGTGTCCGCCTGATTGGAAAGGCGGCATGGCGTCGAGCAAACTGGTTTTGCCGTACAAAATGCCGACGCCGGTGGGCCCGAGCATTTTGTGCATGGAGAAGACCAGAAAATCTACATCCAGTTCGCGCACTGATGTTTTCACGTGCGGAACACCCTGGGCTCCGTCAACGAGGATGATCGCACCTTTTTCGTGAGCCAGCTTGGCCAGCTCCTTGATCGGATTGATAGTGCCGAGCACATTGGACATTAAGGTGACGGCGACGATTTTTGTTTTTTCCGAAATCAGCTTTTTGGCTTCTTCCATATCAAGCTGTCCGTCTTCAGTTACCGGGATGAAAACCAGCTTGGCGCTGCGTTCTGCAGCCAGCCTTTGCCAGGGAATCAAGTTGGAGTGGTGCTCCATAGCGGTGAGCATGATTTCGTCACCGGGCAAAATGTTGGCATTTCCCCAGGAATGGGCAACCAAATTGATTGCTTCTGTGGACCCGCGCGTGAAAATGATCTCGTGAGTATGCTCAGCAGCGATGAATTCGCGCACTGTCTCGCGGACTGCTTCGTAAGCATCGGTGGCTTCTTCTGCCAGTGTGTGGATGCCTCTGTGAATGTTGGCATTGTAGCCTTCATAATAGTTGGTGAGAGCATCAATAACGACGCGCGGCTTTTGCGATGTGGCGGCGTTGTCCAGGTAGACCAGCTGTTTTCCGCCTATCTTTCTGAGCAAGATGGGAAAGTCTTTGCGGATTTGTTCAACGTTCAATTTGTTTGGATTCTGGCTCATTGTCGGCTACCTCGCACCACTGGCAGTGGCTTGCGCTGCCACCCAAATTTCATCCCCACGCAATTCGATCTTATAAGTCGGCACCGGCAATATCGCCGGTAAACACAGGGCTTTGCCGGTAATTACGTCAAAGCGCGCGCCATGGCGTGGACACTCAATTTGATTGTCTACGAGCTCTCCTTCGCCAAGAGGACCACCGTCGTGCGTGCAAAGATCGGCGATGCAATAGAATTCTCCGTCCACATTGCAGATGGCCAGTTCCGTATCAAAGGCTGTGAAAACTCGCGCGGAGCCGAGCGGAATATCGGCTGCTTTTGCCACTCTTACAAACTGGACGGACATTTGAGACTTGCTCCTGAAAACTTGTTACTTGTTTTATGCTTATGCTTTCTTCGAGCTGAGGATTTTTTCTGCCACCAGGGTGTTGATCCAATCACCGGCTCCATCGACCGGGCAGGATTGCACGACCTGACGGAAGAATCCGGTCACAATCAGCTCTTCAGCTTCCAAATTGTCCATTCCGCGGCTCATCAAATAGAAGATCTGTTCTTTATCGGCCGGACCTACAGTTGCCCCGTGAGAGCATTTGACGTCGTCAGCCAGAATCTCCAGTTTTGGAATTGAGTCTGCATGAGCGTCCGAGCCCAAAAGCAAATTCTTATTGCTTTGCGTAGAATCAGTGCGCTGCCCCTCTTTGCTGACTCTAATTGTGCCAAGGTAAGCGGAAGACGAACTGTCCTTGAGGGCAACCCGGAAATTAATGGTGGAGCTGGTGTCCGGTGCGATGTGATCTTGAATGGTGTTGAAACTATAACGTTCGCTACCTGCTCCTAAAACCACGCCGCGAATATCGCTTTTGGCGCCTGGCTCTTTGAGGTTGGTTTGAATGTCGGATTTTATTTGCCAGCCGCCTAATGCCACTGTAGACGAATGCAGCGAGGCATCTTTTTTTACTTCGTTATAAACGCGCGAAACCGCAAATGTATTGGTAGAGAAGTCGGACACATCGAGGTAGTAAAGGCTGGCGCCCTGACCGACTACTGTTTCGATTGAGGAGTTTATCAATGAAAGGGCACCCTTTTCGGATGCAGGATTGTTGTTTTTGGCAGATGTGGAAATATTGACGAACTCTGCTTTTGCTCCTTGCTCTATGATGATAATGACGCGCGGAAACACGGCGATGGATGTTTCTTCGCCGCTTGTGAAAACGTTCAGGACCGGACTTTCCAGGATGACGTTTTTCGGAACATAGAGAAATGCGCCGCAATTAAAAAGCGATTGATTCATCAAATAAAACTTGTCATTTTGAGCAAAATCAGGTTTCGACAAGTCTTTAGAAGAAAGATACTTGTTTAAAAGTTCAGCGTGCTGTGTCAATGCTGTTTTCAGGGAGCAGAAAATCACGCCTTTGGAAAGCAGTTCGCTGTCGGCATTGCCAATCTCGACATTGTGCGGAGTTGTGTAAATGTAAGGCAATTTCTTGCCGAGGTGAGCGAATGCCGCTGCAATTACTTCCGGTTCTTGGCCGGCTTGCGTCTCTTTTGTGTCGCTGACGATCACGTTGAGAGTTGCTAAATCAAGAGCATCTACTTCGGTGCGGTGCCAATTTTCATCGCGATTGCAAGGAGTCGGCGTCTTCAGGTAAGACTCGAAAGCTTTCAGGCGGCTATCTTTCAGCCAGGCTGGTTCGGCCGTTTGCCTGGTTATTTCGTCTACTCGCTCTTTTGCTATCGTTTTCACCTTCTCACCCTTACTTTTAAATCGAGTCTAACCGAGTTGTCACGCCAATTCGCGTAGGTCTATGGCCATGTTTGTGCATGGCTGGCCTCAGTCTTGTCACCCATGACTAACCTACAGAACCTTCCATCTCGAGCTGGATGAGCCGGTTGAGCTCAACAGCGTATTCCAGTGGAAGCTCCTTGGTGAAGGGCTCAAAGAAACCGTTGACGATCATGGCCTTGGCTTCCGCTTCCGTCAGACCGCGGCTCATCAAATAGAAGAGCTGCTCTTCTCCGACTTTGGAAACGGTCGCTTCGTGCTCGATGGTCACTTCCTTTTCGTCCACTTCCATAGTCGGATAGGTGTCTGAGCGGGAAGCTTCATCAAGAAGGAGTGCGTCGCAACGAACTGAGGACTTAGAATTTTTCGCTCCTGGATATACCTTGATCAATCCGCGATAAGAAGCGCGGCCACCGTCTTTGGAAATGGACTTGGAGACGATGGTGGAGGTAGTGTTGGGAGCGGCATGGATGATTTTGGCGCCGGCGTCCTGGTGTTGTTCGCTGCCGGAAAGGGCAACGGAGAGCACTTCGCCGTGCGCGCGCTGTCCGACCAGATAAATAGCCGGATACTTCATAGTCAATTTCGAGCCGAGGTTGCCGTCAATCCATTCGACTTTTGCATCTTCATGGGCAACGGCACGCTTGGTGACCAGGTTGTAAACGTTTTTCGACCAGTTTTGTATGGTCGTGTAGCGAATATGAGCGCCCTTCTTGGCGATTAGCTCAACCACTGCCGAGTGCAGCGAGTCGGTCGAATATGTAGGAGCCGTGCAGCCTTCGATGTAATGCACATAGCTGCCCGGTTCGGCGATGATCAAGGTGCGCTCGAACTGGCCCATGTTTTCTGCATTGATGCGGAAATAGGCTTGCAAGGGAATTTCCACTCTGACGCCTGGCGGCACCCAAATGAAACTGCCGCCTGACCAGACAGCCGAGTTCAACGCGGAAAACTTATTGTCTGCAGCCGGAATGACTGTGGCGAAGTGCTCGCGTACAATGTCTCCGTGCTCGCGCAGTCCTGAGTCCATATCAAGGAAGATAACGCCTTGCTTTTCCAGGTCTTCGCGAATGGAGTGATAGACCACTTCTGACTCGTATTGAGCAGTGACGCCGGCCAGGAATTTGCGCTCGGCTTCCGGAATGCCCAGTCTGTCAAAGGTTTGTTTGATGCCTTCCGGCACTTCATCCCAATTCTTCTCGCCTCTTTCGGATGGCTTGATGTAATAGAAGATATTGTCGAAATCGATGTCGCCGAGCAATTTGCAGTTGCCCCAGGTGGGCATCGGCTTCTTTCTGAAAATGTCGAGGGCGCGCAAGCGGAACTTGAGCATCCACTCCGGCTCGTTTTTCATTTCTGAAATTCTGCGGACAATTTCTTCTGTCAGTCCGCGGCCGGATTTGAAAACATAGTCTTCTGTATCGCTGAAACCATATTTGTAGTCGGATGCAATCGATCTGATTGATTCGGTGGTTTCTTGTGGTTGTCTAAGTTCGGCTGCCATGGTTGCCTCCTTCAGGCTAAGCTACGCCCGAGGGTGTAAGTTCTTGTGTTACCCAGTCATATCCGCGTTCTTCAAGCTCTTCGGAAAGCTCGCTTCCACCGGTTTTGACTATCTGACCACTCTGGAAGACGTGGACGAAATCAGGTTTTACATAATTGAGAATGCGCTGATAGTGCGTGATCAAGAGCACTGCAGTTTCTTTGGTTGCCAGCGTGTTGATGCCTGTGGAGACAACTTTGAGAGCATCGATATCCAAACCAGAATCGGTTTCGTCAAGCACAGCCAGCGCTGGCTTGAGCATGGTCATCTGGAGAATTTCCAGGCGCTTCTTTTCGCCGCCGGAGAAGCCGTCATTGATATAGCGCGAGAGAAACTCGTCCTTTACTTCCAAAAGAGCCATTTGAGCTTTCAGCTCCTGGCGGAATTCCTTTACCGGTATTTCTTTGCCGCGAACGGACTTGACTGATGCGCGCAGGAAATTGCTCACTGACACGCCGGGAATTGCGACCGGATACTGGAAAGCCAGAGCAAGACCTTTTTTCGCCCTTTCATTGGGCGGCAATTCGCCAATCTCTTCGCCTTTGAAAAGAATTGTGCCGCGATTGATGTGATAGCGCGGGTGACCCATGAGCGTGTATGACAGAGTCGATTTGCCGGAGCCGTTGCGACCCATGATGGCGTGCACTTCACCTTGATTGATGGTGAGATTGACGCCCTTGAGGATGTCCTTGCCTTCCACTGAGACCCAGAGGTCTTCAATTTTCAGTAGACTTTCCTGTTTTGAATCACGTGCTGCCATTGGTTGTCCGGTCCTTTAGTCTTGGTCTTCTTGCTGTTTTTCCTGGAGGCGCGCAGGCCTTCTTAATGGGATATATATCCTATCCTTTTTAGATTAAAAGCTCCTTGAGAAGGCACCTTAAACATATCAAAGTTTCGGCTGGTTGGCTTTTATAGATATAATAGTATCAAAAATCTACCAAATGCCCACCGGCCTTAAGGATAGTTTTTGTAAGCTCAAATGGCGCTTCCCCAGCGGTCTAATTTCGGTCAGGTCGGGAAATTTGGGGTAGGCTGGAGGTAGATAACAGGCAAGACGCATTGTTGCAACTCGGTTACAAGATTTACAGATGATCACTCAGCCACTTTCCACTACTCCTGAGACTACTCAACAAGCCGTGCTTCTTTATCTGAAGCGGCACGGTGAAATGACGATTGGCGAGCTTTGTGAGGTCCTGAATATCACTTCAATGGCAGTCAGGCGCCATATCTCCGGGCTTATGCAGGAGGGGCTTGTCCTCTCGCGTATGGTCAAACAGTCCAGGGGCCGCCCCACCTACAAGTACAGCCTCTCCGAAAAAGCAGAGTCGCTGTTCCCTTCGGGCATGCAGACCCTGGCCGTGGAACTCCTCGATATGGTCTTTGAAGAGTCAGGTCATCAGGGCGTTATGAAGCTCCTGGAAAGACGCAATGAAAAACGCGCCACCCGCCTGATGTCGCGGGTTGAGGGTAAATCGCTCGAAGAAAGAGTGCAGGAAGTGGCAAAAATCTATTCTGAAGATGGCTATATGACCGAATGGGAAAAACTTCCGGACGGCAATTTTTTCATTTTTCAGCGCCACTGCGCTCTTCACGACCTGGCCAACAAGTACAGGCAGCTTTGTGCTCTCGAGCCCCAGCTTATGGAAACGCTCTTGGGCGTGAAAGTGACCCGCGAAAAATACATGCTCCAAAACGACCCCGTTTGTGGGTACCTGGTTAAGCAAGCCGGCTAAAGGCACCCAAGCGTAATTACACGATTGGCATCCCGATCGCTCGGATCTAATATTTCTCTACAGCGACGTTTATCTTCAAATGATGCAGCTGCTCCCCGCAGTGCCATGGTCAGATGCGCAACGTAGATTCCCCTAACATTGCCAATCAAGGCGACCTCAATTCGCCAGCCGCCGATCTCTCGACAGACGACGGAAGCGCACGCTTGCTTCCTACCATTGAAGAAAGCCAGAAATTTGCCCGCCAAAATAAGGACATTGCTCCCGGCTCTGGAGGCGAAACGCCGGCCCGTCAGACTGAAACCACTCGAGTAAGCGCTCAAGGTGTCCCGGACCGTCAAGACGATGGAGGCGGTACTGAGAGCAAAAGCGGCGGCAAAGACGCAAAGAGCGGTACTGGCGCATCCTGTCCGGTTTCCACTGAATACAATACTCTCATTGAAAAAGCCTACCGCAACGTCTTTGATCCCACAGCGCTCGGCGATCTGGCAGCGCTGAAAAACAAGCACAACTGCGAAATCAAAAATCCCGCCGATGCTTTCCGCTTCGTCAATCAGGAACTGGACCGCATCGGCGATCACTACACTAAAGTCTTGAATCCGACCCAGGTAAAACAGCTCGATCGCCTGATGAAAGGGACAGGCAAAGGAATCGGCCTGGAAGTGACGGCAGTCGATCCGGACCAGGCCAAAGAAACAGGAGCGCTGAGAGTCGTCGAAGTCTTTGCCGGCAGCTCGGCCGCCAAGCTGGGTGTGAAAAGAGGAGACTTCATTTCCAAAGTAGATGGTGTCGATCTGACCACAAAGACGCCGGAGCAAGCATATGCACTTTTGCAAGCGGAGAAAGCACACGCGGTCACAGTGACGAGAGACGGCAAGCCTATTGATCTGACTCTTGCCCAGACGACTTTGGATGTGCCGGCTGTGGTGGACAGGATGATTCCGGGCACCAATATTGCTTACATTCGCGTGCGCGATTTCATGAAGGACAACGAGTCTTACGAGCTGCAGAAGGCAGTTAAGCGTTATCCATATGTCGATGGATTTGTATTTGATGTGCGCGGCAATCTGGGCGGATCGGTCGATCAAGCTCTGCAGTCGGCATCGATTATCGTCGGCAAGGGCACGCTTCTGACCACCAAGATGCGTCATGAAGATGACAGCCCAACCGGCAAGCCGGCTTATGACATGACCGATTACACTCTTACCGATTACGAACTTGTGCAAAGAGATGTCGGCCCCGATGGCAAAGTCAAAGAAAAGCGCGACCTCAGGCTGGCGGATCTGGTGGACAAGCCGACTGTTGTTCTGGTCAATGGCGATACCGCATCAGCGGCGGAGATTTTTGCCGGAGCCCTGCAACAAAATGGTGAAGCCGAGCTGGTCGGCACCCAGACTTTCGGCAAAGGCATTGGCCAGACGGTCTATTTCGATCAGCCGGCCGGAAGCC
>CAZHEZ010000279.1:0-7384 GCA_964531315.1 uncultured Candidatus Obscuribacterales bacterium | reverse complement strand
CGATCCGAAAAGGACAACCGGTAATTCTGCCGGCAATTGCTCAATCCTTTTCTCGATCAGATCTATTTGAGTTGAGAGTGTCATCTCTTTAAACGATGGGAAATTCAAATCAGGAATTTCTACATTCACTCCTTTTTCCACCAACATGTTTTTGAAGCGAAGCGCTTTTGTAGAAGCCGGCGATGAAGCAAATCCATGCAAATAAAAAACATCGAAGTCGGCGCGCAGACACTGTTCATCCTTCAAAATTTCTCTCCTTGCGGACATCAAATGACAACCCCGCCCATGCTGTACCTATATATATGCATTAGCAGTGCCATACAAGAAAGAGCGCGATTGGTTTTCAACCGACAATAGTAAGCGGTTGAATCGAGCCCTTCCTTATTGGTAAAAATTGGACTGTTCGAGAACACCTAGCTGTTGAAGGATATTCAAAATGGAAGCTAAATCCAGATTCGATGCAGCCTTGATTGCTGCCGTTGTCAGCCTCGTAGCCGCTAATACGGCACTGGCCGCCGATACAAAGACAACTACTACCGAAAAGAAAGAAACAACCTCAACGTCTGATAAAAAAGATGCAAAAGCAACAACCAAGACCAAAAAAACAGTGAAAGCAACCGAAAAAACCACCAAAAAAGCCGGAAAAGACTCAGCCTGTGGCAAAGGTTCTTGCGGAACAGATGAAAAGGGAGCCAAGGCAGCATCCGATGCTCATGCCAAGACTGAAAGCAAAACGACAACTAAGGTCGAGAAGAAATAACAGAGCAATTGTGAAGAAAGATAAAAACCCGCGGGCAGCGAAATTCCGGGGGTTTGAGATTTTACACAGCTATTACACACAAATGGCTGTTTGTTAATGACGGTGACATAGGATGACGCACATGTGTCTATAAATAGGGAGATTGTCTCCTTAGGGGCTCATGTCTAAACGTTCAGGGAGGACAACATGCAAAAAACACAATTGGCCGCTGCTCTGTTGGCAGTTCTTGGTCTTACTCTCAATGGCGCCGCACGCGCTGCTGACGAAGCCGCAAGTACCGAAACCAAGACCGAAACCAAGGTAGAAAAGAAAGCAACCAAGACCAAAGCTTCCAAGAAAGCTAAAGGTACAGAAGCTTCCTGCAAAGGCAAAGAAAAAACCAAAACTACCACAGAAAAAACGACCACAGAAAAGGGCAAAGAAAGCTCTTGCAAAGGCAAAGAAAGCTCCTGCAAAAGCAAGTAGAATCCAATAGAAAAAACAGCGCTCACACATTGTGTGGCGCTATTTTTTCATCGGCTTTTTGCCAGTCGAATTCAGCTTTAGTTCGGCGGACAAGTAATGCCTGACTTTCTCGACATGAAAAAACGTCTGCCCAATCTTGGTATTGGGTTAGGTTTGCGCAGGGAGTTGGCGTCACAAACGCTGGAGAGCAAAAGCCGGATCGACTGGCTTGAGCTGGTACCGGAAAACTATATGGGACTAGGGGGAGCTTGCCGCGAACGACTCGAGTCGGCGCGCGAAAAGTTCCCTCTAGTCACACATGGAATCAATCTTTCCATCGGAAGCACAGATGACCTCAACAATGAATATCTAGACAAACTGAAGCGTTTGCTCGATTTCATTGATGCCCCCTGGTTCAGCGATCATCTCTGCTTTACGAGTGTGGACGGCATTTACATGCACGATCTATTGCCGCTGCCTCGCTCAAAAGAAGCGATCAATTTAATAGCGGAAAAAGTGAAAAGAGTGCAGGGCACAATCGGGCGCCCATTTCTTCTAGAGAATATCTCCTATTACATGAATATGCCGGGATCGGAAATGAACGACTCTCAGTTTCTTGCTGAAGTCGCCGAAAAATCTGACTGCGGCTTGCTCCTCGATGTGAATAATGTCTATGTAAACAGCTTGAATCACGGCTTCGATCCCTTCCAGTACCTGGACCAGATCCCGCTAGAGCGGACAGTGCAAATGCACGTAGCCGGCCATAAACGCGGATCAGAATATGTGATCGATACACATGGAGCAGCAGTTGAGGAGCCCGTTTTTGAACTGCTTCAATATGTTCTCGAAAGAGTCGATGCCAAAGGAGTCATGCTGGAAAGAGATCAAAATTTCCCGGAGTTTGACGAGATACTGGCCGAGGTCGATAGAATTCGGCAAATCAGTGACGCGGCTGCCCAAGTGAGACGGGCCGGAAGCGCACCGCGCGCGGCTTCAACCAGTCTTCCTTTGGAAAGAAAGAGAGCAGGCATAGCCGGCAAGGATCTAGCGGAGGTAAAACACGCTCGTGTCCTCTCTGCGTGAAATCGAAAAAACACTGACCTTCATATTTATGGAAAGACAGCCGGTGGAAAGCGCTCAGCAATTGAGCGCCCTTACCGAAGACGAGAAATTCGACGCCCAGGGTGCTCGCCTGTATGCCCGGCTGATCGGCTACGGACACAGTGACGTGCTCAGTTCTATTTATCCCTATTGCCAAAAAGTATTGAATCGCAGTTGGGAAAAGACTCTCAAACAATATGTGCAGGCATTTCCGCCCAATCACTTCCATTTGAACAGCTCAGCCAAAAGGTTTCCCCAGTTTCTCAGCGACAATTGTCCTGAAATTCTGCAAAAGCTGCCCTATCTTGCGGAGTTAGCGGATTACGAATGGCTGGAGATGGAATTATTGGAGGTTGATACCACAATTAGTGTCAGCGAAAAAACGCCGCTCAGCGATCCGCAGGCATTTGTCAGTTTAGGTCCAGTCAATAACCCCACCTTAAGAGTACGAACCTACAAATATCCGATCCAGCAAATCGTCGACTTGATCGAAGAGGGAAGGGGCTTTCGCAAAAAGTTTCGCCCCGAGCAATCTCATGTTGCCATGTATCGTGACCCATACAGCCACACGGTAAGAATCGTCGAACTGGACGACAATGCGCAAATCCTCTTGTCTCAAGCAGAGCAAAGCTCATACGGCGATCTTATACGCCGGGCCGTCGAATTGAATCCGACTCGTGATCCGCAGTCAACAGTCACGGATGTAATCGAACTGATCGAGCAATTTCATGATATTAACCTGTTTGTCGGTGAAAGAAAGATAGGGTCATAAACAATGCAAATAAATCAGCTTCTAAAAGCTATCAAGGTAGCAGGCCTACTGAGCGCGGTGATTCTCGCGCCCACTGCCGCCTTCTCCAAACCAGTCTCCTATATTGTCGATGATCCAAAGAATCGTGACTCTGTAAGCTTCACATCAGATGCTCCAATCGAACTTATCGTCGGCAAAACTAACAAGATCACCGGCAAAATCAATGTTGATGATTCACTGGATCTGTCAAAGCCGTTCACAGCAGTCTTCGATGTCGATCTCAATGCAATCGATACGGGCATTGCGCTGCGCAACGAACACATGCGAGACAATTTTCTCGAAACCAAGAAATTTCCCAAGGCTACCTTCACAGTGAAGAATCAGCCCGGACTAAAAGGCGTCCTGAAAGACAAGCAGAAAGTGACGATCAAAGCGACCGGTGATTTCGCCTTGCATGGAGTCACAGTCAAAAAGACCGTTCCGGTTGATTTGACCTTCTTTAAGGATTGCCCTACCACTCAAGGCAAGTTCGAGCACTGCGATCTGATTCAAGTGAAAAGTACTTTCAACGTGCCTTTCAAAGATCATCAGATCAAACGTCCGGAAGTAGTATTTCAGAAGCTTGCCGACACCGTTATTGTGACAATCTCGGCGACTGCACGGCACGACTTGAACCAGAAGTAAAAGCCCGCAGAAGATCTTTAGTCGCCGTCCTCGTCGCTTTTGCCGCAGGCGGCCAGTTCTTTATGAGCATTTTCGACAATGGCACATGGATCAACTAATGATGCCGTTTTTGCACGAGAGAGATAAAGCAAGAACTCGATGTTTCCTTTCGGTCCTTTGATCGGTGAATAGCCGATACCATGCGCGAAGAGTCCCAGTTGATGCGACTTTTCCAGGGCAGTTTTGAGCACTTCTAAATGAACGGCCGCATCTCTGACCACGCCTCCATGACCGACAGATTGACGTCCGGCTTCAAATTGCGGCTTCACAAGAATGACGAATTCTGACTTCTCGCTGTCCATTGACTCCAAAACACCGGCAAGAACCTTGAATGCCGAGATAAAGGAAACGTCCATGCAGGCAAAATCGGCCCGTGGCTTTTCTTCCGGGTCGCCATACAAGGCAGATGCGCTCAGGTTGCGCGCATTGACACGTTCTAAAACCTTGACTCTATCGTCATTGCGCAATTTCCAATCCAGCTGTCCATAACCGACATCGATTGCATAAACGAAATCGGCGCCGTGTTTGAGCAGGCAGTCTGTGAAACCGCCTGTTGATGCGCCCACATCCAGACAGATGCGCTTAGATACATCGATGCCAAATTGAGAAAGTGCTTTTTCCAGTTTTAGCCCGCCCCGACTGACATATTTGGGTGGTTGATAGGAGGCAGAAAGCTCAAGTTTGGCCTCCATTTTCACGGCATGCCCTGGCTTGTTGACTGGCTTTCCATCGACCAGCACAAAGCCTTCCATGATGGCCGTGCGCGCGGATTCCTTGGTATCAAAGAGTCCTCTTTCGACAACCAGAGTGTCCAGACGTTCTGTGTTTGCTGCCTTTGCCATTATTTGTAACTTTATTCTACTGCTTCCAAACGGACGTCAACTGGTGAGGTCTTCCTTTCACCTATTGGAAACACATGAAAGGTGAGCGAATGCGAAGCATAAGCCCACCTTCGTGCATCTATCGTCATTAAGGAGGGCGGGCGATTGAACTCCTTGCTGGAGTAAGTAAAATAGTGTTCTTAGCCATGGAGCAGAACTGGCTGGATGAAGACACCGCCTTGAAAGCGGCTGCCCTGAAAGGGGTTGGGGGTTCGAGTCCCTCCTGCTCCGCCACTTTTCAAACTTAAGACCGATTGCCTGCGCAAACGATAGCGCCTGAGCCTTTGCCTTTTCATGAAGTTACGGGTAGCCCTTACTACAACCGATCTCTCGAGCCTGGATCATAAGCAGGCTCTTATTTCTTCGCCCTCACCCCTGGAAGTTCAAATTGAAAGCGAAAGAAGAGTAAAAACTGTTCAGCTCGCTGCCGGACAAGTGCTTCGCATCACCCCCAAAGGGGCTGAGATGGACATCCTGGTAGGCGGCAATCGCTACCAGGCGGCAAGAGTGGTGGTCAATCCGGTCACAGCCGGCCGTTCAATATTTATCGACTCTATAAAAAGGGCCAGAGCCAAAGGGCAAGAACGTGCCGAATACAGCGGTGATGAGATCGATATTTCGCCAATGCACGGTCAATTGAGGCTAATTCTGGTACTCGATCTCGAACAATATCTAAAGGGAGTGCTGGAAAGTGAAATTCCCGCCAGTTATCACATAGAGGCGCTCAAGGCACAGGCCGTCGCCGCTCGCACCTATGCCCTCAATCCGCGCATCAGCCACGAAAAGGACAATGCCGACGTCTGTGATTCTTATCTATGCTGCCAGTATTTTGCCGGACACAAGGCGCAGAGTTCAGCCAAGCACGTAGAAGCGATTGAAGGGACGGCCGACGAAATTCTCAAGTTTGGAACCAAGGCAATACTGGCACTTTTCAGCTCGAACGCCGGCGGTTATACAGCCAATTACGAAGACTGCTTTTCTGATCCGAAAACAAATTTGTTTCCACCGGCGCCGATTCCATACTTGAAAGCAGTGGTTGAGAAAACCCATGTCTCTCAAATTGAGCCCAAACTGACCGTGCATGAGATTGAAGCACGGCTGAAAGAAACCTGGCACAGTCATCATCATGCCACGTTCGACAGCTGGTCACCACACTTCAAATGGAGTGTGCATATGCCTGCCCAGGCAATGGAAGCACACATGCACCATGAATTGTCTCTGCTCATGAAAGACAAAGAGACCGCACCATTTGTAATACCACCGGAAGGCGGGAAATTCGGGCACATCCTCAAGTTCGAAGTGACCGAACGAGGCATTTCGGGAGTGGCTACTAAACTGACTATTCATACCTCAACCGGTCACTGGCAAGTAAAGAAGGAATTGGTCATTAGAAGCGCCTTCAAAAATTCAGAGATAAAATTGGCGCGCTTAAAAAGTGCAAAAATCTTTTTCGATCACGAACATGACCATCTTGGTCTTCTCAGTGCCGTGACCGTGCACGGGCTTGGCTGGGGACACGGCGTCGGGCTGCAGCAGACGGGGGCGCAAGGCATGGCACTCTTAGGAATCCATTATCGAGATATCCTCGCTCACTACTTTACAAATACGACTATCCATAAAATTGGTTCCTAACCTGCGCTTGCTATAATCGCCACAGGGATGGAGCATCGCTCTTGATAATCTTGTCAGTATTTTCGCTCTGAAGGGAACCTGAAGGGAAATGGCAACAGATCCAAAAAATCAGTTAGATCTAAAAACTCTCTGTCCGCCGAGGCGCACCAGCCATGGACGTTGGGGTAATGGATTGTCCAAACTGAAGGGCAACCGCCCACTTGCATTTGCATTTGTCGTAGCGCTCTCTCTTTGTCTTGGAGCATGCGGCGGAGAAGCCAAGGCAGACTACATGTACGAAATCACGATCGGCAATGACCAGCGCAAGAACAACGACTTTGCTGGTGCGCTGGAGCATTACAGCAAGGCAGTTACTATTGCAGAAAAGAAATATGGACAAGACAGCGGTCAGGTGGCCACCGCTCTTGGGTATCTGGGGCAAATTTATCGCGCCCAGGGCGAGTGGAGACTGGCATACATGACCTACAAGCGCCTGGTTCCCTTGATGGATAAGTTTGAGCCCAATACTCGCGAAACGAAGGATCTGAAGTCAGATTTTGAGCTCGTAAAACAAAAGATCATCGAATACGGCATCAAGACAGATGACAATTACGGCGCCGACCAAATGAAGAAGAACCCGGCGGCTACCACAAAGAAACCATCCAAGAAAAAGCATCACTAAGACAGCCTGGATCAGAAGCCTGCCTGTACTTTCTCTTAAATCACGCCTAAAGCCGGCAGATAGCCCGTCTTTGGCATGAGTTTGGCTGAGCTTTTTTGGCTTCGCTTCTTAGAGCTGTTCTACCGTGATCTTATCCATATCCAGGCTGATCTTAAGAGAGAGTTTGCCCGATTTAGTCTTGGGCGGTGTATCAAACGGCGTTGCGCTATTGATCGCCTTGACCACGGAATTCGTCACTGATTCAAGCTCTGACGGTTCGGAAATATCTATCTTGGTGAGCTTGCCTTCGTCGTCGACGCCAACAACCACTCTCACTTTCAGCTTCTTGGATTTCTTCTTCTTCAGTTCATCAGCAACTTCATTCGGCAAGGTCAAGCCACCCTGAATCTTTTCGCCGGTCTTGGTGAGATATTCAGCGACCTGCTCGGGAG
>CAZHEZ010000278.1:0-7427 GCA_964531315.1 uncultured Candidatus Obscuribacterales bacterium | reverse complement strand
GTATGCCCAGCCCCAAGAAATAATCACGGTGCTGCAAAGTTAAAAGACCCAGGTTTTCCATTGAGTGGAAATCACCTCTGTTTATCCTGGTCTCTTGAAATAAATTTTGGCCGCAAGGACGAAACTTTTTGGTGCGGTTTTTGTATTGAAGTACATGTCACTAAATCAAATCAGGAGACCGGCAGTGCAAGGCATAAATGAAACCATCACCGTTCAATTTCTGGCCATCGCCTTTCTGTGCATAATCGTCGAAATAGCGATTACAAGCTGGAAAAGGCAGCACACGCATTCATGGAAAGACAGCCTGTGCAACCTGGTAATACTTTCTGTCGGGCGACTTTCTCAACCGTTTTTCACCGCATACATTTATGTTTGTCTAAAAGCAATAGAGCGGCTGGCCCTTTTCCACCTGCCGGAAAGCACTGCTACTACCGTCGGCGCCATTCTCCTCACCGACCTGGTTTATTACTTCCAGCATCGCCTCAGCCACACCAATCGCTACTTGTGGTTTTTCCATGAGGTGCACCATTCCAGCAAATACTTCAACTTCACCACCAGCTTCCGCTTGCACTGGCTCGGCAAGGCGCTTGCACCAGTCTTCTTTGCGCCCCTGGTCTTGCTTGGCTTTGCACCGGAGCAAGTTGGACTGTTCTTCATTTTGAACCTGTTCTATCAGTTCATTTTGCACACGCAATTGGTGGGCAAGATTCCCCTGGTTGAAGGGATTTTGAATACGCCATCTGCACATCGAGTCCATCATGCGCGCAACAAAGACTATTTCAACAAGAATTTCGGCGGCATTCTTATGCTCTGGGACCGCCTCTTTGGCACCTATCAAGCCGAATTCGAGGCACCCAAATTCGGGACCATCGGCCGCTTCGAAAGCAATAATCCTTTCACCGTGCAATTCCATAAGGTGAAAGGCTACAAACAGGTGGCTCGGTTTTTCTCCAGACCCAAAGCGGGCAGGAATAGAGCCGCATAGGCAAACAGACTGGCGCTTCACGGCTTTCAAGATTTTTTGAAAATTGAAGCTGTAATTTAATGCCATGAAGTGCGTCGCATCCATCTGTTGATTGGCCGCACCAAGATTTTTACCTGGAGGGGGCGGGGCGCGAAAGCGCTCCGCTTGCTATGGCGAGCCACTAAAAAACGGTCGATTAGACAAAAGAGAAAAGGATAAAACAGACAGATGAACAGTCAGCTAAAAGTTGAAAGCCTGGAGATCTTTGGCCACATGAACCGGGCCGGCGTAGCCCGATTTGCGGCAGTCCTCGATCATTTCTTCGTCGCTGTTCAGGCCGGTATAATGGAAAAACACCAGCTCTTTCACCCCTGATTTGAGGGCGATGTCGCCTGCCGCCCTGGGTGTAAGATGCCCGTATTTATGAGGGCTTTCAACGTCATGAATGCGCGCGGAGGCTTCACAAAGGAAGAGATCGGCTCCTTGAGCACACTGACGAATGCCCGGACATTCTCCGGTGTCTCCGGAATAGACAAATACTTTTCCATCGGCTTCCAGGCGAAAGGCGCAGGCATCGACTTTTCCATGACCGTGGTAAACAGAAAAGGAAGTCAAAGAATGGTCGCCTAAGGGCAGTTTCACATTGTCCGGATTAGTCATGGCATGAAAGTGAACGGCTGGCCAGATGCGGTTTTTCCTCTCAGGATCATCGGGGACATATAGAGCCCAGAGGGCATCGAAATTCTCCGTAATCTGTCGCGGTGCATAGACGTCAATCCTCTCGTTGTGCGGCCCTAGCCAGCTGTTGATGCAGCCTATCGATTGCAAAAAATGAACGAATGCATAGTGATCGGGATGAGCATGGGAGATACAAACATGATTGATATCGACGTAGTTGAAACCGGCTTGTTCAAGGCGAAAGCGCACCGCTTCGGAGCAATCGAACATGATTGTTTGACTCTCTGATCGAACCACAAACGCCGGCGGCTGGCGGTTCTTAATTCCGGGCATTTGCGACCCGCAGGTGCCGGAGCCGAGCACTGTCAGTTTCATGTTTTCCCTCACTCATATAAAGAACAGAGAGAAAAATAGCACAGCCTGCCACCACTTTTCTCTCTAAAACGGTCGCTATACTACAATCTTTAGTATCTCCATCTTCAAAAGGAGAAGACGCATGTGCTTGTGGCAACATGCGCCTTCTCCAGGCTAGGTGACTAGCCTAAAGCCCTGTTAGAACAGGTGCTCAATCACGTAGGACGCCAGTGTGGTGACGAAGGCGGCGAAAACCGCAGCCTCGAAATTCCGCACATAGAGAACGCTGGGGAACAGCCGGCCGATGGCCAGATAGGCCAGCCCGTTGAAGAGCAAGCCGATGATGCCCAGAGTGAGGAAATTGAGCGGAATGACAGCGCCGAGGCTGAGGACGGTGACGCCGGTCCAGATGAACCAGTTGACGGCACCGATACCGATCAAGGCGGCGATGCCCCGCACAAATCCATTGCGCGGAACATGCACGGCGTGCTGCGTGAATGCCGGTACAAGAAAGATCAAAGTACCGAGCATGAGGACGAGCTTGAGAAGCGCTTCCATTGGAACCTCCTCGAGTCTTTTCGACTCGAAATTTGCTAGTTGTCTTCTTTGAGTTTCAAGACACTCTCGTCGTGCTCCGGCACCGAGAACAGCAAGCTGTCCGAGCGCAGGAGGGCGGGAGTGGTTGACTTTGGACATGGACTGCCGAAATAGTCCACAACGCCCCGGGCAAGCGAACTTGCCACCTTGTCCTGGTAAGCGGGCGTTTTCAAAAGCTTGAGTTTGCTGGGATGCGACAGATAGCCGATCTCAGCAAGCACAGCCGGGACGGTAGCGTGATGAGTGACATACAACTCCCTCTGCATGACCCAGTTGCCTGGTTCGGAAAGACCGGTGACGAGCGCATTTTGGATGCGATCGGCCGGGCATTCACTATCGCCGGAGTAGTAGTACGTCTCGATACCGTCGAAGTTTTTGTCAGTGGAGGCATTGCTGTGCACACTGAGGAAAAGGTCGGGCTTGACGCCGTTCGACATCGTCACCCGGTCGGCAAGCGACACGAAAACGTCCGTGTTGCGGGTCATAATCACAGTCGCGCCTCTTGCTTTCAGTAAGTCTGCAAGCTTGAGAGCGACGGCCAGATTGACGTCCTTTTCCATGACGAAGGCGCCCTGCTTGCCTCTGGGGGCAGGCTCGCGCCTCATGGCACCGGCATCAGTGCCGCCGTGTCCGGCGTCGATGACGATTGTTTTCCCTTTGAGCGTCAGGCTGTCGTCCGGTGCGACCGAGGGCGCCTGAGCGGGATTGTTTTTGTTTTCCTGACTGAGCGGCTGGCTTATGGAGTCGGCTTTGCCGTCACCAGAAGTAAGCGTCCCAGAAGTGGGTGTTGCGGCGTAACTCTCATTCGCCGTCGCGTTAACCAGTCTGCCTGAATGCACCATATATGGTGCGGTGACGAGAGTGAAGAACGCGATCAGCAGAACGAGCGGCCCCATATTCTTGCTGTTCATCGCGGGTGTGTCCTAAACGTAGGCTAGCCGGTTGCGGGCCGCTGAGTCCCGTCTAACCGTGCGTTTCCCAACCTGAAATGACCTAATGACTAAGCGTCTCCTCGAGCCTCGAAGTCCATCGATACCCGGTCACTGGTCACAAACGAAATGGCGAAAAATTCCTCCGGCGCCCCGTGAAGCAGCGGTTGGGCACTGCTTCACAGGGCAACCGGAAGAGGGTTTGATTGCAGAAAACAAATAAGACGGGCGAACCCGCTTTACTTTTTCTTCTGCGTGGGCGCCTTCGGCACTGTCCGAACCACGACTCGAGCCGGGTCAGGCAGAATCTTTCCGAAGGCAATCCAGATGCGTTCGTGCTCGGATTCGTTCAGGTACATCCTGTGATAGAGCACTTTGTCGCACAAAGAAAGAATCTCGACAACGTGTTCTCTGTGGGGGTGATTATTCAGCTCCCAGTTGATTTCACGCATGGTGCGGGCTTCAAGGCGATAGAGGCGCCTGAAGATGCGCTCCACTTCCTTGTAGTTCTCCTCTGTGACATGACCCTGCTTGATCAAAGCCCAGACCTTGAGGAATTCGCGCCTGGCGATCTCCCTGGGGCTGAGAATGACGGGCACGGGCGGCTCGTCGACACCGGATTTGGCGCGACGAATCACACGAATGCAAACGATAAGAAACACGATGCCGCCGAGGATGATGGCGCTGTTCAGGTAAAGGTCAAGGCCGAACATCGGCTTAGCCGAGTCCTCTTTGATCTCCTGACGCTGTCCGTCCCAGGTGGGCGAGGTGTAGAGAACGACGGCGGGAAGCGTGATCAGCTTGTCGTCTACGTCACCGACGACCCGATAGGTCATGGTGGCATTGAGCTGCCAGTTGGGCTTCAAATTGAAAGCCTGAACGGGCAGACGCAAGCGAATCAACCGCGAGCCGTCCTTCTTGTCCTTGGTGAAGATATCAGGCCCGCCCGATACTTCGAAGTCGCCCTGAATCGCTAAAGTATTCAGGTCCACCTCGGTGCCGGGCTGCTGCTTGATAAACACGTCGATGGTAATGCGATCGCCGGTACGCCAGCCGAAGTCGCGCTCGTATTCCGCCACCACTTGTGGTGATTGCGGATTTTCAGCAGCGACCGGGGCAAATGCCGGCCAGATCGTGCGCTGCCCCCAGAAGTACCATGCCAATCCCCCCATGGAGACCAGCACGACCAGGGCGGCTAAGGCGCACGCAACTAATGTCTTTTTCATAAGTCACCTGTTTCCTATTTGACGCCCTGTTACCACCGCCTGTTGAGGCGGGTTCCGGGGTTGCTGTTGTTGGAATCTGTATCTTCGTCGCCGGTAGGCTTACGCTCGCGGGGAGCGAAGACGGCGATCCCGAAAAATACAACTGCCAGTAACAACGGGTAGAAGAAGACTTCCTGCTCCCCTTTCTTGCGCTTCACTTCGATGCGCCCGAGCAGGTTGCCGATGTGGAAGTCGGAGGGATTGACGACACGCACATAGCGGCCGCCGGTGGCGTTCTTCAGCCAGAGAAGAGTGTTTTCCTCAAGACCGGACATCGCCACTTCGCCGTCAACCTGGTACCACTCCTGACCGCGGAATTGATCCTGGTCTTGTTGCGGTAGCTGACTGATGGGAATGGCAGAAGGAGTGGTCTTGCCGAGTCCGGCGATAACCAGCTCGATATTCCTGTCCCTGAGCTCCTTTACGAGCGCACTCAGTGCGTCCATACCGGCGTCGTTGCCGCCGTCGGAAAAGAGCACCACCACCTTGCGGTGGCTTTTGTCGCCGTCCAGGTCGAAGAGCTGAAAGGCGAGATTGAACGCCTTGCCCAACTCAGACCCTTCACCGGGCGCGCTGCCGACGGTGAGCGCCCGTTTGAGCACCCATTTAAGTGCCGGCAAGTCGTCGGAAAGGAAAGCCTGTGGATTGGCTTCACCTGCGAAACTGACCACACCCAGCTGGTTGTACTTGAGGGCCGGCACCACATCGTTGAGGATAAGATAGCGAGCCATGTCCAGGCGAGTGCCGCCCGTGTAGCCGCTCTCAGTCAGGACGCCTTTATAGTCTTGGACTGCCATGCTGCGGCTCACGTCGACAATCGCGATCACGTCGACAGTGCCCACCGGAATTTCGGTGTAGCCCTTTTCGAACGATGGTCTGGCGACGGCCACAATGAGGGCGGCTGAGGCAATCAGAACAGAGACACCCTTGAGCCAGTAACGACCGGGTTCCAAATGCATGGAATTACGGTTGACGAGCCGGGCTTCTCCGAAATCTTTGATGAACTGATCTTTGCGCTTGAAGGCGAACCACACTGCCAGGACTCCCAGAGGAGGCAGGACAGCCAGCAGCCAGAGCGCTTGCGGGTTGAGAAAGTGCATAGAATTGTCTCCTAGATGCCCTTCTTCGGGCCGCCGGCACCTGAGCCGCCTGGATCCTTGGGCTCACCAGGTCCGCCGCTTCCTCCACCGGAGGCTAACAGCTTCTGCATGAGTTCAAGGTTGTACTTCGCCTCCAGGTTGTCCGGATCAAAGCGAAGTGATTGGCGGTAGGCTTCGGCAGCGGCTTTGAGCTGCTTTTGGCGGAAGTAGTTGTTGCCGAGCGCAAATTGGATTTTGGCAGCCATGGCCTTGGCCTCGGGGGGCAAGTCGCCCTTCGAGCTGGTCAAAGCTGACTGTGCAGCCGTGAGGAGGTCTTTGGCCTCCTTGTACTGCTGGTTGTGATACGCCTTCAAACCGGCGTCATAGTAAGCATTGGCCGCGTTACCGGCACCGCTTTCAGCGGCACGCTGGTAATCACCGACCTGCATGGGAAGCGTGTAGGCAATCATTCGCCAAGAGCCCCATAGCGCAAGCACTACGCTTGCGATGGCGAGCATTGTGGCGAACGGCACACGCCTTTCCCAAAAGTATGCTTTCAGATTTTGTCCGAAATTCATGGAAAGTCTCCTGCATAGTTATAAGAAGCAGGGCTGTGCCAGCCCACTTACTGGTTGAGAACCAGCGCTTCACCGATGACGCCGAGAACGAGAAGAATGGCCGCCGCCATAGCGAAGGCCATGAACATCTCCTCGCGCTTTTGCGAGGTCTCAATCTGCACTGCCGAGCGCTCGAGCTGGTCGATGCTGCGGAAACAGTCGTCGAGATCTTTGGCGTTTTCGACTCGGAAAGCTCTGCCGCCGACCGATTCGGCAAGCTTGAGAATGTCGACGTCGTTGTGAGCCAATGTCTCACCGACGCCGATCACGTAGAGCTTGATGCCGCGCGACTTCAGGACGTCCTGCAGGCGCTTCATAGCACCATCGGAGATTCTGTCTTCGCCGTCGGTAACCATGATCAAAACCTTGGTGACTGACTGGCCAAGCTCATCGAAGTGGTCCGCTGCAAAATCAATCGGACCGGGTTTGTATTCACCGAAATTGGTTCCGCCGCCCACTCCTTCGTCTGCAAACTCGATCTTGCGATAAATCATCTTCAGATCGTGCGTCAGAGGCCATGAGTAATACGGCATGAAATCAAAGAGAATCACACCGACGCGGTCACCGGCTTGCGCTGCATAGCGGTCGCGGATGAAGTTGAGGACGGCAGCCTGGGCTGCGTCGATGCGTCTGTGATTTTCCTGAGGTGACCCGTCTTGATTGACAGGCTTGGGGCGGGGCGGAAGCGCCTTGTCCAGGTCGGAACCGACGCTGGAGCGAGGCGGAATCGTGCCTTCGAAAAAGGAGCCCATAGAGCCCGATTTATCGACGGCAATGATGATGTCCCGTGCCTTGATGGTCTGGGTCGAAATCACCTGCACTTTCTGGGGGCGAGCCATCGCTATGGAGAGCGAGGCAAAGCCGACAGAGAGCAGGATGATGGGAATCAGGTGAAGCAGATTGGATGCACCAATCGTCTTCGCCAGACGCACGTCCGAATAACC
>CAZHEZ010000277.1:0-7433 GCA_964531315.1 uncultured Candidatus Obscuribacterales bacterium | reverse complement strand
TCAACTACCCCAGAGGACATTTAAAGATCGCATACTTGGCATTATCGAGATGCGCACTAGACATAACGATCGCGATCAAAAATGCATTAACAAGCGCCGGATCATCAAACTGGGCATGAGAAGCGGCGATCAAATACAGACAACAACGCAGTTGCATATGTGATAGACATCAAACTGCGTCTTGAATCCTTGAATTAGCCGAAATTCTTGCCTGGAAATTTTTCGCTCATCCATTGATCATCGTAGATGGTACTCATGTAGCCCCTGCCACCGTCAGGAAGAATGGCCAGAACATTCTTGCCTTTACCGGACAGCTGTTTGCAATAAGTTTTTGCGGCATGGGCAATACAACCGGAAGAACTGCCTGCAAATATTCCTTCCAGTTTCATCAAATCATAGGCCGCTTGCACCGACTCTTCATCGCTGACACGGAAGGCTGCATCGACCATGTTCTTGTGGAAGTTGCCAGGCAGAAAGTCCTGGCCTATTCCTTCAACAACATATGGAGCTGACGTTGTCTTCACATCATCATATAGATCGGCCAGTATGCTTCCGGCCGGATCGGCAAGAATGACTTTTACTGACGGCTTCATTTCCTTTAGATACCTTCCGGCGCCGGACAGAGTGCCGCCTGTTCCCACACCGGCCACTATAGCGTCCACTTCACCTGCGGTTTGCTTCCAGATTTCCGGTCCGGTTACTTGATAATGAACCTGAGCGTTGTCGGGATTAAAGAACTGATCGACAAACCAGGCGTCGCGTTCTTCCGTCAGTCTTTTGGCGATATTCAAGAAGTGATCTGGATCGCCGACTTGTTTTCCTGAAGGTGTGATCACGATTTCTGCACCAAGTCTCTCCAGCAGTCGCACTTTGTCCTTGCTGACCTTCTGCGAGACTAAGCAAATCAGTTTGTAGCCTTTGAGCGCTGCCACCATGGCCAGCCCAATTCCAGTGTTGCCGGCTGTCGCTTCAACAATCCAGCCACCGGGTTTGAGTTTTCCCTCGCGCTCTGCCTGCTCAATCATGTTTTTGGCGATGCGATCCTTGACGGATCCGCCCGGATTGAGAAATTCTAGCTTTCCCCACAGATTGTGTTTTAAGGGCGCGGCAAAACGCTTCAATTTCACAATCGGCGTGTTTCCAATTGCCTCTATGACTGATTCAAATACCGCCAATGGTGTTTCCTCTAAGCAGTGCCGTCCATAGTTTTTCCATACTCTAAATCATTGGCAGCGAGCCCGGACGCCGCCCAAGCGGGAAAGCAGCGTCAATTTTATCGAAATCGGCGTCGGTCAGTTGGAGATGACCGGCGGCGGAATTGTCTGCGGCATGGCTGGAGTTGGCCGCCTTCGGTATGGAAAACAGGCAGGCACGCCGCGTCAAGAAAGAAAGAGCGACTTGATGCACCGTAGCCGAGTAAATATCAGCGATTTCTTTCAGCACCTTGCCACCAGTTGAATTGGATTGAGGAAAACCGCCCTTGCTTCCAAACGGGCTGTAGCCGACTACTGCCACATTGTTTTTCTCGCACCAGGGAATGACGGCATGTTCGATCGCACGCTCTTTCAGATGATAAAGAACCTGATTGCAGGCTATTTTTCCTTGACCGGCAATGGAGAGAGCCTCATCAAGATCTTCTTCATCGAAATTGCTCACACCCCATGAAAGAATTTTCCCTTCTTGTTTCAACTGCTCAAATGCTTCGATGGTATCACTCAGTTTGAACTGCCCGCGCCAGTGCAAGAGATAACAATCGAGCCGATCTGTTTTTAAACGCGCCAGAGATTTTTCACAAGCGGAGATGGTGCCTTTTCTGGATGCGTTGCGGGGCAGCACCTTCGACACCAGAAAAACTTCATCGCGCCTGCCGGCAATTGCTTCACTGACAATCTCCTCCGCCCGCCCGGCACCATACATCTCAGCAGTGTCGAGATGCGTCATACCCAGGTCCAGTCCCTGCACAAGCGCCTTGATTGCTTCCTTGCGATCTGACGTCTCAATATCCCATGTCCCCTGCCCGACTATGGAAACATCTTTTCCTGAGTGCCCGAATTTGCGAGTTGCCATTTTGGAAGCCATGGATTCACCTTGCCTTTTTCAGGGCCATTTTAGTAGATTGACAAACTTGTCTATGGGGCATCTACAGCAGGCAGTTTTTTCTCGAGCACATCGGCTTCTCTATCCAACGCATCACCTTTCGGCACCCTGTTCGTCTGCTGCAGACAATCAGCATAACTGCGCAAGCATACCAATAGCACGTTATCTTTTTTCCCCAATGCGCGCGCAGCCGCCAAAGCATCGGCCAGCTCTTTTTGCGCGTTCTTAAAATCATTGCGATCAAGATCGTATTGCCCCAATTTATTAAGCGCCGCAACAGCAGCACTCGGGTCGTCGCCTTTGCGGGACTCAAACACACTGAGGGCATGCAGAAGCAAAGGGCGCACTTGCGCAAACTTTCTCTGCGCCGAATTGCAATCGGCCAATTTAGTTTCCAGCTTGGCGACAATTTTAGAATCCGGGCCCAGTAATTTTTTCTCGACGCCGATTGCTTTAGTAAGCAACTCTTCCTGCTCCAGATAAAGTCCCTTGGCAAAAAGTCTGGCGGAAATAGAAACGAAGGTCGGTATTTCAGCTTCTGCTCTCAACATTTTGCTGCTTTGAGCGACGGGCGAATTTGCTTGTGCCGAAAAACTATCCAATAACTTTAGCAATCTTTGCAGTTCGGCTCTTGTGCGTTCAGTGTCGAGTTTTGTGATTTCAGTATTGGTTTTTTCGAGATCTTCAGCGTGACCTTCCCACTTCTCATATAAAACCGTCTTGGAGCGCAGGGTGGTCTGCAAGCGCTGTTTCTGGTCGCCAAAGACTCGGGCTCTGGCCTCAGCTTTGGCAAAGTTTTTGGCGGCGCCTTCAAAATTTCCTTTTTTCACATCTTCTTCCGCTTCGGACAAATAGATAGACCACAAAAGTTTGTCGAGCAGCGATCCTCTGTCATCGGCAGCACCAGGCCAAAACGCCATGAATCCAAAAGCGGACAAGAAAATGCTTGCCACCAGCGACCCGACTATCAATCCGACTGGCGCTTTTTTCTTTTGAGGGCGCAGCACTGGATGAGGACCGCTAATGCTAATGCTCGATGATTGATCTTTGCCGCCACCTAATGCGGAGGCAATACTGGATAAAACATCGTGAAGTTCACCGGCAGTCTGAAAGCGAATATCAGGATCCTTCGAAAGACAGCAAAGAATCGCCGCTTCCAGCTCAGCAGGCACTTCCGAACCGGGCGCTTTCTCACTAATCAATTTAGGATGATTGTCGACATGCATATTCATCGTTTCTAAAAAACTGTTGCCGATGAAAGGCGGCTCGCCGGCAACAGCCTCATACATCAAACAACCGAGTGCATAAATATCAGACCGCGTATCGAGCTCACGACCGAGGCATTGCTCCGGACTCATATAAATAGGACTGCCGAAGACTTCTCCGGTCTTGGTCAATTGTTGCTGCATCTTGCCGCTTTGCGGCAGCAGTTTTGCAATACCAAAGTCAACCAGTTTGACCATCTCAGAACCGTCGTCGCGCCTCATCAAAATGACATTGGCAGGCTTCAAATCGCGGTGGATAATCCCTTTCTTGTGGGCTTCTTCCAGTCCGTCACAAACTTGTTTAAAAATCGCAATGGCACGGCCATAGTGAACACGCCCTTTGCGGTCGATCAGTTTTTCCAGACTTTCTCCTTCGATGCAATCCATGACAAAAAATGGCTCGCCACTTGGAGAAATACCGAAGTCATATACGGTGATCACATTCTGGTGGCTGAGAGAACTGGCTGCCTGAGCCTCCAGACGAAATCTTTCCAAGGCAACACTGTCTTCTTTCATATTTTGATGCAGCATCTTAATTGCCACGGTGCGATTCATTAAAGAATGCTGCGCTCGATAGACAATGCTCATGCCGCCCATCCCAAGTATCGACTCGATCAGGTAGCGCTCGGCAAATAAATTACCAATCAGAGGGTCATTGTCGGGTCCACGAAGTATCGTGGCATCATGCGGGCAATTGTCCACGTCGCCCTCAAACTGCCGGTAACATTCCGGACAGTATTTTTTGTCCATATTCAGATTTTTAGTGGAAGGACTGTCCATTTTAGAATTAAGATTTGAATTCTCGATTTGCTCTCATGAACCTGACGGAGTTTCCGGTTCTTAGGCAGATTGCGAAATGCTATTGTCAAGCAGCGGGCGCCTTTTACAGGTAATACCTTTCTACCACTTCTACCATGTCTGCCACGCGGTACCCCCCAACTGGGCAAGAATTTGCGTCTGTGCCACAATGTATACGTTGCGCTTTCCGCTTACTCAGGAGGCTTTGACGGCTTTGGAAGACAAGCAGCCCGCAGATGATGTTGAACGTTCAAAAGACGAAGTTCATGTTCGGCTCGTCCTAGCAGGCAATCCTCATACGTCTGCCGCCGCCATGAAAAAACTGGCCGACGATCCCAGCGAAAAGGTGCGCAGCCGTCTGGCTGCAAACGCCAGATTGCCTGAAGATTTGTTCCACCATCTGGCTAAGGACGCAAGTGAAGAAGTTCGCATCAGTGTTGGCGAGAATCCAAATGCGCCCGACAAAATTCTAGAATTGCTGGCCAAAGATTCCAGCGAAGATGTCAGATTAGCCATCAGTGCAAACTCGCAATTGCCTGCGCATCTTCTCAAAGCGCTTACAGAAGACGATAATATGTACGTTGCCTCAAGCGCTAAAAAGACTCTGGCTGCCATCGCAGAAAAAAACCAGGCGAACTGAGCGTTAACTTGCCCTCACCTGAAGGCGCAGATATGGGGCGAGGCGCCGCGGGTTTTGCCAAAAGAAACAGCGCTTCTTTTCCAGTCGACTGAATTTCCGGAGTTTGATTCTGCCCAGATTTCATCTGTGCATCACTCTCACCGTTTTTCACCAAAGTCGTGAATTCAAAAAGAAAATCAGTAGCGTCACCTTTTGACCTGATCGCTTCCAGCAAGCGCTTCGTGAAAATGCTTCCGCCTCCTGATTTTTCCTCTAAGGATTGTTCGTCTTTTCCACAGGCGTAAATTGTTAGTGGCGAGAGAGCATAAATCACTTCGAAGCGAGACTGGCGCTGCTAATTGCCAGAGGAGACAAAGCCAGCCGGGCCGGAACCGCAACATTTACACGCGTGACCAGACCGATTTTTTTCAACAGCAAAATTACCAACCAGGACGGGTCGATTTCAAATTTTTTCAGCCCGGTTTTTGCCGACCCCGGACTGGCATGATGGTTGTTGTGCCAGCCTTCTCCCAGTGCCAAAACTGCTACCCACCAGATATTGACGCTATCGTCTTTGGTGGCAAATGTTTTGTATCCCAATCGGGGAATGTGACAGAGAACATTGAGCATGAGAGGCACTTGAAGCACGGCAAGACCTGCCAATAAGCTTGCCAGCGCCGGTATCCAGCCAAAGAAAAGCAAAATTGCCAGCCTGAAGCCCAGGCAAATAGCCGTTGCCAAAAGATGGGCACGATGCCAAACGCCATCTTGCTCGAGAAAACGATAGACCGGATCGTTGATCAGGTCTTTGGCGTGCACATTAGGATTGATGTGACTCTCGTAACCTCTCTTCATCAACCAGCCGACATGGGCATTGAACAGACCATATCTGGGTGAGTGCGGATCGAGGGCAGTATCATCGTGGCGGTGATGGGCGCGATGGATCGTTGCCCACCACATGGGCGAACCTTCGAAGGCAAGGTAGCCTGACAGCACAAAGAAATATTCGACCGGTTTTGAACATGAAAATGATCGATGCGAAAGCAGGCGGTGCAGACCGACTGTAACTCCCAGAGTATGCCAAATGTAAAAGAGCACAAAGAGTGCCAGGAATTCGATCATGTTCGTACCTGCTCAAAGAAATATGGGTTGAGCTGTGAATTTACGGAAGCTCAAGCTATAGGTTGCTGATTGCTATCAATACTCAAGCGGTGAAAGTGTTTTTCGCATGCCGGTTTCAGCCCCAAAACACATTCTGCAGCTTATTGATTACAATTTGTAGTCATACAACTACAATACCACGTTTGCGGGTTGAAAGCGAGCCGCTCAGATCGCCGGAAAGGCGCAATGTATCGAACAAAAGGCTCGGCTTGCCAAGCCCGCTGACATCTGGGCAAGAATTGTATTCTATGTCACAATATATATATCCGCCGGCTTTGGATTTGCCGCGGGTTCCCTTTTACAGCCGCAAAATCAGGAATGCTTGCTGATCCGCTAAATCCTTGATCCTTAATGCTTCGAGGATCAAATACGAGACAGGGAGCAGCGTTGTGCTGCTGGCCCATAAACCTGTCACTAAATTCAGGAAAGCAGGGACCTGTGTAATTTGGGATAGGCAGTGATTATTCTTCTTGTCGATGACAGCACGCAGCCGGCGCAAACATTGTGCACCGCTCTAGAACAGCATGGATTCAAGATTTGCCATGCATCGACTGTTGAGGAAGCCCTGACTTATCTAGAAAAATCGACTGCTGATGCCATTCTTCTGGATATTTTTCTTTTGCCTGATGTGGTAGGCGCCAACTCTTTCTATCGAATTCAGGCCGCGGCCTCAGGAATTCCGATTGTGGTCTTTACGGCCAAAAACGATCAAGAATTGGCCCTCCAGTTTGTCAAAGATGGGGCGCAGGACTTCCTGGTCAAAGGAGTGGCCAGCGATGACTCCGTGGCTCGCTGTTTGCAATATGCAGTCGAGCGAAATCGCGTTGAGGTTGCCCTGCGCAACGGCGAAGAGCGAATGAAAGTGATTCTTGAAAATTCCTATGACGCCTTCATTTCGATGGACTCAAAAAGGTTGATTACAGATTGGAATGCTCAAGCAGAAAAAACCTTTGGCTGGAGCAAGCGCGAAGCTCTTGGCCAAAATTTATCGTTCATTGTCCCGCAACATTTGCGCAGGCGTTATTTGCGCGATATAGAAGAATTCTTCGCCAATCATGACGGCAACTTGCTGAGGACGAACAAGGAGCTGATTGCCAGGCACCGCAACGGAAATGATTTCCCCATCGAACTGACCATCTTCCGTGTAAAAGAAGATGCTCACTACGTCTTTTGCACGTTCATTCGCGACATAACTGCCCAGAAGAGATCAAGCGCCGCTCTGGAAGACTTGATTCAAGAACGCACTCAACAGCTGACCCTGAGCAATGAAGAGTTGCATCAATTCGCCAAGATCACCGCCCACGATCTGCAAGAACCGCTCAGAACGGTGCAAGGTTTTGCAAAATTATTGGCTGAAAATTGCAAAGACAGCATCGGCAAAGACGGCAGTGAATTTATCGATTACATATTGGACGGAGTGCAGCGAATGCAACTTCTCATTCAGTCCGTCCTTCTGCATTCCTTCTGCAAGAGCTTGCGCCTTCTTCCAATCA
>CAZHEZ010000276.1:0-7558 GCA_964531315.1 uncultured Candidatus Obscuribacterales bacterium | reverse complement strand
TGGAGAACAAGCGAAAGGGTGTTTCTCAGAAGGTCCGACTGGAACTCGCTAACAAGCAAATTTATCCTGAAACTGGAACGATAGAAACCATTCAGTCAGACTTTAATAGCACCTCAGGCAATGTTGCCTTTCGAGCGGTCTTCAATAACCCACGCGGACTACTGCGTTACGGGCAAACAGGCAAAATACTAATTCCCAAGAATATCAGCCAGGCCGTACTTGTGCCCCAAAAATCCACGTATGAAGTTTTAGATAAACGCTTTATTTTTGTTGTCGACAAAACCGGGGTGATTCACGAACGTGAGATTAAAGTGGCCCGTGAGGCACCCAACGTTTACATTGTCGCCTCTGGAATAACCCCTGATGAGATGTACCTGCTTGAGCGGCAGAACAAACTAGATAAAGGCGACAAAATCAGTTACAAGCTGATTGATCCCGAACGTGCTATTGAGAGTTTAAACATGTATGCAGAGTAGTTTAGGTTCAGCCAGCTATGTTCCGTAACATTCTTAAACGACCGGTACTCGGGATTGTTGTCTCAGTCTTAATCGTTTTCCTCGGCTGCCTGTCCCTTGTGCAGCTTCCTATTTCACAGTTCCCCCAAATTGCGCCAACCGTCGTCGAAGTCTATATTGCCTACCCCGGTGCCAGTGCCAGTGTGCTTACAAATTCGACGCTGGTACCAGTGGAAGCGGCCATTAACGGGGTGCCAGGCATGCGCTATATGGCCTCTGATGCGACCAGCGCCGGTGAGGCCACCATCCGTGTGATATTTGAACCAGGCACCGACCCCAACCAGGCGGTGGTTGCCGTCAAAATCCGGGTGGATCAGGTGATGAATCAATTACCTATTCTCGTTCAGCGAGAGGGTGTCATCGTTTTGCCCATCCAGGCTTCCATGCTGATGTATGTGAATTTATATTCTGAGTCCGAGTCCTTTAAAGAGCAGTACCTTTTTAATTACGCCTATACCAAGCTAATACCGGAAATTCAGCGGATTCCAGGGGTTGCCAAAGCAACCTTATTGGGCACCAGAACGTATGCCATGAGGCTGTGGCTTAAACCTGATCGCATGCGAGCCTACAATATCTCTGCTGAAGAAGTGGTCGAGGCCGTTAAAGACCAGAGTCTTATTGCCCGCCCTGGCCGGCTCGGCCGCAGCTCGGGGAAAAAATCCCAGTCTACTGAATATGTGCTTAATTATCTCGGCCGCTATTCCGAGCCTGAGCAGTACGAAAATATCATTATCAAAAGCTCCGGGTTTGGTGAAATGGTCAAGCTTAAAGACATTGCCACCGTGGAGCTGGGCAGTGAGTTTTATGATATTTACACGAATCTGGATGGAAAGCCCTGTGCATCTTTGGTGCTGAAACAGACGGCCAATAGCAATGGCAGGGAAGTCATCAAAAATGTCAAAGACAAAATCAAAGAACTCTCCAGGTTGTTTCCAGACGGCATAAAGGTCGAGTACTCCTACGATGTCTCCAAGTTTTTAGACGCCTCGATTGAGCAGGTCATCGACACCATCCGAGATGCGTTTATTCTGGTCACCCTGGTCGTCTTTCTGTTTCTGGGGGACTGGCGCTCCACCGTCATTCCTGTCATTGCCGTACCTATTTCATTGATAGGGCCCTTTTTTGTGCTCTCGATGTTTGGTATGTCCATTAACCTGATTACCTTATTTGCTTTGGTACTGGCCATCGGCATTGTGGTAGATGATGCCATTGTGGTGGTTGAAGCCGTCCACAGCAATATGGAGAAAGACCCGTTGCTAACGCCTTATGCGGCGACGCAAAAAGCCATGGGCGAACTGGGAAGCGCTATTCTGGCCATCACGCTGGTGATGATTTCGGTGTTTGTGCCCATAGCCTTCATTCCCGGCCCGGTGGGTGTATTTTACCGGCAGTTTTCTATCACGATGTCTAGCGCCATTGTGATTTCGGCGTTGGTGGCGTTAACGCTAACGCCTGTTTTATGCGCCATGTTTCTGAAAAACCATGCCGGTCACAAGCACTCTCGCAGCGTATTTCAATGGTTTATTAGTCGATTCAATGCCATTTTCGGAGTGCTCACCCGTTGCTATATGTGGCTGTTAAATCGTATCGTCACAAAAAAAATAATATGCCTGGCGGTCATCCTGTTATTTGCTGCCGGCATTGTTTATATGAACCAAAAGGTTTCCTCCGGCTTTGTCCCGAATGAAGACCAGGGCACCATCTACGCTATTGTTCAAACACCACCGGGGTCTACGCTGGAGTATACAAACAAAGTAATGGGCCAGCTGGAAAAAATGTGCAAAGCGGTTCCCGGGGTCCACTCGGTGACGTCGATGGCGGGCTTTGAAATCATGACAGAAGGCAGAGGCTCCAATGCGGGGACCTGTCTTATCAACCTCAAAAACTGGGAAGAACGCAAACAAAACGTCAATGAAATTATTGAGGAATTAGAGAATAAGGCTGTTGGGTTGGGAGGCCGGGTTGAATTTTTTGAGCCGCCAGCCATTCCTGGCTTTGGCACTTCTGGCGGATTTTCGTTGCGATTACTGGATAAAACCGGCGATCTCCGCTATCAGGATCTGCAATTGGCCACTCAGGACTTTATGAAAAACCTGGGAAAACGCAAAGAGATTTCAGGGCTGTTTACCTTCTACAATGCGTCTTACCCGCAATATGAAATCAAGATCGATAACCAGTCGGCTATGCAGAAGGGGGTTTCCATAAGAGCGGCTCTGGAAAACCTGGATGTTCTAATCAGCGGCTCTTATGAGCAAGGTTTTGTTAAATTTGGCCGGTTTTTCAAAGTCTTTACCATGGCCGCCCCTGAATACACAAGAAATCTGGATGATTTGAAGACCCTGTTTGTCAAAAATGAGGACGGGGATATGGTGCCCTACACGTCGTTTATGACCCTGGAAAAAACAAAAGGGGCCAATGAAATTACGCGCTATAACATGTACAACTCTGCCTCCATTCGGGGATTCCCACCAAAAGGGTATACGTCTGGCGACGCCATTCAGGCTATCCGCGACGTGGCTAAAAACACCCTGTCCCGCGAGTTCGACATTGCCTGGGAAGACCTGTCCTACGACCAAGCGAAACGAGGCAATGAATTCATTGTTATTTCTGTGATTGTTGTGCTTTTTGTCTATTTAGTGCTGGCGGCCCAGTACGAAAGCTTTGCACTGCCTTTGGCCGTACTCTTTTCCTTGCCCGTCGGTATTTTTGGCTCCTTCGCAATGCTCAATCTGATGGGCCTGGCCAACGATGTGTATGCACAAATTGCCATTATTACCCTGATTGGACTGTTGGGTAAAAATGCTGTGCTAATCGTCGAGTTTGCGGTTCAAAAACGGAATGAAGGCTTATCGTTGCAAGACGCTGCCCTGGAAGGCGCCAGGATGCGGTTTCGACCTATCCTGATGACGTCCTTTGCCTTTGTCGCAGGGCTTATCCCCCTTGTGTTGTCGCACGGCGCCGGGGCAGTGGGAAATAAAACCCTTGGTTCATCTGCCATGGGTGGGATGATTACCGGCACCATCATCGGTGTGTTGGTTATTCCGGGACTCTACTTTCTTTTCGCCACCATGGTTGATGGCAAAAACCTCCTGAAAGATCAAGAACATACCAGTCTCTCGGACTCCATTATGAGGAGGAAAAAACACAGAGATCAAACAGTAAGACTTATTAAATTACTGATTAAAAAAGGAAAGACTATAGTTGCAGCCGATGCGAAACCTCCAGTCGCAGCCGATGCGAAACCTCCAGTTGCAGCTGAGAAGGAAGCCGCAAGAGTAGAAGCAGAACGCGTTGCAGGCGAGAAAGAAGCAGCCCGAGTAGCAGCGGAGAAGGAAGCAGCGAGAGTAGCTGCCGAAAAGGAAGCAGCGAGAGTAGCTGCCGAAAAGGAAGCAGCGCGAGTCGCCGCCGAAAAGGAAGCAGCAAGAGTACAAGCAGAACGTATTGCAGCCGAGAAAGAAGCAGCCCGAGTAGCAGCCGAGAAGGAAGCAGCGAGAGTAGCTGCCGAGAAAGAAGCAGCGCGAGTCGCTGCCGAAAAGGAAGCCGCAAGAGTAGAAGCAGAACGCGTAGCAGCCGAGAAAGAAGCAGCCCGAGTCGCCACCGAGAAGGAAGCAGCAAGAGTACAAGCAGAACGCGTTGCAGCCGAGAAAGAAGCAGCCCGAGTAGCAGCCGAAAAGGAAGCAGCGAGAGTAGCTGCCGAAAAGGTAGCAGCGCGAGTCGCCGCTGAAAAGGAAGCAGCAAGAGTCGCCGCTGAAAAGGAAGCAGCAAGAGTAAAAGCAGAACGCGTTGCAGCCGACGCGAAGCCTCCAGTTGTAGCTGATGCGAAGCCTTCAGTTGCAGCCGACGCGAAGCCTCCAGTTGTAGCTGATGCGAAGCCTTCAGTTGCAGCCGACGCGAAGCGCCCAGTTGCAGATGACGCGAAGCCTAAGGATTAGTCAGTCAATCATGAGCGGAATGGACAGAAAAAAAATTGTTAGTGTTCTAACACTCATAGCTTTTACGGCAGCCCTTCAAGCGCCTGTTTTTGCAAGATCGTTTTTTCATCCGTTTGATTTGATGCAAAAAAAGCCGACATTCAACGTACCAAAGGAGTATGACACTCCGTTGCTACAGGGCTCTGTTGCTGTTGATAGTGCGGCTTCCATTAGCTGGCGGCAATTTTTTGCTGATCCTGATCTTGTCCGCCTGATTGAAACAGCCCTGGCAAACAATCAAGAATTCAATATTGCTATACAGGACATTGAAATTCGTGCCAGTGAAGTCAAAGAAAAACAAGCTGAGTATTTGCCTAAAGTCGGCTTTGGGCTTGGCGGAAGTTACATTCATCCATCCGATAACACCCCGGAAGGCGTGTTGGATAAAATTGTTGAGAGAAGTTTTTTTAGAAACCCTGATTTCAACCTGAATCTGGGTCCTTCCCTGACCTGGGAAGTGGATATCTGGAAAAAATTGAGAAATGCCAAAGAGGCAGCCAGACTGCGTATGATCGCCCAATACGAGGTCCGGAATTTTCTCATTTCCAGGCTCGTTACTGAAATAGCACTTAACTACTATGAGTTAATGGCTCTGGATACGTCTCTGAAGATTCTGGATGCAAACATTAGCATCCAGGAAGCGGCTTTTCTAAAAATGCAGACCTTGAAGCGTTATGCCAAAGCCAACCAGTTAGGGGTCAATCGGTTTGAAGCCCAGTTAAACAAGACTAGAAGCCAGTGGTCTGAAAACAAACAAAGCATTGTTGAAAAAGAGAATCGTCTGAGGTTCCTCACCGGTATCTATACTGATGCGCCAATAGTCAGACACTCCGACCAGTTGATGACGATGGATGTGCATGAGTTGCAAACGGGTGTGCCTGCTCAGCTTTTGGAAAACAGAGCTGATATTCGTCAGGCTGAAGCGGCGATTAAGGCGGCAAAGCTCGATTTAAAAAGTGTCAAGGCCGCGCTATACCCCAACCTGACGATCAGGGCCGGTACTGGCTGGTCTGGGTTTGACCCTCAACTGCTGTTTAGGACCCCACAGTCGCTGCTCTACAATGCGATGGGTGACTTCATGGTTCCATTGATCAACCGAAGAGCACTCGTTGCGCGAGTAAAGATAGCCGATGCCTACCAAACCCAAACGGTTTTGACTTATGAGCAGACGTTACTAAAAGCCTACACTGACGTTCTTAATGAGGTGTCAGATATAAGAAATATGCGGCAGGCTTTTGATACCAAAAAGCGAGAAGTCGTATTGCTTGAGGAGTCTATCGGTACGGCAAACTTGTTGTTTAAGTACGCCAAGGCGACTTACGTAGAAGTGCTGCTCGTCCAGGAAGAGAAACTGAATGCCGAAAAAGAACTGGTTCAAGTGAAATTGGACCTGGTCGGGTCCAAAGTTAACCTCTATCGAGCACTAGGGGGTGGCTGGCGATAAAAAGGCCTATACGCGCTCTGCAACGTGGTTTACGACAAACCCGCAGGTGTAAGATTAATAGTGAGCCGTGGTAGAAATCACTAGGCTGGCACGCACCGTTCACAAAAGCGTTGACTTCGGGGTACTTCAATTGATCAGAAATCTTGCAGCACTTATATCTCTCGCCGTCGCTTTCAGCGGGGCGTTCGCCCTGAGCACTCAGTCTGTTGAGGCGAAAACTTCGCGAAACACTTCCCGCATAGCCAGAAATTATTTTGTCCCCCCGCCTCCGCCTTACACACCTTCAATAGTCCCTTCGGCGCTGGGCATGGAGTACGCTCAAGTGGTCTCAGCCGATGCAGATGGCGCTGTCGTTATGAAGCCAGTCAATCCCTACAGCCCGTACATCTCCACGCGCAACCAGGGCGACATGCCGCAAGTGGTCCGACACAATCCGTACGTGAGCTACGACCCAGGCGTTGAGACGAGAATTCAAAAACACATCGATAACTTCGATTCTGAAATTGAGAACCATCAGAAAGAAATCGGCCAATTGCTGAGCCTTTGAGCCACTGCTCTCGCGCCCACTCCTAGGTATAAGAACGTTGCATGACACCAGCGTAGCTGTCATGCATCAGGCAATATGTTTTGAGCAATGGGGTCGATTGGGTCGATTTGAACTATGTAGATTCTGCACCGCATACGGTGCAACTGATCTTCAACAGTTGAGGCACGTGCATGTGCGAAATCGTCTCTCTAGCTTTCACGCAGCTGCAGGTTGCGACCCGCCTGGTGATGCGTCTGACGCGCTTTGTGTTCTTCTTCCAATCGATAACTGCAGCGGTTATCAGGCAAACACAGAGAATCGCTAAACCAGGGAGTTTGTAGTTGTGGGGCGCAAACAATAGAGTCAAGATCGATACGAAGAGAATCTCGTTACCTAGGGTGAATCTATTTTTGATGGGTGTCATCGGTCGTCCTCCAGTATTGGTGGGGGGCGGATACCTTGTTCGAGTTGCAAGAGAATCGCCAAAAGCGATCTTGCTGACCCGACAATTATTTCTCGATTTGTCAAGTATAGCGGTGAATTCACAAAGTGGCAATAAGTCTAAATATTTACAGATTTTAATGTTGGGGACAAGGCTTATTAACCTAGAGCTGGCCTGGATCGAGGACCAAAGCCAAAGCCAACGACCAGCGCAAACGAACTGCCGGCCAAGCGCGGACGGAAACCAAAAGCTGAGAGCGTAGCCGCTCTGGCGCCAAAGCGTAGGGGGCGAAAGCCGAAGTCAGAGACGGCCAGCGCAGTTACCACCACACCAGCCACAAGAGGACGAAAACCCCAGACGACCGTAGCAGCGGCACCGGTCAAACAGCGGCAGGTCCGCAAACGTGAAGCGGAAGCCTAGGCGGTGGTAACGACCACGCATCATTTCTTAGGGCGTTGTGGTGTGACTTGGCGAATTATTTGGCTGGTCTTTTTTGCGAATTGTTTGGCACTGGATGACACCGTATTTAGTGTCATGAGGCTTTTGGGCATGTTGGCGTATGAGCTACCTCTATGCGCTTTCTGACAGAATGAACATTAGCTTAGGCGAGAGCTGCGAAATCGAAAGGTATGGACGTCAAACCTAAAATTGTGGATTTCC
>CAZHEZ010000275.1:0-7587 GCA_964531315.1 uncultured Candidatus Obscuribacterales bacterium | reverse complement strand
GAATCGCAATCTTTAAGAATACCGACCTGACAGGCAATGATCTTTGGTGCAGTGGTCTTGAACCAATTGAGATTGATTGAAGACCTGTCTGAGAGTTGCTTAGCATCATCTTTTAGTGCTGTTGATAGTTCGCTCTTGGAAAGGGCCATAATGGTCTGGCGTTCTTCTTCCACACTTTGTGCACCCTGCCTTGATTCGTCGACGAGTTGACGCGAAAGAGGTTCTAGATGGCGCAGACGCCGGCTCACGTCGTTGTAATTTTGGCGCGATGAAAAAACCAATTCTCGAGAACGCTCGACCAGGATGTTGGCCCGGCCTTGTCTGTCATCGGCATTCAAGATCTTTGCTGCTCCCAGTGCCAACTCATCTGCGGCATTTTTTCCGCGGCTCGCGGAAGAAAAAATGAGCATGAGCGCAAAACCGATGAGGAGAACCACTACTATCATGCCGATCACCAGGGCCACCATCAGCATCATATTGCCGCGCTGAGACCGGCGAGAATTGATCTGACAGCTTGTCACTATTGACTGGCCGCTTGCGCATTGGGAATTCCATATGCGTACTGATTAAACTTGTATTTCTTAAACGAATGGAAGGTCGTAGTGGCCAACCGATTGAGAAGCTGAGGTCCGGTGTCGGTCGGATGAACGCTCAAAGCCATAGCTGCTACTCCAGCCGTGAGGGGACTGGAAAACGATGTACCGCTTACCATCACGGGTGCTCCGGATTTGTCCGAACACTGAACCAAAACACCTGGAGAGGCAAACCACACAGAAGATCCAGTATTTGAAAACTTGGCGATCTTGAGGGTCGAATCGATCGCTTCTACAACAATCAAATTAGGTCGAAGCGGATCTTTGCATTTCTTCTTTTCATTGCCGGCCGCATTGAAGAGGAGACCACCGGAGTCACTAAATTGTGTGAAGGCTGTCTGCAGAGCGGGGTGATTGAGAGCACTGGAAAAGGAATACGGAGGAGTGGAGTTGAAACTGCAACTGGCTATCCTGATATTGTGAGAAATGCAATCGCCCACTGCCGCAATGATCGATACATCATCGGAAAATCCCTGACTGTCGCTGATGATGATCGGATAGATCTGAGCGTTATAGGCAGGTGAGGCTGTATTGGTCCCGTTGTCTGAAGCAGCCGCGGCTGTGGTGGCGCAGGCGGTGCCATGTCCGAAAGTATCGGGATCGGTGTCATGGTCTCCGGGTCCACTGCCGACTGTCGCATTGAATCCAGTCAGCAATTTTCCTTGCAGCTCAGGAATCGGATTGACACCGGTGTCCAGAATTGCAATCGTCTGCCCCTGTCCGGTAGCACCATTGCACCAGCCTGCCGGCACATTTAAGGTGGCCAATTCGTATTGGCTGGGAAAACCAGGATCATCGACGACATTGCAGACTTCTTTTTTGTAAGTGAAATTGCGCTGTACGATCGTAAAGTGCTTGCTGTCCTTGACCATAATTTTGTAGGTCTCTTCGAGCTTGCCCTTTTCAGTTTTAATCACCAAAAACTCTTGAGTACCAACCTTCAGCCTGCGGCTCACCGTCCCGCGCACCTCACCAAGCGCGTCCTCAAGGTCTTGCTGGGTTGATTTCGGATTGGCGACCACAATCAGTGTGTCTTCGCGCCATCCTCCTTCCCCTTGAGGTGGCATTTTGCTCTCTTTTGCGGAGGCGGTTTCAGGCTTTGGCGCATTGTCTGCTATGGAAGCCGTCCACAGGCTGGAGGTTCCAAAACAAACAGCAAACAACGAGAGCAAGGCCACAGTAGAGGCGCGTTTCGTGGAGAATCTCGAGATTGATCGCACTGGAAATTTGAATCCCTGGATCGGACGGCTGAAAACCTGATAGATTCCATTATATTCCTGACTATGGTCAATAATGCCCAGATTTCCAGCCAAGATCCTCAATCCGGGCAGACATTAAGGTTAATCCCTGAGGCGATTTTTCTTTGAGTCAATCATCAAAATTCTTTCTGACCTTAATCCTTTTGCAATGCCTGCTTTTCGCGCCTTTTGCTGCTTTGGCCGACGACGATGATGAGGCTGATGATTCTGAGATTGATTGGAAAGCCCGTTTTACTCAAATAATCGATATTAAGACCGAATCTTTGAGCAATTATCTGAAAAACGACAAGAAGGGTTTTGACAAACTTGTTCTGGCGCGAGTAGCCAGCCAGACTCCCGAAGATCAAAACAGCCGCAAATATGAGGTGATCTGGTATCGCAGAGGCGAGCCGATTGGCTTGCGCCGACTGGGAAAACTTCCTTTTCAGGCGCCCCAGAAAGTGGCTCTGCACGTTCTTCACGGCGGCGGTGCGATTGACGACGAACAGGTGAAGGCGGCTGCCAATGCCTGTCTGCGTCTCTTTCTCGAATTAAATGCGAAAACTATGTCTCCTGCCGCCATATTCGTTCCCAAACAATCCTTTGCTCCCTTTGTACAAAGAATGAATCAAATGAATTTTTACTCTGCAGAAGAACCGGCGCCGGATACGCCAGTGTATACATCAATTGTTCTTTCGGTAGAGTCTGAGCCCCCCGGTCTGAAGCAGCTGCTCTTTTATTCGGGCAGGCGCTGACGGGCTGTGGCTCCGGCTCCGGCTGTCCTGATTGCCGTTGACTAAATAGCCTTTTGTTGATGGTCCCGCCTGCTTTTGAGGTACATAGTAGAAGGGGTTATCTAATGAGTGCCGAAATAAGCGATCCTGATTTGAAGGACGCTGAAAAGACTATTCACCTTGAGGTTTCGGGCGAAGACTCGCATATGCCCGTCACTTTCGGCATGGTTTTCGAGTTGGGCGCCATTGTCGACAATCGCTATAAAATTCTGGAAATACTGGGCAGGGGCGGCATGGGCACTGTCTACAAGGTCCAGCATCTGATTTTCAATGAAGTTTGCGCTCTTAAGGTTTCTTCGGCCCGACTTGAGCCTGTCTCGGCTCAGAGATTTCAGCGCGAGGCCGTGGTCGCCAAGTTGCTAGACCACGAACACATTGTAAAAGTCACAGACTTTGGATTGGTCGACAGTGTGGTTCCTTTTTTCGTCATGCAATATGCGCAAGGCCCAAGCCTTTCAGACTTGATCAGGCAAAAGCAGCGACTGAAGCTTGAGGAAGCTCTGGAGATATTTTCTCAGGTCTCAAGTGCCATGGCACATGCTCACGATAAAGGCGTCATTCACAGAGATTTGAAACCGAGCAATATCATTGTCGGCAACCAGGCAGGCAGAGTTTGCGTGAAAGTTGTGGACTTCGGCATAGCCAAACTCCTTTCCGCCGACGAGCAAGGCAAGGGATTGACGCGGACCGGAGAGATTTTCGGCAGCCCACCTTATATGAGTCCGGAACAGTGCCTGGGTGCAAAGGTAGATCACAGAGCCGATATCTATTCCTTTGGTTGCTCGCTGTTTGAGAGTATTTGCGGCTTGCCTCCCTTTGCTGGTGATACAGCATTGCACACAATGATGCTTCATCAAACCGGCAAAGCGCCCACTCTCAAAGAGGCGTCTTTAGGACTGGTTGATGAACCGGCCCTGGAAAAAATGCTCGCCAAGTTGCTGACCAAAGATCCGCACGATCGCTATCAATCATTTGATGAAGTAAAAGTCGACCTCAATTTGATTCGCGGCGGGAAGCAACCCCTGGTTGCCTCTGTGCCGAAGGCGAGCGACTTAAGAGAAAGGCGCAGTCGCAAAGAAATGCTGCCCTGGATCATCTCCATTGCCATTTTGGGGCTAATTGCCGGCTCGATTTCAGTTTGGTTTTACACACGCCAGAATGTTCAATATCAAAAGGAAGACGTCCCCAAATCCGACAATTGGATCGGCAGCGACATGTTGGCGAAGGTGCAGCCTTATGCCTCTTTGTATAAGGATAGTTATGGACGCATCTGGAAGCGCTTCAGATTTCCTGATCACAAGAATTTCGGACTTTTGGAAACGATGCCATCGGAGCGTTCTGAAAGAAAGGTCTATGTCGCTAAAGATATTGTGCAAGTGCCTGCAGATGAGCGGCTTACTTTGATAATTCGCAATGAAACGGTCAGCAATCCCAACTCCTTGCGTGGTTTTGGCAAAGACGATCTCTACGGCATTTCCGCCCAAAAGGTGTTAGGTGCCATAGACGACAAATTCGTGCATGATATTTTGCCTTTGACAGGACTGCAGGCACTCTCTCTCGATTTAACGGAAGTAACCGATACCGGGTTTGAGTTGATTGGTAAGCATATGCCCAATCTAAAAGAGTTGAGCATTGGTTCGACTGAAATTACCGGTGAGGCGGTAGCAAAATTTCCCAGGCTGAAAAAACTGGTAAATCTGCGCATGGGCGGCAACAGCAATGGGGGACTGATCTTTCCTGCGCTAAGAGGCTCGAAAAACCTCATCTACCTGTCTATTTGTGACTGCCAGTTGAAGGATTCCAATCTGGATGGGGTAAATACTCTTGCCAATCTTCAGACTTTAATGATCCGCAACAACAAGGATATTACTGACGCCGGAATTGCCAAATTGGTAGGCCTCAAAAAACTGACACTTCTGGAATTGAACGGTTGCAGCGTCACACCGGCATGCGTTAAGTATCTGCTTGCCATTCCAAGTTTGGAAGGTGTTTCACTTCCATTTGAAAAATGGTCTGCAGAGGACGTCGCCAAATTCAAAGCAGCACTGCCGAAAAAATGCAAGGTCGTGTCTGGCGAACGCCCGAGCGAGCGGGATCCTGCCATTTTTTAGCTGGCAAAAACTCAGGCGCTGTGCAATCTGCGTGATGGGCAGACTTCTTCCAGCACTGTTTGAATGTTTGACAGTAAGCCACCAAGTCCGGTGCGCATTACCGCTGATACCATAACAGGATTGGGAACTTGAGCGGACAACCACTCGAGATCTTCTTTTCTTGCCTTATCAGTTTTGTTCAAAACTGTGATGATAGGCTTATCCACAGCACCCAGTTCGCTTAAAACATCGTAGACGGAACTCATGTGTTCCATTACATTCGGATGGCTGGCATCGACTACATGCAAGAGCACATCGGCAACGGCAACTTCTTCCAGCGTTGCTCTAAACGCCGCAATCAGTGATGTCGGCAGTTTCTTGATGAATCCGACTGTGTCGGTGAGCAAAACCGGTGAGTGGTCCGGCAATGTTGTCCGTCTTGTCGCCGGATCGAGAGTGGCGAACAATTTGTCTTCGACAACCATGTCCGATTTGGCCAGAGCATTCAAAAGCGTCGATTTGCCGCTGTTTGTATATCCGGTCAGGGCAACAACAGGCAGGTTTTCGTCGGTGCGCTTGCGTCTTTGTGTATCGCGATAGTTTTTGATTCTCTGTGTTTCTCGTTCTAAAAACGTAATGCGATCGCGTATGCGCCGGCGATCGACTTCCAGTTTTGTTTCACCAGGACCTCTGGTTCCGATTCCGCCGCCCAGTCTGCTCATGGCCGTGCCTTTGCCGACCAGCCGCGGGAAAAGATATTTCAGTTGGGCCAGTTCAACCTGCAGTTTGCCTTCTTTGGTTTGAGCACGCTGAGCAAAAATATCGAGGATCAGTTCGGTGCGATCGATAACCTTTACAGCTACGACGGATTCAAGATTCTGCTGCTGGTTGGCAGAGAGCTCTTTGTCGACAAAGACAATATTGGCTCCCATTTCTTGGACGAGTAGAGCCAATTCCTGTACTTTTCCGGAGCCAAGGAAATACTTGGGATCGGGTTGCGAGCGTGATTGAGTCAAACGACCGCAGACTGTTGCTCCGGCAGTTTTGGCCAGGAGCGACATCTCATCCAAATCGTCTTCTACCTGGAAGGCATCATGTCCTTCTGAGATCAGCCCGACCAAGATGGCGCGCTCCTCTCCTTTTGCCACCTGAAGTCCGGGTGCTTCACGCCTGAATTCGTTTTCCAGAGCCTGAATCAGTTCTTCGAAATCCTCTTCCTGCGCGCGTCTTGCCGTCATGGGCGGGAAGAGCTTCCAGAGCTGACCTTCAGAATCGCGTCCGGGCAGAATATGAGCGATATGGACAACGTCGGCGAATCTTGTCTGTTCTCCTTTGGAGCGACTGAAAGCACCATTGCTGTCTACGGAAACTTGGGCGATAGCATCAAGACGATTTTTGAGCAGGCATTGCAAGTCTTCTTTCCGGAAAGACAGCTTGTTGGCCTGACCATTTTTGCCGTTGTCCAAATTTGTATAAATGATTCTGTGCCCGCAAAGTCTGCCGGGACCGACTCTCACGCCTCTGAGCTCCGGCATGTTCACTTCAGCTGGATGACCAAGGGTGATGTTGACTATTTGTCCACGCCGATTGACGACAACTGAAACAGGGTGACCGGTCGAATCAGATATTTCGGATATGCTCTCAGCCAGGTCTATAGTCAGCAATTTACCGGCTGGAATTCTTTGCTGCAGGAGCCGATTGAGCTGTTTAATCTCAGATTTTTTCAGTCCCTTAGCTTTGCCAAGATCAAGTTTTCCGTGCAATCAGATACGCCCTCCTGAAAGCCCGCCCGTTGTTTGAAGGAAATTTTGCAAAAGCTTACGCCACGTAGTAAGTCTCACACCGGAATCATACCCTTTCAGTGGCAGATATTCACGGATATTTAATCTGGATAGTTCGCGGACAGGCGCTGAAAATCAAGAAAGAACCTCCTGACTATTGGGCAAGCCAATTGCAGGGCTGCTTTCTGCGGTCGTCATCACGATGCCTTGCATAAGACGATTGACTGAATCGCAAAATTCATCTGTGGATATACCTGCTCCCTTCAGGTGCCTGGTCAGACCCAGCGTCATTTTATTGATGTCGGCAGTGGCCAGACCATTCTCCGTATATACAACAAGGGGCAAGGAATGCTCCTCACCTTGCCTCAATCCGGCCAGAACTTCAAAACAGCGTTCGTTGGAAACGGACAGATCAAGCACGATTATGTCTGGTTCGAGCTCTCTCACCATGCCTGAAATTGATTGGTCGATTTCGTCAAGGACCTGAAATCCGCCTTGTTTGATTTGCTTTTTCAGGAGATTGGATTTTGCAGAATCACCCTCAATCACCAGTACTCTGCTTTCTGCTGCCTGTACGCCGGCTTGTTTGCCGACCTTACGCAAGCGTGCGCAGTCAAATGGATTTTTCTGCAGATCCAGTAAGACCGGATTGGCGATTGTGCCTGTTTCTTCGTTCCAGCCGCCCAGAAGAATGATCGGCACTTCGTGAGAGAGGATGGCACCACCGCCATGATTGACTATTTCCAATCCGCTTCCATCTGCCAGTTCCACATCGACCAAAACTATATCCGGGAAGGTCCTGTCAATAATGCGCTCAGCCTGCGCCAGTGTGGCAGCGCGCAAAAGGTCGAAGCCGGATTTTTGCAATATGTCTTTGAGTGGTTCGGTCAATTTTTCATCGTCGGCCACCAGCATTACTCTTAGCCTGTGCAAGGTGAGAGTTTCGTCAGGCGCGGTGGGCGGCAACTCACCTGCCAACAATTCAAACCAGAAAGTTGAGCCTTTGCCGATTTCAGTTTCCACTCCAACTTCACCGCCGTGCTGGATGACAATCGCCTTCATGCCCCCCTCCCTAGACTAGCAGATAGCCA
>CAZHEZ010000274.1:0-7616 GCA_964531315.1 uncultured Candidatus Obscuribacterales bacterium | reverse complement strand
GGAGCTGCTGGGCCGAAGCGTTGCTTCAATAATTTCACATGACGAGCTGGCAGCCCCCTTTCCCGCTGCCCGTGATCAGGCTGGTGCGACTGTTGAAATGAATTTCGAAAGCAAAATCAAACACAAAGATGGAAGGCTGATTGATACGCTCTGGTCGACCTATTGGTCATCAGACGAACGCACTTATTTTTGTGTTGCCCATGACATAACCGAGAGCAAGGCGGCCGAAAATCTCCTCAAGGAAAGCGAAGCAAGGATTTTGGCAATAATCGAAAACATGCCTGTTGGATTATTGATCCACGATGACGACGGCAATATTGAATTGACCAATAAGAAAGTCGAAGAAATGCTGCTGACCTCCGCCACCGACTTGTTGGAGCGAAACGTCAGTGCTTTCATCAAACCGGCCAGACAGGAAAAAAGCGGAGCACCACCCAATGCCGTCGCCGATTTACTGCCCGGACAATTTGAAGAGATTTCATGCCTTCGAGGCAATGGGATGACTTTGCCAATCGAGTTGCACATCAATAACCTCTATTACCAGAATCTGAAAAAAAATCTGGCAATCCTGGTCGATGTCTCTGAGCGCTATCAACTCGAGAATGCCAGAAAAGAGCTGGTGCATATGGTCAGTCACGATCTGCGAACGCCTCTGACTAATGTCGAGGCAATTATGGATCTCCTTGTCGTCGGCATACATGGTCAATTGAGCCAGCAAGAAAAGGATATGGCAGTAAAGTCAAAGCAAGAGTTGCACAGACTGCTGGCGTTGATTAACGGGCTACTTGACCTGGAAAAGATTCAAGCCGGCGCCCTTGAGCTGGACAGAGAGGTCAATTCTTCGCTTTTCATTGTTAACGACGCCATTGATGCTGTTGTCGATTTCGCAAAAAAATCGGACATTCATGTCACCAATCATGCAAAAGATTGCGAGCTGTTCTGTGATGCCGGAAGACTGATTGAGGTGATCGTGCTTTTCGTTATGGATGCGCTCAGAAAAACTCCACTTCCTACAGAGATCGGCATCTTCGCTGAAGAGACCAAAGCCGGAGACGGAACGCAGTTTAAGGTGGTCTGCAGGCAAGAAAAGGCAAAGCTCTCCGGCTCTGAGGAAATGCCGGACAACTCAAGAGGGACCGGACTCTGGTTGGTCATTTGTAATGGCATAGTGACAGCCCATGGCGGCACCTTGGAGATAACAGACAATGATGTCGGAATCATATATGCCTTTAAGATCCCCCAGCCTCAGTTGATTTCATCCAGTGAGGGCGGCTGAGATGCGCATTTATTCGTTGCCGATGATCGTTTTATTTGGTTCTGGCTTGATTATTACAATGCCACCAGCATTAGCGCAAAAGGAGCAATGGGCGGAAACCGCCATGGCTGCAAAAGGGGCTATTGAAGAACATCTCTATGACAAGGCTACGAGCCTTTATTCTCAGGCACTCAAAGTAGCCGAGACCTTTGGAGAGGATGACCCGAGATTGACTGCGACACTGCGAGATACTGCTGACTGCCTTATGCAATATTCTCACAACTATGCTTTGGCCGAGCAAATGCTCAAACGTGAACAGCGAATCATGCTTAGGCTGGGACCGGACTTCCCTGGTCTTGTCGCGGGAAAAGATCTTTTAGGGCGTGCACAATACGGTCAGGGAAAATACAAGGAGGCTGAGGAGTCATTCCAGGAAGCGATTAAAATCAGTCCCGAAGCGGGCGGATTTAACGATCGAGATTGGCGCCAGGAAATTCTGCCGCGTCTTGGCCGTTGCTACCAGGCGGAGGGCAATTACGAACAGGCAGAGGGCTGCTTTAAAACACAGCTTGCCTCAGCCATGGCCAAGCACGCCGGTGTTCAAAGCTTGTATTATCCCTACCGAAATTTGGCCAATTACTATTTTGAGACGCAAAATTATGACAAAGCCGTGTTCCTTTTTAAGCGCTGTTTAGCCATCCTCCAAAATAGCCCTAACTGGCAGGATAATCACAATGGACAATCACAAGATCTGCTGGTAATCGGTGCAATATATTCGGCACAAAAGAAGGACGAAGAGGCAATCAAATACTTCAGGCAAGCAGCCCACGAGGCAAGACAAGATCCCAATGCTGCAGAAACTTTATTTCAAGCACTCTATCCTAATCTGGCCAAGCTTGAGCTGGCCCGGGGCAATAAATCTGCCTCGCAGGCTGCCGCCAACGAGGCGCTGGCAATCGCTAAGCGCCTTGGATACACTGTTCAGATACTGGAAATCAACAAATTTCTTTCGATAAAGAGCCCTGTCCATAAATAGGATTTGACTAACTTTTGAAATGCAGACAATTTTTGGCAAACTTAGACTCATTACTCATTGTGCTTTGACGTTGCTCGTCGCAGTACAGATTTCAACCGCCGTGGCAGCGGCAGGAAAAGCTAATCACTCCGCTGCCAAAGTCGTTGTTCATTTTCCGACAGACTATTCGGTGGGGGCGCTTGTGCTGTATCCTGCCCGCGACAAGGAAAAATGTCGAGACTTCCAGCCGGCGCGAGGTGCTGTAGCTATCCCGCCAGGGGCGGCATTAGGACTGACTTTCAACTACGCCGGTGCCAAAGATACTTCTTTTCTGCGTCACATAGAAGCACCATATTTAGTAGCACTTAATATGGGCAGATTCAATATTTGTGATGCGCAATCTCCGGATTTCAAAAACTTGACTGCCGTGCGCAATCTGAATCTTGAACAAACGGACATAGGCGACCAGGGCGTGCAATCTTTTCGTAATATGAAAAACTTGCGTGACCTGGATATATCAAGAACGATGATCACGGGTAAAAGTTTTGCCCTGCTTTCTTGCTTCACTAGGTTGGCAATCTTGAATGCAGCACATAATGACCTCCATAATAGCTCAATGGTTGATCTCGAGGCACTAAAAGCCGTAGAAATTCTGCGTCTGGGCTCTTGCGGATTGGATGATCGGGCTCTTGCTCATGTTGGCAGATTAACCAAACTAAGGTCTTTGCACCTTGAAGCAAACGCCAAAATCACCGATACAGGTATTGCTCATCTCATTAATTTGAAAGATTTGCATTACCTTGACCTCACTGGTACAAAAGTGACCGGCGCCTGCACGGCACACTTGAAACGGTTGACCAGTTTGACCGAGCTGCATATCAGCTTTGCTAAATTCAAAGGACAAGAAGTTGAATCTCTGCGCCGAGCCTTGCCGCGCTGTCAGATCAGTGACATAAGAAAGACTCACGATGTGCCGGTTGAAATATTTGCCCCTCTGCATTCGCCAATTGCGCCTCGACATTAGTGGCCGTGCAGTGAGGATATAACTATCATTCACGGGTGCTGCTAGAATCACAGCAAATATTGAAGGTGCGGGGGATACTAATTGGACATTTCGCTGATCACGTATGACGGGCTGCCGGATCTCGATCCGGACGATTGCCTTTTAAAAGACGAATTGGTCAAGCGCGGACACCAAGTCTTCACTTGCATTTGGGATGACGAATCAATTGATTGGTCGACTTTTGACGTTTCGATCATGCGTTCTGCCTGGGACTATCATCTGAAAAAAGATCAATTTTATGCGTGGATGGATAAAGTTTCGCAGCAGTCCAGACTGCTTAATCCGCCCGAAATTATGAAATGGAGCAGCCACAAGACTTATTTGAAAGAATTGAGCGCGGCAAATTTGCCTGTTGTTGAAACGCACTGGGTGCAAAAAGGCGAAAGCGCAATTGGAGTTTTTGACAGATTGCCATGGCAAAAAGCAATTGTAAAACCGGCAGTCGGGCTTGCCACTTTTGGAGTTAAGAAATTAGCCCTTGATGAATCCGGCCATGGTAGAGCGCAAAACATTAAAGCGGCAGAGGAACATGCCGGCCAATTGGCCAAAACTGATGACGTCATGATTCAGCCATTTCTTTCATCCGTTGATGATTATGGCGAGCGGGCCCTGATTTTTCTGAGCGGTGAATATTCGCATACCGTGCGTAAAACCAGTTTTCAGATTCTTGCGCCGGGCGGTCATGCCGGCGAAACTTCAGTCTCGACCGATCCGGAAGAAGTGGCTGTGGCCCAACAAGTCATTGACTATCTGACAGAAAGTCCACTTTATGCACGGGTCGATCTGGTGCGCGATTCAGTGGGCAAACCGCTGGTTTTGGAATTGGAATTAGTTGAACCATCCCTCTTTTTCTCTTTCCATCCCCCGGCAGCGGTAAAATTCGCCGACTCTTTAGAGCGCATTGCCGATCTATATAAAGTTTGAAATAAAGTTTGAAGCCGGACTAAGCTGAACCCGGTAGGCAAAGAAAGGTGTTTGGGCATAATCGGACTATGTCCCTGCGTCTAAACAAGTCTTTGATTGTTTCCCTTTGCCTGCTGGCGGCCAGCTCGACGGGCCAATGTCTGGCTCTGGACAGCGGTGAGGCGCTCAAGGCGCAGATATTGAAGGACAAGATATTTACGCCGGCTACAATTCTCACCGTGCAAGTTGGCCCCAACCAGGCCGTGCTGCGGGTTGGAAATTATCAGCCGGCTACAGAAGAAGTGATGCGTATCGACAGCGTATTGGCAGCCAAGCGTGTGATTGACGGATATCCGCAAATTTCCTGCGTGGTCGTGCGTTATGCCTGGTCTCCGGATAAGTATACGGATTTGTTCGTGACCTCAAAGCAAATAATTTCATTTGGTGCAGGCACCATGGATAAGGCTGAGCTTTTGGCCTCATTGACATGCGTGAAGCTAAGCTCCGGCGATTCACCACAATTTGTTTTCAGTCGCTATTTTATCGAAGGTGAAGCGGCACTGTCCAAGGGCGAAATCGGTAAGGCAGAGCTGTTATTCAACACGGCATTTCAGGAAGCGCCTACATATTCGCAAGCGTCTCTCGAGTCGAAAGTGGCCGCTGATTATCTCGAGTTGTCGCGCAGTTATTCGTCGCGAGAAGACTATGACAATGCAGCCCGTGTTTTGAGTAAAATAATTGCATTGCGAGAAACAGCCGGTCAAGGCGTGTCCAATATAGAGACGGCAAAAATGTCTCTTGCTCTTGCAGATGTTTATCTGGCCGCGCATCGTCAATCGGAACTTGAAGAGTGTCTTGGCCGAGTCATTAACGGAGGCAAAGGCACACCTTTGGCGACAACGGTTGTCTATGCGCAGGCGTTGGAAAAACTGGCCGGCAGTTTGCAAACCGGCAATCCAAAAGAGCAAGAATATCTGAAAGAAGCCCTCAAGATACGAGAGTCTCTTCCTGGAGCTGAAGATTTTGCGCTGGTATCCTCTCTGGAAAAGCTGGCAGACAGTATGAGCAAGACATCGAAGTCCGCTGAGGCAGCGGATCTATACAAGCGTGCGATATCGGCACTCGATAAATCGATGATTTCTAAAGATCCCAATAAGCGGATCAGCTACGGGCTTTATAGTACAAGCGTGAATCGCATGCACCAGAAACTTTCGCAACTGGGATTGGGACAACCAGTAAAGACTGATTCGTCGGCGCACTGGTAAGGCGAGCAAAATCAATCACCTGTGCGACCAGGGTTTTGGTAAGTATTGTCAGTTTGTGGTAAGCAGACAAAAGTGAAGATGAGGTTTTTTCTCTCATTACTGGATCTCATTTGAGTCTCTGACGGCGTTTCCCTCCTCGTCGAAGAATTGAGACATTCTTTCCACGATCTCGCCATCGTCTGCATATTCAACGACATCCACGCAGGTCCTCACACCTTGCGCGTTGTAGACGCAGAGCTCTCTTCTCTGGAGGGTCGTGGAAGCAGAATAGAATTCCTGACTTTCCTCAAGGAATGCTCCTGCTCCGGAATGAAAGAGTGTCTTAGTAAAACGGGTAACAAAGCCGGCTTCATCAAAATAGAGATTTTCAGTCACTGAACGATGTTTGGCATCCAACCACTGAATTTGTTCTCTGCGAAGCAATCGACCGCTGGAAATATCAACATAATGATTGACTGTTGTTTGCGGGTTGTCTCCTTGATATTCAGTTTGCCCTTGAAACACAGTGTGCATGCCGACCATCTGGCGTTCGACACGACGAATTACTTCTCCTTCTGCCGAAATTACAACTACCGATTCGTTTGATTGATTTCCCTCCGCGTAAATGGTCTCTTTTGTCAATCTGCTGCCGTCCGGCAAGGCGTTATGCTCGGTAATGCGAAGTGTCGAGCCGCTAACCGGGTCGAGATCAGTCTGTGACTGGCTGGAAGTGGAATGTTTAACTATGCGTATAAGACGTTGTTCGCTGTCGAAAGTCTTTTCTGTTTCAATCTGAGTCTTTGCGTCCCGGGTGCGCAATTGGTATGTAGTAACGCCCTTGGCGTCAGTGTGCGCTTCGAGCTTCAGTGACTCGTCTTTGGAAGAGGCGACAGCGGGCGTGAAATCACCCAGTGAAGAACTCATTTGGGACTCCATTTAAGTAACGGTCCAAAATCACCCCGGGCAGCTTATGCCGACCGGAACTAACTTGCAGACTTGGGTAGTAAGGTTAATGCGACTAACTGGTTATACGAAGGCGGAGAAAATACTCCAGGGTGACCCAATGTACCTCGGAAATTGGAAGGTTGTCAAGTAAAGTTTGTGTCAATACGGGTGGGTTTCAGAGGCTATTGTCCACCCAATTTCTGTAGGGACGACGCCATGCGTCGCCCGGTTTAGCAAAATTTGCTCTAACCGAGTGCAAGACCGCCTGTGGCTGTTTCTTTGTACTTTTGATTCATATCCAGTCCGGTTTGCTTCATAACCTCGAGCGCGCGATCGAGGCTGATCAAGTGATTGCCGTCCGATGCCAGAGACAAAGCCGCTGCATTCAAGGCTTTCACCGCACCCATTGCGTTTCGCTCTATGCACGGTACTTGCACAAGACCCATTATTGGATCGCACGTCATACCAAGGTGGTGCTCGATTCCAATTTCTGCGGCTTGTTCGATTTGATACGGAGTGCCGCCCAGCATTGCCACGGCACCGCCCGCCGCCATTGCGCATGAGGTGCCGACTTCGCCCTGGCAGCCGACTTCGGCGCCGCTTATCGATGCATGCACTTTGACGAGCGCACCGATCACAGATGCTACGATCAGTCCATTTTGCAAATCAGTTGGCGAGAGATTATTGCTTTCTTGAAGTGTGCGCCAAACTGCCGGAATCAGTCCTGATGAGCCGTTTGTCGGTGCAGTTACTACTTTTCCTCCGGCGGCATTCTCTTCATTGACCGACATGGCATAAACAGACGGGCGCAAATCACTGCCTGCCCACGCCGGTGTTTTTCCTTCTTTGAGTTGCTGGTAGAGCGCTTTTGCTCGACGTTTGACATTCAAACCGCCTGGCAAAATTCCGTCGGTATTAAGGCCGCGCTCGATGCATTTGGAAAAGGTGTTCAATATGTCATTCAGATTTTTTCTCAATTGAACCTCTGGCATGCCCAGGGAAGCCTGGTTTTCAATGACCACCTGCCATGGTGCAAGTCCTGTTTTTATGCACTGATTGACAAACTCATTTGCGGAATTATATGGATGCGGGACTTTCGCAAGCGATTCTTCTTCTTCAGGGGGACGCCGTTTTCCTGCTTCATTGGTGGTTTCGATAAACCCGCCACCAACCGACAAAATCAGCTGCTCC
>CAZHEZ010000273.1:0-7640 GCA_964531315.1 uncultured Candidatus Obscuribacterales bacterium | reverse complement strand
CTCATTGCCGGTCGAGAAAGGTGCAGCCTGGCGAGGAATCAGTGGAATTCCAAAGACTGGTCAGATCATAAAGGCATTGAATCGTTCTAAATCGCTGGAAAGTCTGTCTGTGTCGAGTTCCGACTTGACGGGGGCAGATCTAGCGGAATTGGCTCGTTTTCCAAATCTTAAGGCTTTGCAATTAGATGAGTGCTCCGCCGTCAATGATCAGTCCATAAAAGCATTTGCGGGCAACAAAAGACTGATTTCTATGTCGTTGATCGGCGACAAAGTGACAGCAAAGGCCTTACCGTACCTGGCTACTCTCAAGTCACTGCGAATTCTATGTTTTAGTCGCGCCGGCTGGTCTGAAAGAGAGATTGCCGCTCTGCAAAAGGCGCTGTCTGGGTGTCGTTTCCGCTATACAAATGTGACAGATCGCAGCATCTAGGCCAGTCTTTGCAATGTTTGGTAATCGCTTTGAGCTCTAAGGCTTTGATTCGATTGCCACAGCTTTTCATTTTCTCGAGAGATCATAATCTTGCGATCGGCATCTTGATTTTCGACTGCATAGATAGCCATGTCTCTATATGAAATTCCCTTTCCGTCATTCTTAGCAATGCTTTTGAAATCGCGCATTACTTGCAGCAAGTCAGCGCTGTCTTGAGAGGCAATATGGCTTCCGGCTCTGACCAGGTAACTCTTCAATTCGTCTCTTGTGATGTAATCGCTGTAAGGGCCGATGTTGATAGCGCCTGCGTGCTTTCCGAGTGTCATCATCAATTCTTGAGAGGTTCGCTGATAGTCTATCCGGCAATTTTGATGGTCTAAGCCGTCTGCGTATGTATCCTCGGCAATACCATGCCCAGTCTTTTGTTTGCCTTTTTTACGTGCTCCGACTGTGGAGTGAATGTCTTTGAATAAATTGAAAACAAGGTCATGCCTAAAATCGGGGAAAGGAAATGCCATGGCGGCGTACTCCTTTATATTTGGGGTTTTAGTAAGTGTGTCTGGGGTGCAAAGGCGGAAGTGCACTAGAATCTGCCGCTTTGCACCCTTAGTTATAAAGGGGCGATGGTCGCAAGTTGTTACCGACTTGTGAACATTGCGTATGTGGTAAATTTCTCCTGGCTAGAATGTCGCCCGGTCAGGTTTTGCGCTCTTTGAGCCTTGAGACCGGCCAGGCTTGGGCAAGGAGGAAATTGACATGGTACTTGTGAATTCGACGATGCGACCGCTTGGGTCCCTGGCACCGGACTTTTCCCTGCCCAGCGTCTCTGACGGCAAAAAATACACCCTTGGTTCTTTTGCCGATAAGAAGGCGCTTTTAATCATTTTCGCCTGCCGTCACTGTCCTTATGTCGTGCACGTAAAGCAAGAGCTGGCTAAGCTCGGGCATGATTATGCCAATGAGGACATCGCCATTGTCGCCATCTCCTCAAATGATGCGGATAATTACAAAGACGACGCCCCTGATAAATTGAAAGAATTCGCTCAGGAGTTGAATCTTAACTACCCATTGCTATATGACGAATCGCAGTCCGTAGCTAAAGACTACACCGCCGCCTGCACACCTGATTTCTTTCTCTTTGACGAGAAGCGCAAACTCAGCTACAGAGGGCAGCTGGACGGCTCAAGGCCGGGAAACAGCATTCCCACAACCGGAGAAGACTTACGGCAGGCGATCGACTGTGTCCTGGCTGGCAAGCCCATATCGGCAGACCAGAAACCCAGTGCCGGCTGCAATATTAAGTGGAAACCGGGCAACGAGCCTCCCTATTTCGGCTAGAGACTGCCTTTGAGAAACGAAGAAAGGCGCGTATTGATTTGCTTGCGCGCCTTTCTTTCAATTTATTTATTATCTTGACATGTTGAAACTAAAGGGTCTTCGACACAGTCAAAGACTCGTGCGACCATTACATATGACCGAAAACGAACAGAGTAAATCGCTCCAAATGTTCGCGCATCAGGGGGATGCGACAAAACTGCAATAATTGGAAATCGCCCGCCACTCAGCGCCTCAAACAGGTTCCTTTTCCAAACTGCGTTGTCTCACCTTGAGTATGCCGGTGATTTTGGCGTTTGTTTTTTTCTCTCTAACGCTGGCCGGATGCAGTAATTTCGGCTTTCACCCCAGGCAAGTGCTAAAGGCCGATTACGATGTCCAGATCACCGACCCGAACATCAGACGTCTCACTGATGTCTCCTCCAGCATTAAGCTGGTCGCTTCCGGAGTGTTTACGCCCGGCACGTATTCAATAGGCAATATACCGATCTCCATTTCTCCCAATACGAATTTCGAAGTCAAACTTTCATTGCCTGTCAATGATCCCAAAGTGATTTCTACGCGCAATGCGACCGGTTTTTTCTCGGTGACGCGCCCGATCAGCGTGATGGCGATGCCGGTGCCGCTTACCATTTCACTGGACAGAGGCACTGTCAGTGGTGAGGTCGATCTGGTTCGGGGAATGGCTGCATTTTTTGTCAATCTCTTGCAGGTCGGCGTAATCAACGGTGACATGCACCATCTCATTCAAAGCCTGAAGATCAAGGAGGCACAGCTGGAGCTTAGGCCCGGCGCCGAACTAAAATTCGGTCCGAAGACAGTGGTTGTCGGCACTGATTCAACTATTTCGCTGACCAACGTATCTGTCGACAGTCAATTGAATTATCAAGCAAAATGTATTTTCAACGTCAACTTCGATAAAAATTGCAAATGGTTGGGGCAAAGGGTTGATACCGAATTTGATGGCGGCACAGCTCGCGTCATTGGGCGTGCTAAGAAAAGAGGGAATCAGCTTCTTCTCACGCTTCAAGATGACTCTGAAAACCCATCTGAGTTAGTTTTGAAACATTGCCGGTTCAGCTTCGGCAAATTTAAGCGTTGTCACGCTCTGGCACAAGAATGCCTTATGCATCTGAAAGAATTTTCCCTGAGACATACAAGCGGTATCGATGACGACAATATGCACTTGCTGTCGGGCATGGATCTGAAGGACACTAAGCTCACTCTCAAGACCGACATTCATCAAACTGATGCATACTTTCCGGAAACCGTACCGGCTAATTTGCAGGTGGACTTAACGCCTGGAGGCCCTGCTTCAACCCACTTTTCGACCGACGGTGACTCGGTGGCGCAATCCGGAACGATCACGATCGCCAAGCGTGAAACCAGGCTGACGCTTTATCTCGGAGACACCAAGATCGGCAAAGTTTCTTATGACAAATTTGGAGCATTGGCGTTTGTTCTGGAAAAAGGAACATCGAAGTTGAAACAGCTAGATTGGCAAGGAAACGGCAGCAAGTTTTCTTTAACGACGACCGGTTCTTCGACATTGACCTTGCCCAGCAGTATGCTCCTTGAGAAAGGCGGCAATTCCGAGCCGACCAGGTTGAAATTGCCACTTGTGTTGGAGTTTGGTGAAGGCCAGTTGAAAACGCCGAAAAGTGTCATCCATCTGGCCGATCTGAATGGCAAGCTGTATCTTGATGTTGACAAAGAAGTCCAGCTCAATAGCTCTGTCGACTTCACTATTCAGCATTCCAAACTATTGGGAGCAGAAGAGGTTGACGTAAAGGTTCGCGGCATCGATCTGGCCATGCTTAAAAATCGGGCCCATTTGCACCTCAAGTCCTGCCATGTCGGTTTGCCGGAAAAGGCTCTTGCCGAGGCTATTTCCAAGCGCATACCCGATCACCTCAACCTGGATCTGGATAAAACCATTTCGGAAGACAAACGCTGGCGTTACCGCAACGCTAAAGCTAAGTCTGTGAAAATCGACGATCTTGTCATTTCCAATATGGTTGCGCACGGAGCCGGCTCACTAAGCTTTACCGCCAGCGGTGATGCGCTTGTCGAAGGTACTGTTGAAAAAGGCGGAATTTTCCTGAAGACGGAAGAATGGAAAGAATGTCCCTGGAAATTGGAAGCGCAGCTGACTGGTGACGGTTCGGTGAAATATGCGTTTGTTGGAGACACCGATTCTTCTAGAAGCCGCGTAAAATATGATTTGACTATGGACCTGCCCTTGCCGGCCAATATGCGTCTGGACTGGAGCAAAGTGACAAACGGTTTGCTGAGAATTGCGGAGCGGAGAATTATTGTCAAACGCTTGCGGAAAACGACCATACCTCTTTCTCACAAAGGTGAAATCGATCTGTTCGAGAAAGAAGACTCTCGCTGGCGCAATTTCAAAATTACCAACCTGGCAATGAAGTCGAAAGGCGAAGACATTCAAATCGACTTCACCGCTGATGCGGTGTTCTAGAAAAATAGGCTTTTGCCCAAGTATTAAATTAGATCGTCTCTGGGCATAAATCTATGCATGTTCACCTCAAGGACGGCTTAAATGAATGCGCGCGCTGCAATAACCGTTGTCTTCTCACTATTTTGTATTTCGATTTTGTCGGTTGAAGCCGAGGTAAAAAATGCTCCGGACCAGTCAAAAGATACTGCCGCGACGTCTAATCTTACTCAATTGAAAAAGCCCGTCTATGATGAAATCACCAACTTGATACGCACCTATTATCCGAATGCCAAAATCACCGAGACTTCAGGAAAGTTGCATTTTGAATTTAAGGTCGCATCGCATATGTCCGTAAGTTCCAACCGCCCTGAATTGGCACCGAATGTGGGTGGAATTCTCGGTGATGTGGAAATTAAGCCGGGTGTGAGCAAAGTGACTGCCAAGTCGGTCAACGAATATTATTATCAAACCGATGTGATGGCACCGTATTGCGCTAATCACGACTGTTATTTGAGCGTGAAAGTATCCTATCCGCCCGATACGACAAGCGACTTCGTCGATAAATTCAAGTCTGTCGTCAAAGACTTTGACACACTGTTGCCTGCACCGGCGCAGACGGCTGCCGTCCAAAAGCCTGAGGTAAAAGATACTGCCAGTGCCGCGACTGCCTTGGCCGCTCCTCAGACAGCGCCTGCCCAAGACGCTTCCGTCAGCACAAAGCCGATTGCGGCAGCCGTGTCACTTCCTGCTACTACCGCTCAGCCAACCGCAGCGGTAAAACCGCCGGCGTCAGCACGCAAATTGTTCTTCTGGAAGGCAAGGAAGGGACCTGACCTGGTCTACTTGCTTGGCACGATACACACGGCGCCACCATCTCTTTATCCACTGCCCAAGGAGATCGAGCGAGCCTTCAATGAGAGCAAATGCCTGGTTGTCGAGGTCGATATCAGTAAGCGCAAAGTTGATCCGGCTAAAGTTCATCAGCTCGTAGAAACGAGCGGCAAATATACACCGCCAGATAAATTGAGCAAGCATCTGTCACCCAGCACAAAGCATGTGTTCGAAGCCTATTTGAATTGGGCAGGCGAGTCCTGGGCGATTTACGAGCCATACAAGCCCTGGTACGTGCGCGAATTGGTCTCTGCATCGGTGCCCAGACGAGGTGATATTTCAAAGCTGAGGAAAGGATTGGGTATTGACTTACATTTTCTCGGCAAAGCGATTGCTACGAAAAAAATGGTCGAGGAATTTGAAACCGTCGACTTTCAGCTCGCTCTTGATTCCAAGCTGGCACCAGAGGTGCAAGACAAACTCTTGCAAGTCAGTCTTTTGGAAATGAAGGATACCGATGCATTTCTTGCCTCTATTTTTGACGCCTGGAAGCAGGGTGATGTGGACAAAATGGAACTGACTGCCGCTCACATGTCCGTCGATAATCCCGAGTTGGCGCCTTTTACCAAAGCGCTATTGGACAATCGCAATGTCGGCATGGCTGCCAAGATAGAGCCCTTTCTAAAGACAAAAGGCAGCCCATTATTTGTGGCGGTCGGCTCCGCTCATATGGTCGGAGAAACAGGACTGGTGAATCTTTTGAAGAAAAAGGGCTTCGAGTTGGAGCAGGTCGTCTCTGTTCCCGACCAAGCCGCTTCGTCACGCTGAAAATGCGATCACTAGCCCTTGCCGCACAAGGGTTTTGGGCACCTGTTTATAAATTAGAGGTGAGTGGCACCTTTATATGAAGATGCCCTTATGACGAGTGCGGACATGAATAATTCCAAACCGGTTGGTCGGGTTTTTTGCCGGCGCACGCAGGTAATCGCCGTCCTGACTTCGCTCATCCTTTCCTCAATAGCACTCGCCGCCCTGGCGGAAGACAAGGTTGATAGCCAAGCCAAAAATCCGAAGGATACGCCGGCTAAAGCAGACGCTCCAGCCAATTCCGACGTGTCGGCTGTCTTTGCCGACATCGAGAGCCTGGTCAAGGAATACTATCCGAAAGCCAAAATTGTGCGCAGCGCCGATAAGTTGCATTTTGACTACAAAGCAAGGGCTTTGAACGGAACCCAGTCGGGGCTGGTGGATCTGTCTCCCGAATCAGGCGGAGTTGCAGGCGATATTGTTGTGAAGCCGGGCAAGTATACGGGCAAAGAACGGCAGCCCAGTGAAACCAATATGATCTTGCACATGGTTTTATTCATGGCACCATATTCAGAACCACAAGATCATTATTTCAATACCCGTTTGAATTACCCGCCTGACGCGGCAGTGGATTTTCTCACCCGGTTTAAATCCATCATTTCCGATCAACAGAAGGGCAATCAGGAAGTGGCGGTGAAGCCGGCAGCAGCACCTGTTGCTGCACCAAATACGCCACCATCTACAGCGGTGGCAACTGCCCCTGCGGCAGCCGCCACGGCACCGAAAGATGCAGCGGCAAAACCGCCAGGCGAAACTGCTTGCGATGATGCTATCAGCGCATTGGCTGTGAAACCAGGATCGAAAGAAAGTGCTCAGGCGAAAGTGAGTTTTGGCTCCCGCAAACTATCCAAATATTCATATCCGGAAGGCCGTTTTAAGGTTCTCTTGCCCGGCAATCCCAGTACAAAATACAGCAATACTCTCGGTATGCGCTCGGTAGACTACAGTTATCCGGAAGCCAATGGCGCCTATGTGATGTCTTACTTGATTGCGCCCGGAATGATTGTTCAAGACAAAATCAGTCCTCTTCTCGATGCTGTTTGCACCAATCTTGCTAAAACCACAAAGAGCGTGGAAGTGCGCAGAAATTCGCTCACCCTGCAGGGCTATCAAGGCCGGCAGGTAGAATTGGCTCCGCCGGGAGGCAAAGAACAGCTGGCACGTTTTCGCCTTTATGTCGTGCGCAGATACGTCTATATCATCGGTGCCGCAGGCACTAAGGCCTGGGTTGATTCACCGGTTGTAGCAGAGTATTTGAATTCGCTGGAAGTAGTTCCCGAATATACTGCCTCTGAGCTTAGAGCCCTCCAGTCAGCGGAGTTTGATAGAAAGCGAGAGGAAATGCAAAAGGCAGCAGAAGCGCGCTCGGCAAAATTCAACCAAAATTTCAGCGAAGCACAATCGCGCAATCGCAAAGATTTCGAAAGGTCGCAAGCTGACTTCAAATACCGCCGCAACTAACTGGCGCGTTTTTGAATTGACTCGGCAGCTGCCAATAGCGGCTCTAATTCTGTATGCCTGAGCATATAGCCATAGTTTCCAATCGCCGGTGCAAAAATGGAATCGATGCGCTCGTGGTGCACGATCAGTTCGCAATGCTTTTCAACTACCGTGTGATGCCTGAGATCGTAGTGGATGTGATTTTTTCGGCCCACATACATGACAAAGTATTTTCGATCGATCACTGGATTAGACACGCCATGCACTTGCATTTGC
>CAZHEZ010000272.1:0-7747 GCA_964531315.1 uncultured Candidatus Obscuribacterales bacterium | reverse complement strand
ATCGCCGCATTGTTGACACTGAAAACAGGTGTGACGATTTTCAAATATTCGATCAGTCGAGCCTGCCCAAACACGCATCCCAGGCGCAGTCCGGCCATGGCCCAGGCTTTAGAGAAGGTCTTCAGAATCAACAGGTTGTTGTATTTTTCGATCAACGGCAGCACAGTCGTTGATGAAAATTCACCGTAAGCTTCATCGATTACAATCAGCGTCTGCGGATATTTCTTGCACCATCCTTCGATGACATCAGATGGAAGCTGTGCACCGGTTGGATTCTCCGGCGTCGCAAAAAAGGCCAGCTTGGCTCCTTTATCCAGCGCCGCTTCAATTCCTTTGATGTCAAAACTGAGATCAGGCAATACATCCACGCTTACAAGTTGAGCGCCGGCCAATTTAAGCGAATGAGGAATCACTGCAAAACAGGGCTTGGAGACAATGGCAGTGTCCTCACCCGGTTCGATGAAAGTGTTGCTGACGACCATGATGCCTTCATCACTACCGTTGGTCAGAATGATATTTTCGCCGGCAATGCCGTACATTGCCGCCAACTTCTCGATGAGCATCGGGTATTCAGGATAACTGCTCGCCCAATCGGCAGGCATTCCTTGAGGATATGTTTCAGGATAGCCTTCCGTGTTTTCACAGAAATCCAGGCGCGCATAGTTAAGCCTGCCGCCGGGCGGCAGATCGTAAAAAGGCAATTCCAAAACCACTCTTTTCGGCAGAATGCCCGTTGCCGTTTTTGTTTTCGTGTCTGGTGAAACTGTCATTTCTTCAACCTCTAGATTGATGCCCGGGCGACTCATGTCGACGACCCTACGGTGACAACGTGTCAAAAATGCTAGACAACAATTTTCTCCAGCTTGTACTCGAGTATGTCGGTGGCACCGTAGGCAACGAGTTTTGGAATCAGCTGCGACACATCTGCAGAAGGAACAGCGACCTTAATCGCATATCCACTGCCTTTGTAGAGTTCTGAAATAGTGGGCGCTTTCATGCAGGGCAAGATTGCCACCAATTTTTCAAAATTCTCAGTGCTGACATTCATCTCAAGCAGCACCTTTTCGTTGGCTCTTAAAGCGCTCTTCATAAGCATTACCAACTCTTCCAGTTTTTTGCGTTTGACGTCGTTTTCCAGGGCCTTTCGGTTGCAGAGAAAACGCGTGCTGGACAAAAGAAGTGTATCGACAATGACCAGGCGATTTTGGCGAATTGTTTCTCCGGTTGCCGTATTGTCGATAATCATGTCAGCGTCTTCCGGAGGAAGCGCCTCAGTGGCGCCGAAAGTCTGAACATAATCGGCATTGAGATTTTGCTTTTGAATATAATTCAGGGTCAGATTTCTGTATTCCGAGGCAATCACAAGCCTGCGCTCTTGCCGCGCCGTAAGTGGCTCTTTGGCAAGACTTTCAGGCATGGCCGCGACGATAGAAACCGGATCGAATCCAAGATCCAGCAGTTCTACGACGTCTGCTTCTCGCTCGACAATCCAATCCAACCCGGAAAAACCGCAGTCATGGCGTCCCAGAGCTACAAGATCGGGAATATTTTGGGCCTTTAGAAATTTCGCCACTACTCCGGTTTGCGAAGTGCGTGGTCGATAAGATCGTCCACTTTTGGCGAAACTGAGCCCGATTCTCTCCAGCAAGGCAACAACCTTTTCCTGGATTCTCCCGGAAGGCAGAACCATTTTCAGGGCCTCGAGATTCTCAGAAGAACTCTGCTCTGAGCCGATTGCGATCTGCTTTTCCGCTATGGGCGCTTCAACTATTTTTGTCATTTTTCCATTTCCTAAATTGGCGCAAAGAGTATTCCGAATTGGCGCTAACAAAAAAACCCGCCTTCTGAGCGGGTCTCAACAGTTCTTGCCTGAATGCAAAGCTATTCTGTCGTGAGGTTCCGCTCCCGTCTCAAAGTTGATGATGGTGATGGTGCCCGTGATTGCGGGCAGCGGTTTCAACATTCACTCTTGAGTTGAGCGGCATAATATGGATTTAGAGTATCCCGGACGACAAATTACCTCCTGAGGGTAACAGGGCCGGGCTGTGCTTGTCGAGGGGGAGCCAATAATTTGTTTACAATTGCGTTTGACAACAACCGGAATCGCTGTCTAATGCCGGGTCTGGAACCAAACAGGCTCTCTTCGTTCCTGTTTGGGCTCCGGCAAAACGGGGTTAGATAGCAGGGGGCGCCTTCTGACGGACAGTCAGAACGCCTGTCTACATAAGTCTTGTCGGCACACTAGAAGGGATTGAGAGATGAAAGAGCACATACTGGTGACAGCAGTCGGCGAAGACAGACCCGGAATCGTCTCGCGCCTGGCCGAAGTAATCACGCGCAACGGCGCCAATTTGGAAGACAGCCGCATGACGGTTTTAGGCGGCGAATTTGCAGCCATCGCCCTTGTCACGGTGGCGCCTGCAAAATTAGCTGACCTTTTGAAGGACCTCGAATCGCTCAGTAAAGAAAAAATCTCAGTCTCGACAAAGAAGACAAAAGCGCCGGACGCCTCTCGCCACAAAGGCTACAGCACCTTCCAAGTCTGCTTGACGGGCGCCGACCACGAAGGCATCGTGCACAAGATTTCATCGTATCTGAAGGCCCAAAACATCAACATCCAGTCGATGGAGACCGAATTGGTTCCGGCACCGGAAACAGGCACTCCATTGTTTTCCATGAACGCTATTGTCAGTGTTCCACCAGAGATCAGTTTTAAAAAACTGAACGAAGATCTCGATGCGCTCGGACAGGAAGAAGCCGTAGACGTGGACGTCGCTGCCTACATCGAAGCAGGGCAGGAAGTCGGAGTTTAGGGCAGGCGTTTTCCATTGATCGAAAAACGGCAAATTTTTCGATGGTCTAGACCTAGTCTCTAGGACCGATGCCACCTGAATACCTTTCGACTACCATATCGCTCAATGGCTGGTTCTTCAGGAACGAAGGGTCGAGTATGTAAAGCTTACCGCCTTGGAAGCGCATGTTTTTGAGTTGCCAGTCAATGCGAATTCCTGCATTTTTCAATGCGTCGGCAAACGCATAATACTGTTGTCTCAGGGAAACCAGGTCAGCGCCACTTATCTGCTTTGACATGATTTGAAATTGCAAATGGTCTCCGTCTCCGACCTGTTCCATGCGCAGTGCAGGATAGCCATCTGCAGTTTGTCCCGTCTCCAAGATCATGGGAGTGCGAACGCCGATGGACTCAAGTTTGTCGAAGATTGCTTTCACTGCCTCCATGCTCTTGCCTTTATCTGTGAACACTTTCGTTACGGTGCCGTCGCCGTTCGAATAGACACTACCTTCGTCGCCTCTATCGATATAGCCGGACTTTCTAAAGCTTATGATCTTCTCTGCGGATCCATTAGTCGTCGATTCGCCCGTTCTTTCAGCAGGACGCCCGGCGCTATTTGATTCGACTTGACCTGCTGCTTTGGCCGGCATGATCACTGTGTCTTCCAGAGGCTCAACCGCGTCGGCTTTCGGCACTACAGTGTCCGCTTCTGCAAGCGTCGCATCGGCCGGAGCAGTCTTTGGCCGGACGATAGTGACGTCAGCTGGAGAAACCGTATTGCCTTTTTCAGGAGCACTGAGCGGATTGAAGCGGGATCGGGCGGTGATACCACCAGCGCCACCAAGTATTCCACCAAAGAGTGCAAAGCCCGTCATGTCTCCGGCAACCTCGGCGACGCTGGCTGGTCCCTTGCCGCGAGTAATTGAATTCAGTTCTGCATGGGCGAATCCGGCGGGCAGCCCGCTTACTGCTCCTACTGAGGCACCCCTTGCGATACGACCGACAAGCGGAGTCTCAGCTGTTATTCCCAACGCCTGCGTCGACGAAAGACCTTTGGCAGCGACGCCTAGAAGCGCAAATGTGCCGGCGTCGGTTATTCCGTTGGCAAATCGCGAATCCCAAAATGGCTGACCATTGTCCACAGGCGTAAAGACAGTGCCCATGGCCAGACCGGTCAAGCCTCCTTCCAGGGCGGCACTGCCATAACCGGTGCCCAAGCGGCTTCCCAATCCGCCCCTGACCAGTGCTCGTGTGCCTAAGAACGGCACCAACATTCCGACTGCCGCACCAGCTTGCTCTGCAAATACCTCGCTGCTTGTATTTGCTTTGGGCACATCAACCAGGTGCAGTTGCGGCAATTCATGCCCGGTGAGCTCACTGCCCAATTGGCTGAGTCCGTTGATTGGCCTTTGTAACGCTGAATCGAACGCGGCTGCGCTGAACTCGGCGACCAAAGAAGGATTGTTCGCTGAGGTATCAGCGATTCTTCCCGGAGGGTTCATATAAGTTGTGCAAGGTATACGGAAGAGTCAGAGATAAGTTAGCTGTTTTATATTCTGCTGTCAGTGGGATAAATACGAAAAGTCGAATCCAGCCCCCGGACAGACACTCAACAGGCAGGTTACAAGTAATGATTAAACGTGCGATCGAAGCGCTGGTGGTTATTTGCTGCTTTGGGGCAAGTTTTGCAAACTCTTTGCCAACTGCGCAGGCACAAACGACGGTCAAGACTCCACAAGCTGGTCAAAATCCATTCAGCGTCCTGCCCAGTGCTACAGATAGAGAAATCACCACTTTTGATGAGCCTCACCTCTGCTGGCTGCCGACGGCAGCACCGAGGAACCAGCTGGTCGTCTTCATACCAGGCACAAATGGTGCGCCCAGAAGCCGCTTTCCCTATCTGGAGACGGCGGCAGGTCTGGGCTATCACGTCATCTCTTTAATGTATCCGGATTCGATTGCCGCTCAGTCCTTAATGAATGATCCGAATCCCCAGGCCTACGTCCAGTTCCGCACCGCCATCATTCAGGGTGGTCAGTACCCGCCAACACTTAAGGTCAGCCGCGCGGATTCGATTGAAAACCGCTTGCAGAAGCTTCTTGTCTATCTTTCTTCAAGGCAGCCCGGTCAGGGGTGGAATCAGTTTCTCGACAATAGCAATCAAGTTAATTGGTCGAAGCTCGTAGTTACCGGCCACTCCCAGGGCGGCGGACACACTTATATGATTGCCAAACTGCATGAAGTAGCGCGCGCGATCATGCTCGGGTCGCCGAAAGACTTCAGCCGTTATTTCGGAAAACCACCGGACGGCTTTGATTCCAATACAAAAACTCCCCTGGATCGCTTCTTTGCGTTTAATCACATGCAGGACAGAAAAGCCGGTTGCAATCACGATCAGCAAATGCAAACGCTGACGCAAATGGGACTGACCAGTTTTGGAAGCATAGACGCAGACCACCCGCCTGCCAACTACAACCACGCCCATTTGCTTTTTACAAATATTCCTTTTGATGCTAACAATCCGGGCTCTGCGCACAGCTCAGTGCTTGGTTTGAGCAGAGAGATAACGCCTGAGGCAAACGCCATTTGCAGCGGCGCATGGCGGTACATGTTTAGCGAGCCGGTTCGATAAGAAAGACAAACAATCTTCCACCTATAAGGTACACTTATCGACTTGGCGGCCTTTTATATCGGCTTGGCTGAGGAGTTATTCATATGCCAAATGCAACTGCTTCGACAAAAAGCATTCCGGAAAAACTACAGATGAAGCCCGGACGCAGTGTGATTTTCGTCAACAAACCGGGCGCATATGACAAAACCATAGGCAAACTTCCTTTTGGTGTCGAAATAGCCGACAACGCAAGCAAGAGCATCGACGTTATACAAATATTTGCTCAGTCAAGGCAACAACTGGAAAATGAACTGCCAAAGTGGAAAACATTGGTGGCTGCAAAGGGCATGATCTGGTTGACCTATCCTAAAGGCACATCGAGCATGAAGTCCGATATCAATCGCGACAGCATCGCTGCCTATGCCGAAACTTTAGGACTGGAAGGCGTAGCTATAGTTTCAATCGATGACGATTGGTCGGCTCTTCGACTGAAAGTCGTGTAGAACAGTCCGCGAACTCAAAGAATCGGCAGTCTTAAATTATTCCACTATGCGAAGATGCGGCGGATTGCGGCGGCGCATTAGTCTTGGATCGGGCATATCGAGCGGCTGCAGAAGGAAGTCTATTTCTTCCTGATTGACAGCCAGAGAAGCGGCTTGCCCCTCAGTAAATATTCCACCTGCTAAGCCTTTCTTGTATTCTTGCATGACCACAATGCGTTCTTCGACGCTGCCTCTGGCAATAAATTTATAGACAAAGACGGGCTTGTCTTGTCCGATTCGGTAGGCGCGATCGGTGGCTTGATCTTCAACCGCAGGGTTCCACCATGGATCGTAATGAATTACCGTATCAGCAGCAGTGAGGTTTAAACCGGTGCCACCAGCTTTCAAGCTGATCAGAAAGATGGGCACTTCACCGCGTTGAAACTTGTTTATTACTCTCTGCCTATCTTTCGTAAGACCGGTCAGCATGACGTAATCCAATTTTTCGCGCAGCAGCTCAAGCTCGATCAATTCAAGCATTTTGCGGAATTGAGAAAAGACGATGATCTTTCTACCTTCTTCCACGAGCTGTGGAAGCATATCCATCAAAGTCAAAAGCTTTGCGCTGTCGGTGATTCCTTCTGCCATTTTCAGCTTGACGATGCGAGGATCGCAGCAAGTCTGCCGCAGCTTCAACAAAGCGTCGATGAGCAGAATGCGCATACCGCGCAATCCCTTCTCCTCTATCTCTTCCCTGACGCGCTTGTGCATTGCCAATCGAACGCTCTCATACAGATCGCGCTGTCCACCGACTAGTTCTATCGGATGAAGGATCAATGTCTTGGGCGGCAGTTCCAGGACTACTTCACTCTTTGTTCTTCTCAGCATGAAAGGGCGGATGCGTCTTTGCAGCGCCCTCTTTCTTTCGCCATTCTCTTGTCTTTCGATCGGCTTTTGAAAGTAATTGCCGAAGCTCTTGCGGTTCCCCAACATATTGGGCATCAAAAAATTGAATTGAGACCAGAGTTCCTGGAGGTTGTTCTCGACTGGTGTGCCTGTAAAGCAAAAACGTGCTTTTGCCCGCAGTTTGGAAGCCGCCTTAGAAATTGCTGTGGCCGGATTCTTGATGTACTGGGATTCGTCAAGAATGATCATCGACCAATCTGAAATCGACAAAGATTCAATGTCTCTGAGCAGCAGGGCATAACTGGTTATGACGATGTCAGCTTGAGGAATCTCACGGAATCGTTCGAAGCGGTCGGTTCCGGTAAGACGCAAAACTTTCAAAGTCGGTGTCAACTTCTCAGCTTCATTCATCCAATTTGGAACAACACTGGTTGGACAAATAACCAGAGCTGGTGCAGTCAAAAGTCCTTTTTGCTTGCGCTGCAAAATATGAGCCAAACCTTGAATGGTTTTTCCCAATCCCATATCGTCGGCAAGGATGCCACCGGCGTCCATATCGGTGAGGAAATTGAGCCAGCCCAGACCTTCTTTTTGATACTGGCGCAACTCAACGCCGAAGCCGTGAGGAGTATCGATCGGCTCGATATTTCCGAGCTTCTCCAGATGCTTAGCCAGCTTCTTGATGCGCTCAGTCGGCATGACTTTTATGTGCGAGCTGAGAACCTGAGGAAGCCGTCCAGGTTCTACGGAACATACTCCTTGATCGAAGTTGTACAGCTCAGCGATTAGCTTGACTGCGCTCTCCACTCGATCAAAAGGAAGAGCGATCATGCGGCCGTCCGCCATTGGCGCATAGAAATTCCCATTGATATTGAGAGACTGGATATCCAGTTGGTTGAAATTGGTTATGCCTGCTCTTTTCAAAGCACTAATAATGATTGGAAAAAGCGAAATGCG
>CAZHEZ010000271.1:0-7833 GCA_964531315.1 uncultured Candidatus Obscuribacterales bacterium | reverse complement strand
TCTGGTCGGGGGCAATCCATTGCGACCGCGCGGTCCGCTTACTCTGGCCAGACCATGTCCGGCGCCTATTGGAAGAGAAGTGGGGTTCAAGGCAAATCCAGGACCGGAATTGCGTCCCATATTCTGGCGAGTTTGATTTTGAGCATTGGTAAATGGGGTTTCAAAAGGCGCCATGCCCTGAGAACCTGTCGAGGAGGTCTCGCGACCGCCCGACCCCTGGGTTCCCGATGAAGTATTCCAGTCTTGAGCGTAGACCGGCAGATTTAGTAAGGATGTAATGACTGCTGCTAAAGCCGCTTTTCTAATCATTTGAATCAACCCTTGAAGTTATGAGTGACGTATTTAGCCTGCCGGCTGAGACCGAAAACTGACGACTACGGATCCACTGTATTTATGTCAAGCGAACCAGTGGAAGTTTGAGGCAACATGCCTCCAAAACCTTGACTGGCAAAACCAGTCGGCGACTTGAGAAGAGCCGGTCCGTAATTACCGAATCCATATTTGAATTGACCGGACGGGATTTGCGTCATGCCATAGTCATTTAAAGGAGCTCTCAAGGCAGTGTTCGTTTGCGGAAGACCGCCGCCGGATACCGGAGTCTGGGTTCCCTGTGATCCCTGGCGGTTGCCGGGATCGCTTTGATAGTCGAATAAACTGCGATCGGAATCAGCAAGATTGGCCGGTGTCGGTTGAGACATTCTGCCCATGTCGCCTTGGGTACCGGATGAAGCAAATTGGTTGCCGCCGGCACCAGCTCCGAATGCTCCTGCCGGAGGCGGAACATAACGCATGCCGGCGGAGGGATAAGCGGGATTGAGATCGTAAGTGCGGCCGATGCTGGAATCAGGGGCGCTTGAGCCGAAGCCCAAACTGCTGTTGCCGTTGCTGAAGCTGCCGCCGAAATTATTCACCCGGACAGTATTTCCGTTGAAACCAAATGTGGTGCCGGACGGATTCACGTTTATCGAATTGCCTCTGCCGAAATCCAGATTGGCGCTCTGCGCAAAAACTGGAGCGGAAACGGCCGTGGCAATTAACGCGATCCCAAATGCAAATGCGAAATGCTGCAGCTTATTCATGCGATTAGACCCGTAAAAAGGGAGTCCGACAAATTTAGTTTAGTAAGGGTTTGTGATTTCTTTCGAACTCACAAACGGTGGAAGACTTCCACCGTATCGCACCCCTTTATTTTGTGCCCGCAAAAAGCATGGGCGAAAAGGGCATAGATGGCAGAATACTACACTTCTCAACAGCGCTTGTCAATAGGCTTCCAGCCCATGACGGCAGCCATTTTTGGGGTAGGCGGCGCCGGCCGATAATAGTCTCATCTTACGGCCGCCCGGGCATGTCCGGCCACCCGAAAGCAGGCGTAAAGCGTGGATTTCACAGCTTTTTATCTAAAGGTGTAAGATTAGATCTCCTATTTGAGCCGAAAAATGACTGTATTACTCGCTCTAGAGACCAGTTGCGACGAAACAGCCGCCGCCATTGTCAAAGATGGTCGGCAACTTTTGTCGAGCTGCCTGGTTTCCCAGACTCCCATTCATGAGAAATTCGGCGGCGTTGTCCCGGAAGTTGCCGCCAGAAGCCACGTTCAGACTATCAATTTGATGATTGACGAGGCTTTAGCCAAAGCCAATCTCAAAGCCGACCAGTTGGACGGCATCGCCTGCACCAGGGGTCCGGGACTAATTGGCACCTTGCTGATTGGCTTGTCGGCAGCCAAAGCCCTGTCATGGTCATGGAATCTGCCGCTCAAAACAGTCGACCATCTCTTTGCCCATGTCTGTGCCAATTTCATAGATACCGATCTGGAGCCCCCTTTTGTAGCCTTGCTTGTTTCCGGCGGACACACGCAGATTCTGCATTTCAAGGGATTCGACGATATCGAAATCATGGGAGAGACGCTTGACGACGCCGCCGGTGAAGCCTACGACAAAGTGGGAAGACTTTTGGGACTTGGCTACCCGGGCGGTCCTGTGATAGATAAGCTGGCTATTAAGGGAAACCCGGGCGCTTTCAAATTTCCCGAAGGCGTAGTCAAAGGCTACGATTTCAGCTTCAGCGGGTTAAAAACAGCCGTTTTACGGCAGGTGGAAAAACTGAATCAAGGCTCGCAAACCTTGCCGGTAGAGGATTTATGCGCTTCTTTTCAAGAAGCTGTCACGAGGGTACTCGTCAAGAAAACCTTGAAAGCTGCAGATGAACTCAATTTGAAGACTATCGTGCTGGCCGGAGGTGTGGCGGCCAATCGCGAACTGCGCTCTAAATTCGAGAAGGCAAGCGGTTACAGAGTTTATTTTCCGTCCCATCATTTGTGCACGGACAATGCAGCCATGGTAGCGGCGGCAGCTTTCTTCCAGGGGGAAAACGCAAAACTCAATGTCGGCGTGTATTCTCGGCAGCCAGTAAGAGGTTTGGTCAGTTCGGATGTTAAACCGGCATGACTGTATATGCTTCATAAGCTGACCAGTCACAGCTTTGGCTATGGTGATTACCATATTTGTATGGCATTTTCCCCAGAGAACCCCTGTTTAGCCTTCCGCGCACCTGTCCCGCGTGATAGCATGGGCTAGTCTGCCGTTGTCAGCAAGCAGAACCGCGCGCAAAACAAGCCTCTTGAGAGCGTGCGATATATGGAAATCCCCGGGGCAGTAAGGTTTCTCGTATATGGAATTTTCGAATAAAGATCTAACTTGTCGCGATTGCGGCAAAACATTTGTATTCTCAGCCGGCGAACAAGAATTTTTCAGCGCCAAGGGCCTTGTGAATGAGCCCAAAAGGTGCCCAAATTGCCGCATCTTGATGAGGGTGCAACGCAACGGGGAAGACCCCGCGCGCACTGCTGAAGTTAATTGCGCAGAATGCGGTTCACCCACACGAGTGCCCTTCCAGCCGAAAGGCTATCGTCCGGTCTACTGTAGCTATTGCTTTCGCACAAAAAAACTCGAAGGACAATCTCCCACAGACACTCCCAACGACAGAGACATCGAAGTCGCCACTGTCTGAGAATTCAGAAGAAACATAGACATTTAAGTTTCAGACGCCGCAACGCCCCTTTCAAGACGTGGGTTGCGGCGTTTTGTTCTTCACATTCCACAACAGAATTTGGGCTCGCTCGGACAACTCTTTGCCCCCAAATCACCTGCCTGCTTGTCACCAAAAGCGCACGTACTGAGCTAAACGCGTTAGCTTTGCAACCGCTCACGCGAAGATGCCAAGAACGCCCGGTTGACGAGCGATTACGAGATTTTCGCTCGGCCAAATATTTGTGAATCTATTGCCAGGTCAGCTTTCTTATGTCCTCTATAATATGGTCAGAGTGTACCCTTTCAAGATCTGACGTCTTCAACGTCCTATCGAACTTTTAATAGAATGTCCAGTAGATAAATGACCGACAACACCGAACCCTGCCCTAGCTGCGGACGCCCCACTCCAGTCGGAACCAGATGCGTTTATTGCGCCACTGTCACCGACCTCGATCTCAAGAGCCTTCAGCTCGACTACATGAAGGCCGCTGAGGGCGAAGAGTCTGAGCTGCCCAAACAGGTCATAGTGGTTGTTCAAAAGACCGGGCAAAAAGTGCCATTGAAAAATCGCAAGGTGAAGATCGGAAGAGATCCGTCCAATCAGGTAGTCATACCCGACGACACTTTCACTTCTCGTCATCATGCCTGGATTTCCTACGAAGAGAGCGATTTCTGGCTGGAAGACCTGGGATCCACAAACGGTACTCTGCTGAATGGTCATCCTGTTGTGAAGCGGCAGGTCCTTTCGGCGGGAGACAAAATCAGGGTTGGTCACACTGAACTGACTTTTGAAATTGAGAATTAGACTCTGAAATTGAAAGTAAGTGAAACGGGTACGAGTTAAAAAGCTAGCTCAGCTGAGTGGTTGAAGGGATAGATGGCAGAGACCTCTGGTGGCGCCAACCGCATAGAACTAGAAAGCCAGATTCTTTGCGCGTCTTTGCGTCAAAGTTGGGCCATTAACGACGTAAAGGGCGTTCTTACAGTCGTTCGTCAGCTTTACCAACTCTTCCCCGATTTGCTGCCGCCGCCTCGCAGCGATGGTGAGAAAAACGCTACCAGCCTCTATCCACTTTTGGGCTTGCAATGCGATGTTTCGCAAACCGCTGTTCTGTCCGGTTACTTGCGGGCAGTGCGCGTATTTCTCCGCCAGTCGACAGCCAAAGAGCGCCGTGATGACTATTATCGTTTGTTAGATGCCGGCTATATCCTGAGAAAACCCAGACTGCGCCTCAGCCATGACCTGGTGGCTGTGCGGACCTGGCTGATTGAGCAAAAGGCCATCGGCGAAGACGGTTCGCTGGAACCGGATGTCGTGCCGGTCGCCACCCAACAGGCAGCCGCCGCCGTACCGAAGCCGCAAGCAATCACCGTCCCTCTGGAAGAGAAGCTGCCGCTTTTGATCGACATGCTCAAAGCTTGCCGTGTTATTGGACCGGCAGAAGTGCAGGCGCTCAAAAATCAGATGGCGATCGCGCCGGAAATCCCGCTTAAAGAGCTGGTCCTCAGTGCCGGCTATGTCACCGATACGCAAATGCAATCTTTGCAAGTCGGAGAGTATTTGCTCTCCAGCGGGCAAATTTCCATGCATCAACTGGCTGTGGCCATGTACGATGAATTGACCGGAATGTGCAAAATGGCTGAGTCCCTGCAGGTTCGCGGCTGGTTGAATACACAATCTTTTTCTTAGTTGCTTAGAAAGAAGGCGAGAATTCATTGACTGGATCCGTGCCTGACTCGACGCCTGAACCTGGGCATGAGCATACGAACAATGAAAGCGGCCAATCGGCGGCCGGTTCTTTGCTTGATTCCATGCGTGATTCGCTTCCAGACTCGGCAAAAGCAAAAAAATCACCACTGCCAGACGCCGGGGACATGGTCTTCATTTTCCTGGTCAGCCTGCCCCTCTTCATGCTGCCTTACATGCTTTTCGGAGACGGATCCACGGGCTGGCATATTGCCGTCGGGCAGCATATCTTGTCTCTCGGCAGCATTCCCCACACCGACTTCCTTTCCTCTTCACACTCAGGACAGCCCTGGGTCGCTTATCAGTGGCTCACAGACTTGATCATGGGCATACTGGTTGCCATTGGCGGTTTAAACCTATTAGCGGTCGCGTGCAGCCTCTCTATTGCCTTTCTTTTCCTGGCCCTCTACGACCGTATGCGGCGTGATGGACTGTCCGTTTTTCCCAGCTTAATTCTGGTCGTGATCGGCTCATTACTGGCGGCCATGCACTATCTGGCTCGCCCGCACCTGGCCAATTTCTGGGGCGTTTACTTATTCTCCACAAAACTGGAGGACTTCAACGCCGGGCGCATCGACTTCAAAAAATTGCTCATCTGGCTAATGCCTACCATGCTTCTCTGGACCAACATGCACCCGGCCTTCGGGCTGGGCATCGGTATCACCGGTCTTTATATATTGGGCGCGCTCTGGGATTGCTTCAAAAAACCAACCTGGGAAACTCGCAAAAGTTTTGCCGTCGAGCGCATCAAACCGTACTTGATTTTGCTTGCTTGTCTGGCTCTTGTCACTCTGATCAATCCATATGGAATTGAGCTCCACCAGTACATCGCCGCGTATTTAAAACGAAGCGCCGTCATCACTCAAACGGACGAATTTCAGAGTCCGGTTTTTCACGGCAACTTGCATTCGACCTGCTTTGAATTACTAATGCTCGGCTTGATTTTCGGACTCTATCGTGCCGCTAAAAACATCAGCGTGGCCAAGCTTCTCACCGTCCTTGCCTTTACTCATATGTCGTTGCAAGCGGTGAGGAATTTGCCGCTTTTTGCCATTGTTTCACTTTCCGCAATCGGTCAACTTCTGGGCGGAAAGCTCAGCGCCGCTTCTGTAATTGCTGAAGGCACAAGCCCCAATCCGATTCAAAAGCTGCTTTTAAGAGTGAAGAAAATGTTTGTTGATTTCGAGGAGCAAGAGGCGATGTGCAAGATGCATGTCGTGCCGATTGCCTTCTCTATTTTTCTTGTGGTGGCCGCGTTTATGCACGGGACAGTCCTGGGCTTTCCGGTTTTGAAATCGGACTTCAATCCGAAGACAATGCCCACTCACACTCTTCAATACATAGAACGAAGTAATCTCGACCTGGCGCATGGATTGAATTTCGACAACTGGGGTGGGTATCTCAGATACAAAATCGGCAAACCGGTATTCATGGACGACCGTGCCGATTTTTTCCCGGAAAAATTCTATTTGGAATATGCCAGCCTTTCGCGCGCGCTGCCTGGCTATGAAAAAATCTTCGAAAAATACCACCTCTACTGGGTAATTATGCCGAGCAACAGCTACCTGGGTGGGGAACTCGCCAAAAATCCGGACTGGACACTGGTTGCAGAAGATCAAGCCGCAAAACTCTGGGTCAACGATAAGCTCCGGGCTGCCGCTGCTCCGTCCAAGCCGCGCTGATTTTCACCTAGGGCGGATCGGCAAGAAAAGCTTCAACAAGTGCTTTTGTATACTCGTATGATTTCGGTTCACTCAAATGGGCCAGATCCGGAAAGTCTTGATCGCCGTCCGGTCTGAAATTCGGCTTGTAATATTTGCAGCCCCATTCTTCAGCCACTTTCTCGAAATTCTCCATATCTTTTTGACGCGTTTCAGTGGAGAGCGGTGCCCGCATAATGCTGCTGACGGGAATGTAGCAAAAGCACATCTTGCCGCCATGGCCTTTGACATAAGTGACGATGTCTTTGAGCACCGTGTCGTTCCAGTCAATCGGCTGCTGGTCTTTCATGTCCTCTGCGGCATTGCGTCTGGCCACAAATTTCATATAAGCGACAGCCGCATCATCGGTTCTGATTCCACCTTCCTGCACAATCAGCACCCCATGTTTTTTCACCTTGCCGCCACTGGTAAGCCATTCGGCCGCCTCATCCAGTGAATACATTGTGGCCACGCGCAACAAGGCTCCCTGAGCAATAATTTCGCTGTGCATGCTGCCAATTAAAAGCATCTTTTCAGAAAGAGAAATGTTGGGCTTGGCGCAATACTTCATGAGATCGCCGTAGTTGATATAAGCGGCAAGCAGGGCCGGCTGATGCCAATCCATCCAGTCGTCGGACCATTTTCGCCTATCCGGCAGACCGCCTGTGGCCGGCATGAATATCGTGCTTCCTTCCAGCACATGCGGGTTTACTTCCACCATACGCCTTAGTCCGAACAAGTACTCCACAGGAGAGGTATAGCCCTGCCCAAGATTAATAGCCGCTCTTGGCGGTTTTCCTTTTTCAGAAATCAATTCGGCAAATTTTTTCTCCCTGACTGCGGCATTGATTATCGAATTGCCCATGAACATGCAGTCCAGATGAACGCTTTTCAAAATATTTGCATAGCCGTTAAACCATTGATGCGGCTTCAAACTTTGCAGCGAAAGTTCTCCACCCAACATCGGAATGACGATGATGGAAAGAAATATCAGTGCTTGTGTGAGGAATTTTTTCATACTCAGAATTGGAAATAGATGAAGCGCTGACCGCCAAATTCGCCCAGAAGGACAATAATGAAAATCAGGCTGTAGTAAGAAATCCATCTGGTCGAAAGCTTCTGCTTTTCGAAAAAGACAACGCCTCCCTTGTTGCGCTCCAGGAATTGAACCAATTCAAGAATCAGGATCGCCGCAATCGTGACGAGCATTTCACCTCCGGTCAAACCAAGATCGTGGACCTTGTCGGCATTGTTCAAGGGCAAGAGATTTTGCACTATCCAGGTGGCATCAGCAGTTGTGTTGGCGCGAAAGAAAATCCAGGCGAAGCAAACCGCGTTGAAGGTGACAAATAAACTC
>CAZHEZ010000270.1:0-7843 GCA_964531315.1 uncultured Candidatus Obscuribacterales bacterium | reverse complement strand
TTGGGACTCTGGCACAGTCAGGACGAACTCTTTAATGTGCTGGTCGGATTGGCCTTGATAATTGCCATGCCGATTGCCGGTTCATCCACAGCCTGGGCTCAAAATGCCAATGGAAATTTGAGCTTGAGTCTTGGACTGGTCATGCTCTCTACCTTTTTAAGCCCATTCACGACACCTCTGGTCTTGCAAACATTTGCATGCATTACGGCAGGCGACTATTCAGAAGATCTAACTGAAATGGCAAAAGCAGGGACTAACGCCTTTCTCTGCCTGACTGTAGTGATTCCCTCTCTGGCAGGCATGATTGGTCATTGGCTATTGGGCGAAGAGCGCACAATCCAGTTAAAACCTTACCTCAAGTTGCTGAACTTCATCTTGCTGCTTACGCTCAATTATTCAAATGCCGCTACCAGTTTGCCGCAAGCTTTCATGAAACCGGACTGGGATTTCCTTGCTTTCATTCTGGTCGTCACGATTGTGGTCTGCTCAATGGCGTTCACAGCAGGTTGGGCAGTGGCGAAGGGGTTCAAAACCAGTGAGTCCGACAAAGCCTCACTTATGTTCAGCCTCGGTATGAACAACAATGGGACCGGTTTGGTTTTAGCGGCAACCGCATTGAATGATCACCCAACAGTGATGCTGCCGATGATTTTCTATACTCTGGTGCAGCAGGTGATAGCGGCAATTGTCGACTGGCGCGTATTCAAGACGGCTGACTAAAAGGCATATCGCTGCTATCGCCCCTGCGGGTGATGCTCGAAATGCTCAGCGCGACTATTATCGAAATGAAACCCGGATTTCCTTTGCCCGACCTAATTAGGCTGACGGGGCGCCCTGCTCGCGCGTTGCGGCCTATCGGTCATCGGCATCACTGAAAAAGTTTGGCGACAATGCGTACGAACGCGCAACCTGACGCTCCTCTCAAAAGGGGGAGCTTTTGGTTTTGCAAGAAACCGGGGAAAAACTCCGTGGGCGCGGCATAAAGTATAGTGCGACCGGAGTGTAATCCTGTGCTCAATTCAGATTCCCAGACCAGCGAGAAGACGGCAAAAACCGGGTTAAGCCGGCTATTTCGCTCGCCTGAGACCACTTTGAGCATGACTGTCATCATTGCCTTCGTGCTGGTGGCGGGCGCCGCCATATCTGCATACATGCACTCGTCTCGAGCCATTCAGACGGGAGAAAGCATCGAGAAATCGCAGGAGCTGCTGGGCGGTTTGGAATCGATTTTGTCGATTATGAGTGACATGAAATTTCAGGCGGAGACTTATATAAAGACCGGCGATAAAAGCGCACGCGGGCGCTATTCGAGCGATAAAAACAGCCTGGGCAAATACATTAAATTCGTCAAGCTCAAGGGTGACGAGGAAGGATGGCGGCGCTGGCACTTCGCTTATCTGGAGCAGCTGGCGGAGAGATTTCAGAGCACCCTGGATGCCGCACTGCATGATCAAGAAGTCGGCAACGCCAAGGATGCAGAACCGGACCTGAGCAAGGCCCAGCAGCTGATGGAGATGATTCGCGGACGGCTGATAATCAGCGATGTTGATGAAAGAGCCTTGCTCAAAGAACGGCTCATGGATTACAAACTCAACGCCGAACGCACATCCATAATGTTTTTGAGCCTGGGCGGCTTTATTTTCGTATTTGTTGTTCCTTTGACCCTGATCGTTCAGCGCTATATCGGCGCCACACAAAAGGCACTGATGGTCGAACAGCAGGTATCTCGCGAAATCGTTCAACATGCGCCGATCGGCATCGTGCAATTGAGCGCCGATTTCATAATCAAAGACTTCAATCCTGTCTTCGGGAGCTATCTTTCCGGTGGACCATCCGTGCAGGGCACATCAATCTGGGAATTGCTGCCGGAGCTTCCCCGCGACGCATTAATGGAGACCGTAATTGCGGGTAAACCGGCAATTGTGAATGGTGTGCTAATTACAAAAATCGCAGATAAAACAGGACTGGAAAGTTATTGGGACATTGCCGCCTGGCCCATGCTGGAAGCCGGCAAGGTGCGCAGTTTGATTATTCTCATTGAGGATATTTCCGATAAAACAATTCTGTCCAGACAGAAAGAAGTTCTGCAACAAACGATTGCCCATGACTTAAAAAGTCCACTGATTGCGTCGAATTACCTTATCCAGGCGATGCTGAAAAAGCATCCATCGGCGAAAAATGGAGATCAAGAATTACTGCTGCGCCTCCAGGACAGTAATGAAGATGCGCTCAAGATGGTGAAAAACATGCTGGAGGTAAGCAAGTACAGGCAAGGCTCGCATCTTCTTACAATGCAGGAAATTGATCTCGATGAACTGGTGGCGGAAATGATCAAGACCGTCGATTCCCGCTGCCAACTTTCCGAAATTACAGTTCTGGTAAATAAGCCCGACAAACCGATTTTGCTTGAATCTGACAATAACGCGCTCAAGCATCTAATCGGCAATTTGCTGGAAAACGCCATCAAATTTTCACCCACCCAGGGCACCGTCCACATCACTCTGGAAAACAATGAAAGCACAGTCAGCATAGATGTCAACAACACAGGTCCAGGCATCCATGAAAAGGATAAGGCAAAACTCTTCACGCCTTTTTGGCAGGGTGAGCTTGGTCAGCAATCGGCAGGGGGAACCGGAATTGGTCTCTATCTGTGCCAACAGATTGCCCATGCCTTAGGAGGAAGCATTAGTTTTACCAGTGATGAAAAATCAGGTACCACCTTTACAGTAGTTCTGCCTTGCAAGAGCAAAGCAGATATAAGCACATGACCAAAGCGGAGCTTTCACTATGACCAAACACTCAATACTCATTGTTGATGACAATGCCAATTTGCGGGCTGGTCTTAGAATACTCTTCGAGCAGTGCGAGCTGGTTTCAGAGATACACCAGGCATCCAATGGCAGAGAGGCGATCAACGTCACTTCTCGCGTTTTACCGGCTGTCATCCTTCTGGACGTGGGCATGCCGATTATGGACGGGATAGAAGCCTGCCAGCAATTAAAGCAGAAGTGGCCGGACATAAAAGTGATCATGCTTACTTCTCACGACGACGAGCGAGACATATTCGCGGCCCTGGCCGCCGGAGCCAATGGCTACTGCCTGAAGGATGCCGACTTCGGGCGCCTGGAGGCGGCGGTGAATGCGGTCGTTAGAGGCGACCTGTGGATAGACTCATCAATAGCGCATAAGGTGCTGAGAGCCTTGCCCAAATCAACAGGGGCAAGCGCGACCACTCCCAATGAGATCGTTTATGAGCAGTTGTCTGACCGGGAATTGCAGGTTTTACAACTAATCGTGGAGGGTTTATCCAATCAAGAGATTGGTGACCGCCTTTCGATAAAAAAGGACACTGTAAAAACCCACATTAAGCATATTATGGATAAACTGGCAGTGTCAGACCGAACACAAGCAGCAGTGAAGGCGCTACGGCACGGTCTGGTATAAACCAAAGAGCATGTTGACCGACCGGGCTACCGGATGACACTACCGATGGTATCGGCAAAGAAATCGTTCAAATTTGATCTCAATGTGTTTCAAATGGGACTCGTGCTGGTTGGCGTGCCGCTCCTCTTCGAAATCGCGTTCGTCGTCACTCTTTTCGTTTTCTACAAACAAGCCGAGGCTAAGACTGCGGAGGTCACGCACACAAGAGATGTGCGCGCAGTTGCCGACCGTGTTCTCAATGGTTATGCCGCCGCCAGCATGTCACTTCTGGAATTCAGTTTTCGGCGCGACCAAAACTCGAGAATGGAGTTTGTGCACTATCGCAAGCACTCATCGATGAATCTTGGTCGTTTGAAAGAACTGGTCAAAAACGACAAGAAACAGGCGGAATTCGTCAAAATCACGGAATCAAATGGTGCCTACCTTTCGCAAGCGCTCGATCATACCTTCGACATGCTGACCACGCTGCCCGACAACTCAGTCATGGATCCCGTTTATATGCTGGAGTTGGGTCAAGAGCGGTCGCGCATCATGAAGTACCTGATGATTACAGCCAGGCAAGTGGCCGACTTTTCCAACAAGCTTGATATTGAATCTCAGGATATGAACGGAGTCGAGGCTGGTTACCATAAGCTTTATCAATTTCTGCTCGTCTCCGGAATCGTCATCAATATATTTCTGGCTCTATTTCTGGCTGTAATTTTCAGCAACCGAATTCTCAAGCGCATTTACACTGTAAAGGACAACACAATCAGGCTGGCATCAGGAAAAAGCCTGAATCCTCTTTTAAGAGGCACAGACGAAATCGCCGAACTAGACAATGGCTTCCACAGCATGGCCAAGGCCCTGGCCGAAGCGCAAAGAAAAGAAAAAGCGATCATCGAATCGGCTCCGGACGTGATTTGCTCAATCGATGCAGATGGCCGTTTCGTAAGTGCCAATCCGGCTGTAAAGGACCACTGGGGCTATACCCCCGATGAAGTGATCGGCAGGCGGTACAGCGAAATGATTGTCCTGGAAGACGTTCAAAAGACCACGCAATTCCTGGAAAAAATCCGCGCCGAACAGGACCTGGGATCAATTGAATGCAGAATTGCGCACAAGAAGGGACATGATGCGCACATGGTTTGGGCGGTGCGCTGGTCAGCCCTGGATCAAGTGCTGTTCTGCGTCGTGCACGATATCTCCGAGCGCAAAGAGTTGGAGCAGCTGAGACAGCACTTCATGGCCATGGTCAGTCACGATTTGCGCACACCGCTCAATTCGGTAAAAAACTTTCTGGGCATGCTCAATACACCGATTTACGGCACGCTGAGCGAGAAGGGCGGGGTGAGAAAACAGGCGGTCGAACACGAGATCGACAGGCTGAACAGATTGATCGACGACCTTCTCGATCTGGAAAAATTGGAAGCCGGCAAGATGGAACTCGAGTTGAAACCGAATCGAGTCGCCAGTGTGCTCTTGCTTGCCTTCGAGGCAGTTCGCGGCGTTGCCGAAAAGAAGAATATAGAAATCGAAATTCCCAAAGAAGAAAGGGAAGTAAACATGGATGGTGAGCGCATTATCCAGGTCCTGGTCAATCTGCTCTCCAATGCCGTCAAGTTTTCTCCGGAAGGTTCGTTGATTACAGTCACCGCGGAATTCTCGCAAACGCAACTGAAGGTAAGCGTCCAGGACAGAGGCAGCGGATTGCCGGAAGGTGCAGAAAAAACACTTTTCTCGCGCTTCAAACAATTTGTCAAAGGACCGGATGCTCCCAAGGGATCAGGTCTGGGACTGGCTATCTGCAAAGAAATTGTCGCTTCCCATAACGGCACAATCGGATGCGAGAGTAAGCCCGGTCAAGGAAGCACTTTCTGGTTTACCATTCCGCTTGATTTGGAAACTGCGCTCTAGTTATTGGCACTTGCTTATTGCTGCATTCCTATATATAGATACGCGAGAACCGCATCTACTGACAACCATCTCGGGCATCGCAGTTCTTATCGCCACACCTTCTTGCCGCAAAAGTTTCGCGAGAAATCCCGCATATCCGATCGCTGTCGAATCCATATACTTGCCAGTCCCTTTTTCCGACCTGCCAAAACTTTGACGGCAAGCGGCTTTCAGAGAATAGAGAGAGTATCGGCCCGGAAGTGTTTCCAATCGTGAATGGAATCGCCAAGAAATTTCTGCACCGTTAAGCCATTTCTCCGGGAAATTTTCTGGTCCAGGGACTCCTCAAAGTGCCGTTTTTACAGGCGGCCCCTGCGGACCCATTAATAGGACTGCCACTGGGGGCTGGTTTTCAGACTTACTTAAGACTTTGTTTTCACTTTTCAATGGCTAAGATTCTGGTGTATGATGGTTAAGTACGCTGATTTCAGCGCATTTTTTTGTCTATTCTCATATAACCAGGGAGGCCGCTCCCGTACTGAGAATAGTTTTTGATCCCCATCGAGGCGGCACGATGGAGAAGTTAATGGGGGCTTGGCTCAGCTGGTAGAGCGTCTCCCTTGCACGGAGAAGGTCAGCGGTTCGACTCCGCTAGCCTCCAAAAGTTTGTGAATGCAGACTCGATCGATTGAATAAAGAGATCGAAGAAGCGCACGAAGACGATGAACGAGCATTGCATTCGCTCGGTCATTGAAAAGCGGTGGAAGTGGTGAATGCAGTGTTAGTCAGCCTTCGGGCTTAGCTACATATAAGAAATAAATGTCGCTATGTCTGAAATCATCTGCTAACATTGTAAATCCGCTGAGCCCAGGCAGTAGCCAACTGCTCAGCTAGCTAGCCGTGAGGCTGTAAATCACGGTCCGTACCCTGAAAACTGCATATTGAGGTCCGTAACCACCAATGATTTGTGTGGCCTTCGCATCGTCCTGGTGCGAAGTAAGCGAGGCATAAAGGCCCGCGCACTCTCGACAGTGAGTGCACCATACATTGGTCAAGCTACAAAGAGCGCATGGAGGATACCTTGGCGCCAGCAGCCGATGAAGGACGCAATAAACTGCGAAAAGCTAGGGGGAGCCGTTATAGGCTTCGATCCCTAGGTCTCCGAATGGGGCAACCCTGCCAGAGTAATGTCTGGTAACCCTCAACTGAATAAATAGGTTGTGTGGAGGTAAGCTCGGGAACTGAAACATCTTAGTACCGAGAGGAAAATAAAACAAAACAGTGATTCCCTTAGTAGCGGCGAGTGAAAGGGGAAGAGCCCAAACCAATTCTACGAAAGTAGAGTCGGGGTAGCGGGACAGCATACGAGATGGGATAACGATAGTTGAAGATGTCTGGGAAGGCACACCAAAGACGGTGACAGTCCGGTAAGCGAAATTGTTTGAACCTCAGCTGTATCCCAAGTAGCACGGAACACGAGAAATTCCGTGTGAATCTGCCGGGACCATCCGGTAAGGCTAAATACTGACTGGCGACCGATAGTGAACAAGTACCGCGAGGGAAAGGTGAAAAGAACCCCGGTGAGGGGAGTGAAATAGAACATGAAACCGTGTGCTTACAAGCAATTGAAGCACTATTTGATAGTGTAACAGTGTGCCTGTTGAAGAATGAGCCGGCGAGTTACCTTATGTAGTTGGTTAAGCGGTTAATACGCGAAGCCACAGGGAAACCGAGTCTGAAAGGGCGTTGATAATTACATGAGGTAGACCCGAACCCAGGTGATCTAGGCATGGCCAGGATGAAGCGCGTGTAACAATGCGTAGAGGTCCGAACCAACTGATGTTGAAAAATCAGTGGATGAGCTGTGTTTAGGGGTGAAATGCCAATCGAACTTGGAGCTAGCTGGTTCTCCCCGAAAGGCGTTGAGGCACCGCGTCAGATTTATCTTATGGGGGGTAGAGCACTAGTTCGGTGCGGGCGGAGAAAATCCGTACCAAATCGAGTTAAACTCCGAATACCCATAATGTCAGTATCTGGCAGTGAGACTGCGAGAGATAAGTTCCGTAGTCAAAAGGGAAACAGCCCAGACCACCGACTAAGGTCCCAAAATTCATGCTAAGTGATTAAGGAGGTGGAGTTGCATAGACAACCAGGATGTTGGCTTAGAAGCAGCCACCATTTAAAGAAAGCGTAATAGCTCACTGGTCAAGCGACTCTGCGCCGAAAACGTACGGGGCTAAGCATGATACCGAAATCGTGGGTTTAGACTTTATTGTCTAAGCGGTAGGGGAGCGTCGTGTTGTAAGACGAAGTACGACCGTAAGGACGTATGGATGAAGCACGAGTGAGACTGTCGGCTTAAGTAGCGAAAACATTGGTGAGAATCCAATGCACCGAAAGACTAAGGGTTCCCACGGCAGGTTCGTCCACGTGGGGTTAGCCGGGAGCTAAGCTGAGGCCGAAAGGCGTAAGCGATGCACAACGGGTTAATATTCCCGTGCCACCGAAACCGTTGAAATCGTCG
>CAZHEZ010000269.1:0-7874 GCA_964531315.1 uncultured Candidatus Obscuribacterales bacterium | reverse complement strand
CGACTACCTTCGGGTTGGGCAAACCTGCCAGCTCGGCAGTTTCCCTGGCTCGAGAGAGGGGGCTGACCAAAACTTGCGAGAAGTCAATGTGATTGACGACATTGCGAAGCGCCCGGGCTTGGTCTCGTCCGGCGTCGGTCAAAGGAATGTCGGTGCGCCCTGTGTGTTGTCCCGACAGAGCCCATTGCGTCTGCCCGTGGCGAAAGAGGTAAAGTGTTACGGGCTTTGAGTTGTTGGTCACATTCTTGTCCAGGGTTGCTAGAAGCAGCTCAGGTGCAGTCGATGAGATTTGGAAGCTAGTTTACTATGGACTGCGCGCTGTAAAATATATGGCTATGCAAATAGTCAATATCGCAGCTTATAAATTTGTCGGCATCCCTGAGCCGCCCCAGTGGCAGCCTCTCATCAAGGAGCGCTGCGATGAGCTTCATTTGAAGGGTACCGTCCTTCTTGCAACGGAAGGAATAAATCTCTTTCTGGCGGGAAGCCGGAAGTCCATTGACGAGTTTTTGAACTTCTTGCAAAAGGATCCTTTTTTCGCCGGTCGATTTACCGAATTGGACGTCAAAGAAAGTCTTTCTTCCAATCAACCTTTTCGAAAGATGGTGGTGCGCACTGCCGCGGAAATAATTACGATGCGTCATCCAATGATCCGTCCGGAAGATGTGCGCGCCCCTCATGTTGACGCCAGGACATTAAGGAAGTGGCTCGACCACGGGCTTGACGATGAAGGTCGCGAATTGATTTTGCTTGATACACGCAACGATTTTGAAGTAGAGATGGGCACATTTGAAAATGCGCTCAATCTTAAGATCGAAAAATTCAGCGACTTCCCGGATGCGATATCTGCCACCATGGACAAGTCCGGCAACGCTCTGGAAGATAAAACGATAGTTTCATTTTGCACGGGCGGCATTCGTTGCGAAAAGGCGGTCTTGTACCTTCAGGAAAAAGGGCATCCCAAGGTGTTTCAGTTAGACGGCGGTATTTTGCGTTATTTCGAAGAAGTCGGCGGCGCGCATTGGCAGGGTGAGTGTTTTGTGTTCGATGAAAGAGTTTCTCTCGATCCCAGTCTGAAAGAAAGCGGAAAAACTCTTGCCGATCGCACGGATGGAAAGCCAAAAAAACCGAACCTGCAAGCGCCATAACCATTGTAGGAGAACTTTCATGCTGTTTCGCTTAGTTTTGGCTCTTGCCGCTTTGGGATTGTTGGTTCCGGTTAGAGTTCTTCTTCCGAGTGCGTCGGCACAGACCACAACTGAAGTGAAATCAAACAACCAGAAGATCACCACCAAAGCTGCAAAGGAAATTTCTGCAGTTATTGCCAGACAACAAGCGTCATGGAACAAAGGTGATCTAATGGGGTTTCTTTCCTACTATGCCCACACCAAAAGTGTGGCATATGTTTCCAATGGAGGAGCACATAAAGGTTTTGATGCTATTGAAAAACAGTATCGGAGCCATTATGGACATGACAGAAAAACTATGGGGCAGTTGTATCTGACTGAGTTGGAGATAACCGAATTGGGAGATAAGCATGCCCTGGCCATTGGCAAATTTACCGTGGTGCATCACAGCAGTGTTCCAATCTATGGAAGGTTTAGCCTCATCTTTGAACGGACCAAAGAAGGCTGGAAAATAATTTACGACCACAGTTCGGCTTAAAACTGCCTACTTGTGTTCTTGTTGAACGGTTTCCTTTGCCTCGGCAGCCTGCTTTTTGCACAGCGCTGAGCGGAACATATCTACTGTCGATCGCTTGATGTGATTAATAGTTTGTGCCAATGGATCGAGTCCAAGCACACGATAAACATCGTAAAGCCTGATCAGGAAGAAACGCGTCCTCATTGCGCAGTAAACTTTCTCTTCTCTGGCGCCTTCCAATTCTGGGCGATACTTTAATTTGTGTCTAGCCAGGTTTTTAAAATTGTAGAGAAAATTGCCGCGTTCGAACGCATATATGAAGTGAGCCTTAAGCAATTTGCTGTGCTTGAACTCTTGGGTATCATCGACCTTTGCCAGAGGAGAAAGACCGAGCGATAGATCCTTTTTCCCTTCCAGTTTGAACTTCTCCAGCGCTTCCAGAATGATGAAGTCCACAACCGAATAAGTTCTTTCCAGATTCGTGCGCAGGTGGTTGGCAATATAACCGACTACTTTTCCGTCTTCATACATTGGATCGAAAATGACGAAGCCGACAACTTCATTGTCTTTCACTGCTACGAATTTTCTAACGTCGATTTCGTCTACAAAGACAACAGGTCGTACGATGAATTGCATTTCGTTGTCGCTGATCACTTTTTCTTTCATCCAGCCGTCGCTGATTTTCTTAAACGATTTCAGCATTGCATCATCGACGGTATTTATCTCAACGACTGTTACATCGTCTTTCTTTGCACCGTTTCTTGCATTTCTTAATTGCTGTTTTTTATTGCCAACCAAATTGAATTTTTGAATTTCAATTACGGTTTCGACTCCCAATTCGTTGACGGTAAATCCTAATTCATTGAGGATTTTGCCGACGTCCTTAGAGATGTGCAGAAAGACCGGGTCGGATTTGACCTTCATGAACTCTTCGATTAAAGCTCTGGTGTTTTCCTTGCTGCAAATCGGATCGGCAAGAACACACACCGAATTAGGTCCGTCTCGCAAGGGGCTGTAGGCAACATAGCCAAGCTCAGGATGCATGTAATATTGCAAACCCTTTTGCAGAGACGAGTATGCAAGAGAACCGTAGCCGTGCGCCTGCAATTTCTCGATGCGAAACTTTGCTGTCTCGGTGCTGTTTTTGATCGCGCTTACCGCTGTCTGCAATGACTCTTGATTGGTCTTCAAGGCCCTCAAAGTCATGCCCAGCTGCCCTCGCGTAAATTTAAGGGTGGGAGGAGAGGCGACTGCCGCTGATTTCTTCTTGTCGTCCACTGGTGAAACTCCGCGATTTGCACTATTTCAGCTTGATTAACGAGCATCTTCCCGCGGATGTATCGGGCAGTCCTGCCCGGCGCTGCGCATGCTCGACGAATATCACTGGATGCCCCTTCAATACTATACCCCGGGTGAATATCGGTATTGCACTGTTTCAGGGAATTTTGTCTGTTTTCAAGAGCCCGAAAGGAATAAGAAAGCTAGCCAGGGGGAATTCATCTTTGCATCTTGAATGTCTTGCCAGTTGAGACAGGCAGGATATTTTTGGCGAGGTTCGGCATACAATAAATGGCGGCCGAGAGTTAGCCCACTATTTTCGCTGGTACTCATGTTCCAATCCCTGGCAAAAAGTCAGTTACGAGTAATGGCAGCCATTTTTTCTGGCTGGCTCTGCGTGTCTTCTTTTCTCTGTCCATACGCATTTGCACAAGATGCTGTCTGGTCGTCATTGTACGACGTTGCTGCTAAAGCCTATGACGATGCGGATTTCGGGCGAGCGGAAAAATTGACTCTGGAAACGGTGGAAGAGGCCGAGTCACTTCCCCCGGAAGGTAATCAACTTGTAAAAACGCTGGAATTGCTCAGAAAGGTATATGTTGCTGAAAAGAAAACAGTGGAAGCTGAAAGAATAGCGGCTCGCATCGAATCTCTGGGCGGCCTTAAGGAAGTTATTGAAGCAAAAAGTCGAAGCAGCACCAAGACAGAGTCTGAATCAAAACCCGAATCGAAACCCGAATCAAAAGCTGAAGCTAACTCGAAAATCGAGATCAAAGCTGAAGCGAAAGCAGAGGTAGATGCTGACGAAAAGGTCAGAATACGTCCTGATAAAAAGGACAAATCGAAGTCCAAAGTAAAGAGCGAAGAAAAGGCAGCTGCAAAGCTTGAGGACAAGCCTGCTGTGAAGAGTACAGAAAAATCTGCTGCCATTACGGAAGTAAAGGCAAAAGAGAAAGATGATTCGAATCAAGCTGACAAAATTGCTGCACGGACTGATAGTTCGGATTCTGCTGAAAGCAAAGGACTTTCACGGGAGAAAAAAACCGCCGCCCTGGAGACACCAACTGAAGTTTCTCAGGAGCAATCAAAAAGCAAACCCGACAATAAAAGCCGAGCCGGTAATGAAGATACCGGTGAATTAGCGATTGAACGTGAGATTAAGAACACGCCCCTCGCTTCCTCTGCAGTCAGCCCTGTAAAAACTGAGGCTTTTGGTCAAACTCTGAAACTGAAAGAAGTAATGAAACTGGAAGGGCACATGGGTTGGTGCAAATATGTGGACATTTCAGCGGATGCCAAACAGGCTCTTTCTGGTAGCGCCGACAATACCATGAGACTTTGGGATCTGACCACTGGAAAAGAAGTGCAAAAATTCGAAGGACATGATGATCCAGTAAATAGTGTGGCCTTTTCGCCAACCGGCGATCGCGCCTTGTCCGGCAGCAGTGATAAAACTGTGCGACTCTGGGATCTTGATGCAGGCAAAGAGATCAAAAAATTTGTCGGACACGAGAACATCGTCACTTGTGTTGCCTTCGCTCCGATCGGAACCTTGATTGCATCAGGCAGCTATGATGGCACTATTCGTATTTGGGACACGCAGACAGGCAGAGAAGTAGCCAGAATGGAAGGCAACCTTGGCACGGTCAAGTGCGTGGCCTTCACACCTGAAGCGGACGAAATCATCACTGGTGGCACCGACAAAGTGCTCACTCTGTGGAACGTGAAAACCGGCAAAAAGGTGCGAACTTTTACAGGACACTCAGCCGAGGTCGATACGGTCAGCGTTTCTGATGATGGCAGTAGAGTCCTATCAGGCGGGCGTGATACGACGGTGCGAAGCTGGGATATCGACTCGGGAGAAGAATTGAAGTGCATGACCGGTCACACAAATTGGGTGGTCAAGGTTCGATTCATTTCAGTGGACAAGGCGATATCAGGCAGCCTCGACAAAACTCTTAGAATTTGGGATGTAGATGAAGGAAGAGAAGACAGAATCTTCAACCTCCAACATTTCGGCATGTGGAGTCTGGGCTTCTCAGAATTGGGCGACAAAGCAATTACCGGAAGCGATGATTTTACTTTACGCGTTTGGCAGATGAAGCCTTAGACTGTTTTTCCTTTTGGGAAGCAATATTGCCTGTGGTGCTGGTTTTGACCTGGTCTGGAAGTTCCAGATCGGCAATGCCTTTTGATGGATGCGCAGGCGGCACGCCGATGATCAGATCATCGCCTTCCCATTTGCTCTTCATGACTGGGTTTTGCAAAACACCGCGATCTCGCATTACTTCCCTTTGCACCTCCTCGTTCAAAAACGAATAAGCGTCGCCGAGCTTTGTCATCTTTCCGTTCTTTCTCAATCCATCAATCAGGTATTTGGTAAAGACGCTGCCCTGGTATCGCTTTGATTCCCACGAGCGCTGCTCGGGGCTGCTGGAGGAGAGTACCAATTGCCCGGTGCCTTGAACTATTGTGTCTACATTTACGTTGGCGGAGCGAGCCAATCCTTTCGAACTGGGCGCCGCTACACCGCTATGGCAAGCATCGAGCAGTACCATGACTCTGTCGCAATGTACGCGTTCTTTGATGATGCGCGAAAGATCCTGCATAGCGATACCGGTCACATACAGGTCGTTGACGTCCGTATCGTAAGCAACTAAATAGTTGACGCCACCGACGTCCAAACTGGACGGACTACCGTGACTCGAGAAATAGATTACCACCAGGTCATCCGGTTCGGCGACACGAGGCAACCACTTATTGCCCAATAGAGAAAGAACATTGGCACGCGTGGCGGTGGTGTCGGTAAGAAGTTGTACGTGATCGGGCGCAAAATTCTTTTCGTTGACCAGGAAGTCGTAAAAATCTTTTGCATCTTTTGCGCAATAGCGCAGATTGATGCTTGAGTCTTTGAAAGTGCTGATACCGACAATCAGAGCCCATTTGTCTCGGATTGGCCTGTCGATTGTTCTCTTATCGGCAGGAGAAGCTGCAGATGCAGTGGCAGCGGCAGGTGGGGCAGTAGCCTCCTCTTCGCCTGAGGATGGCACCGCTTTTTCGGAGCCGCCGTTTTGTTGAGCGATTTCCTCCTGTGCGGCAGCCCGTTTTCTCTTTTTGAATGATTCGATGGCACGTTCAGCTTTGCGCGAAAGATCGCCGGTAAAAGCCCGGTCGTTCATCCCTGAGACGGCTCTGGCCATGCGTGTATCAGAAAGAATGGCACCGGCCTCCTCTTGCTGGGACGATTGGATGAGCACCTTGGCGCAATCTTCCAAATTGAAGATGGCAAACTTTTGCGTGCCGTCGGAATTGCCCTGCAATTTAGTCATCGCAGTGCGAAATAAAGCTTCTGCTTTGGTCGGCGATTTCTTTTTCAAGTACACACGTCCGAGCATCATGTAGCTGTAGAGCAGTTTTGGATCGTGTTTGCTCAATTGCTTTTCTTTGATAGCTACAGCACGTTTTTCCAGCGCTTCGGCAGCATCTCCGTTTAATCCAATTTCTATAAGTGCTGCCTGCTCGAGCATATCGGAGAGGGCAATATCCTTTTCTCCTTTTGCTTCTTTTGCACTAATGGCTGCCTGCAGCGCTTGTTTTTTGTTGATGACATACTGCTCTCCGAAATTCTTGGCTTCGCCGATGTCGGATACTGCACCGCTCGAATCACCAATTGCAAGGCGCGCCATGGCACGTTCATAGAAACCTTCAGCGGTTTTTTCTCCATTTAGTGCCGCGTCCAGATCCTTTTGCGCATTCATATATTCGCCTTGCGCTGCATAGGCGGCGGCACGATCCATAAGGGCTGGACTGTATTTAGGATTTAAACTTATGGCTTGAGTGAGGTCGCTTATTGCTCCCTTTGAGTCGCCTTTGCTCAGCTTAAGGTGTCCGAGATTGTAACGAGTAGCCGATTCGTCCGCTTTCCATGCTGATGCATCCTGCAAGTCGGCGATCGCTTTATCCGTCTCGCCTATTTTTGCGTATGCCAGTCCTCTTTGCAGATATTCGTTGCCGTCCTTTCGGCTGCCCTTCAGGTTTTTCGTGTGATAAGCGATGACTTGCTTGAAGTTTTCATCAGCTGAGCCCTTGTTGCCTTTTTGCAAGAGCACTTCACCCAGATTGAATCTCAGCGCCATCGAGCCAGTTCTGTTTTTCTTCAAGAGGTAATCGTAGTCTTCAATGGCACCATCAAGGTCATTGGCTTTTGCCCGGCAGTCAGCGCGTTCTTTTATCGCATCGAAAGAACCAGGGTCCAGTTTTATGGCACTGGAATAGTCGGTAATTGCTTTTTGATAGTCGCCGATTCTTTTATATGCTGCGGCTCGATTGAGAAGGGCTGAAGTATTCTTTGGGCTCAGACGCAAGGCAAAATTATAGTCATCCACCGCCAGCGGATAGTCGCCTAATTTGGCATGAAGGTCGGCACGTTTAATATAGGACTCGACCACATTCGGATTAATCTTGATTGCCTGGTCATAATCCGCAAGCGCACCTTCATAATCGCGGATCTCGACCCTTGAAGCAGCTCGGTTCAGATATGCTTCGTAGACGTTGGGATTGTCTCTGAGGACGAGAGTGAAAGAGGCGACTGCGCTTTCATAGTCTTTCTTGACCATCTGATAAAGACCGCGGGTCAAATCTTTCTGATAAGTCTTGGTGTCTGAGTATGCTGGCTGACTGGTCCCGGTGACAAGCAACAATAAAGCGCTTAAAACCAAAGCAGTTGCGCCGATACGCGAGTTGTCCTTCACTTTAGAGCCCCACACTGAAGGTATCTGATCTTTTATATAACTCGGTCGCCAGCTTTCTTATTCCCTGATCGGCAGGCAGGACAAACGCAAAGGGTCCGGTAGGCTGCCATCAGGCATTCTTGCTGGGCGAAAACAGGCTTGCGCAGCCGAAAGTCATCAGAGCGCCGACCAGAATCCTGAATGGGAAAGCTATCTGGGGAA
>CAZHEZ010000268.1:0-7903 GCA_964531315.1 uncultured Candidatus Obscuribacterales bacterium | reverse complement strand
TTCACTTCATGACCCAATTTTCTAAGCACAGCTTCCAGTGCAGCCAGAGTCATGAGGATGTCTCTTTCGAAAACATAGCCCATATGTCCGATGCGGAAAATCTTTCCTTTGAGCTCTTCCTGCCCATCGGCAACAAGGATGCGAAACTCGTCTTTAAGCCCTTTTCGGATGTCGGCAACCGAAATTCCATCGGGCGGAAGAATAGCGGTTATGGTCGGCGATGCGTGTTCGTCCGCAACAAAAAGCTTGAGCCCAAGGGCCTTCACGCCTGATCTGAGTGCTTCTTTCAGACGCACATGGCGAGCATAGATCTTCTCGGTGCCGTCCTCTCTCATCATCAAAAGCGACTCTCTGAGCCCGGCGACAAGGGAAACGTTGGGAGTGGCCGGGGTTGTATCCTCTGCCAGGCTCTTCTTATATTTGCGCAAATCGAAATAAAAGCGAGGCGATTTGCAATTTTCACTGACTCTCACTGCCCGTTCCGAAAAGAAGATTATTGCCAGTCCGGGCGGCAGCATAAGCGCTTTTTGACTGCCAGTAACGAGGACGTCCACCTGCCATTTATCTATGGGCAGATGCACCGCACCAAAACTGGTGACTGCATCGACAATGATCAAGGCGCCGTGCTCGCGCACCAATTTTGCAATTGCCTTCAAATCGTTGATCACACCAGTTGAAGTCTCGTTGTGGGTAACAGTGACGACTTTGATTTTCTTGTCCGCGTCTTTCTTCAGCTTGTCGGCCAGCAAAACCAGGTCTACAGGCTGTCCCGCTTCGGAAATGACCCGCTCAACTTTGGCCCCATAAGCTTCGGCAATCTTCGCCCAGCGTTCGCCGAAGACCCCTACAATCAAAGAAAGAACATTGTCCCCGCTATTGACCGTGTTGGCGATCGCCGCTTCCATGGCGCCTGTGCCGGAGGATGTGATCACAAAGGGATCCTTTTCGGTTTCGCCCAGCCACTTCAAATCATCGACAGCACCACGCAAGAGCTTGGAGAACTCCTGGGTTCTGTGACCAATCGGATGTCTGGCTACGGCTTCTAAAACCCTGTCCGGTACAGGAGTAGGGCCCGGGATCATCAAAAACTCGCGTGCATGCATCAGGCACACCTCAAACAATGGGAGACGGCGCGGCTATTTTTTCTTGGATGAAGAACGCGCTTTGCGCTTTCCGTCCTTTGCCGGTTCAATAATCTCAAATTGTTCGCCGCTTAAGGGCCCTTTGTAAACTTCGACTTTTTCGATCGCATCGTTTTTGACCGTCACGAGCGCCTGCTGCACTTCCGGAAAGCAATCAGACCAGGTTTTGCATTTGACATAGTCACAATTGAAATAGCCGATTGTCTGAATATTACCGTCTTTAGGACGCTCGTCAGGGCGGCAATTGGCGCCCTGCCAGTTAATCTTGTCACCGAGCTTGTAGCTCTTGTTTTCCAGGCAACCAACCCGAAAGCCGACGCCCGAAGTCACCTTTTCGTTGCAAAAAGGGCAATGGAGGTCGGCATAAACGGTGTTGTAGGTCAAGCGGAAACCAGCTCTAGCGAACTTTTGCGCGGCTGCCTTCCGAACTCAAAGTGGAGTTCAAGAAGTTGTCCCCGATTGCTTTTTCAGCTTTCTTGATAAAGCTGGCTTGCTGCAATCTTTGTTCAGCAATTTGTGCGGCCGCCTCTTGAGGAAGCACGCCTTCGCTTTCGGAGCGGCTGAGAATCAAATCAATGGTCTCGTAGATCCTGCCTACTTTATTGAGAACCAGCTCTTTGTTGTAGCCGTCGATTTCGGCAGCGACATTGATCAAGCCGCCGGCATTGATGGCATAGTCAGGGCAGTAGATAATGCCTTTGTCGGCGAGCGTCTTGCCGTCATTGTCATTTTCCAACTGATTGTTGGCGGAGCCGGCCACGATTTTGCACTTCAATTGCGGGATGGTGCGCTCATTCAAAATGGCACCCAGAGCGCAAGGAGCGAAGATGTCGCAATCGACTGCATAGATTTGATCGGGAGTGACGACAGTGGCATCGAATTCTTGAACAACCTTTTCGACTTGATTCGGGTAGATATCGGTGATGATCAGTTTTGCACCGGCAGCCGAAAGATAGCTGCAGAGGTGATAGCCGACATTGCCGACGCCCTGGACTGCGACTTTGACGCCTTCCAGCTTCTCACCGAGACCGGCATGCTTGAGAGCAGCCTTGATGCCCTGGAAGCAGCCATAAGCGGTCATTACGGAAGGATCTCCGGAGCCCCCTTCGTTGCTTCCGCCCACGGCGTGCTTGGTGAAGTTACGGATATAGTCGATGTCTTTGACCGACATGCCGACATCTTCAGCGGTGATATAGCGTCCAGCCACAGATTCAACGGCTTTGCCGAAGGCTTCCAAAAGTTCGGGAGTCTTTTCGGTGCGGGCATCGGCGATGACGACAGCTTTTCCGCCGCCCAGCTTCAGATCGGCCACGGCTGCCTTGTAGGTCATGCCGCGCGAAAGGCGCAATACATCACGCAGAGCCGCAGCTTCGTCGGAGTATTTCCACATGCGGCAACCGCCCAAGGATGGGCCGAGCACGGTGCTGTGCACACCGATGATTGCCTTCAGCCCTGATTCTTTATCATGGAAGAAAACTACTTGTTCATGACCGTAAACATCGAGATCGTGGAACACTCCCATCATTAACGGCACTCCTGAGATTTGGGGAGGGAATTTGAAGTTCGAACGCCAACAGATAGTTCGAACGGTTACAACCAAATTTTGCGCCCAATTTCTGCAAAGTTTCGCAATCGTTAGCTTATTGCAATTTTCTGAAGTCAAGATCCAGGAAACGCCGCGCCTGTGGGAAACAGATCATTTAGGGATCATGAAGACGGCCGGGCACATGATAGAGAACATAAGTTTGCCTATTGAAAAAACAAAAAATTAGCACCCACTCAGAAATGGGCGCTCAAAGCAGTTTCTGAATCCATAATAGAGACCGTTATTGTGGATTTTGCCTATTTCAGTTTTTCGAAACGGAAAACTTGAATATCGTCGGCATAGTAGCGAAGCGCATCTTCCACTTTGGGGAAATAGTCTTTGTGAACCACCGAAACAAAGTCTCTATGGTCCAAGCGGCAAACACCCACTTTGAAGCCTTTGGTTTGAAACGCCGTGACGAAATCGTCAGGAGCATAATCCTTAAGAGGAAGCACAGACTCATTGACGATAATCTTTTTCCAGTCGAGCCACTGCGGATTGCCCGTATGGCAGCCGGTTGCAGCGTAATAAACACCGCCCGGTTTAAGAAACTCGGAAATGAAATCAGCGTGCGCTGCCAGATCCTGCATCAAATAAATCACTTCGTAGCTGAAGGCGTAATCTACTTTTCCTTTGAATGCGCCGGTCTTTTCCGCCAGCAAATACTGGATCGGCCGTTTTTCTACCAGCGATCTGGCTGTCTCCAATGACTTGTCGGCAATGTCGATGCCGACGCCTTCTTCGAACTGGCGCTGATCATAAAGCATGCGCAGAAAACCGCCGCAACCGCAGCCGAAATCCAGAACAGTCTTGCCTTTGATTTCATCCTTCGCCGCAATGCGCTTAATAAAGCTGCCCCAGTACTGTTCGTGATACTCGTTCATTTCGAGATCGCGTCTTTCTTCTTTCATCCAGGTGGAAATGGCGGTCACGTAACACACTCCTTCGTGCGAGGTCCTAGCGCTGGCTCTCTTTCAGCAGACGGCGATTATAGCCTGATGAGAATAAGTCTCAAGAAGAATTCCCATTTCTATTAGTTTCAGCATGGCAAAACTCTGCACCTTCATAAAAAGCAGACAGAAAAACTTGAGAGTGTTATTTTGATAAAAACGAATGAACAGCCAGATCAATTCAGGTTAGTTTCGATGCAAAACCGCTCAGGAAAAATTGTCACTTTGGGCGCCGGATTGGCCGTCGTTTCATTTCTGCTTGGGCTGCTGCAAGCCTTCTGGCCGGCAATTTTATTGCCGCTCATCGGACCGTTTCTGGGTGGATTGTTCTTTTGCTTCTGTGGCTCAATTCAGCTCGTTCTTACCATTTTCATAATCAGCGTATTTGTTCTGGGCAATCCAATTGTACTTGTGGCTGTGTTTGCAGTGTCTTTATACCTATTCAATCGCAAGGTGATTTTGCGTCAGTGATTGTTTATCAAATATACGCTCAACATTGTCACTGCAGACGGTGGCATCCGACAAACCGTTGCTAGCACTAAATTGTTTAACCAACGTTTAAAAGCCGCTGTCCATCATATTTTTTTGCAACCATGACAGCCACGTCATTGTTGAACTGAAGGCGTTTCTTGCGGATATTCCCACTGACACAACAGCCCGCACACTGCAAAAACATCGCAAAATCCCGACGGTGAGGGACTTTTGACCCAAAACATCAAACCACAGCGCTGATTGACTCAAGGGCAAGAAAGGTCTCTACTTTGTGTAACTACTTCTTCCATTCGAATCAACAGGTCGATCTGCCCAAGCAAAGCCATCTTCCCTCGCATCAGGTCAGCGCAAAATCTGCAGCACAGCTGCAAGACCTCAACCGTTCTGACATCGGGTTTGTCGCTAGCTTCGCCGATCTGCCTGTTTTCTAAAGCTAAACCGGGCAGCCATTTCGGTTTGCCCTCATCCAACCATGGAGTCTGTCATGAAGAAGATATCTGCTGCCCGCAAACAGATCGTTTGCGGTTATGACGCCATCATGTCTTTGATCAACCTTGTCAAGCACACTGATGGCGCCAGACCTGAGCTTCTGTTTTCCCTGGACGCCATCCGCGCAAGCGTGAAGAGCATCCGCGATCTGCATGTCGAAATCGTCAACAGCTGCCGGGTGCCCGACGGAAACACAATCGCGCTTCTGGCCAGACGCTACGAGATCGCGGCCGAGCTCAGACTATCGCTCCAGGTGCTCGACCGATTCGAGGCGTCACCCGGCGATGCCGGCGTGAATGCAGCGATGAGGACGATCTCAGGCACGCTGCGTGCCGTTAAGGAAGCCGTCAATGCTTTCCTGTCGGCTGCCTTCGACATGCCTGCGCTGAACGTGGAAGTGTGTGCACGAGATGAGTCGGTGCCAGTTGGAAGGAAGTTGTGGGACAAAATGTAGCTCACTTTCTCCCGACCTGAATGGACTGACAGCTTTCGCTCTCGTGTGGACTGAAACTGATCGCACCATCTCAGGCTTTCCGCAATCCAACCATGGAGTGTCAAATGGACATTACCATAGAGCCCCGCCAACAGCTGGTATATGCACACAAAGCCTTCAAATCCACGATCAAATTGCTGAAGTGCACGCCGGGAATTTCCAAAGAGACGAAGGACATGCTCGATAGAATCGCGCGTGACGCGCAAGCGCTCCTGGATATCCACATGGAAATCGTCAAAAACGGGTGGGATGCGAATCCCAATATCAAGGACGCCTGGGATACCCACACCTACCATGCGAACTCTATGACTTATTGGCTTGAATGCCTTAACAAAATACCGGAACGATCAATCAATGAGGAGGAAAGCAGCGCGGTGTCCACAGCGATCCCCGCAAAAGCGGCCCTTAATCAACTGATCATGTCGCTTCTGGCGGCGCTGAACGACGGACCGGGTCAGAGAATAGAAATCCGCCGCAGCAAAAACGTCTGAGCTAAAGCGGCAATAAGAGGGAAACGGTGAGAGGAATCTCGTCGTTTCCCTCTTTCAATAAATTTTGGATATTTAGCAGCGAACGTTTCGCAGCTTCGCCACTGCGAATAATCGTTTACACGCAGTAAATTTCGTCACAATAGCTGAAATGTGCTGTTTAGCAGTGCCTATGGTTTAGATATCCTCTTTCCGCAAAAATTGAATCTTTCTCCAGTTCAAAGTCATATTTGCCCAGCTTAACGCGCCATCGGCGCCAGCAAGCAACCACCCTGAGTGGCATGGGCAGACTCGCACTGACTGGAAGGTTCTCTTCAGGCGGATTGAAGATAAAACGCGTCTTTACGCCTGCACACTACGAGAGTGCAGAGCAGAGCCGCGCAACGGGAACCACGGATTGCCTGTAAGCCGGGCTCCCGCAACCGACAGGCACAAGGAAAAGTTTCATGACCATCACCAGTGCGACGATACTGTCGTACATCAAGGGTAAGTTCGACAGGCAAGGTCAGGCTGCCGACGCGATTATCGAGCGCATGGGCGCGGATCTCGGGCAGGCCGAAGCAATGTCGCGCCTTGCCAAAGCTGCGCTCTTCAAGATGAGCTCGCATTACAGCACCTACAAAGAGTTCGTCCCCGACGAGACCAAGGTGTTTTACATGCGCCCTTACGGATTGAGGCGCCACGAGAAAGAAAAACCTGAGAACCGGAAGTGGCTTGTCATCGACACGCACATCGCTTATCGAGGCAACTTCCGCTCGACGGTCGATGCTTTCGAATACTTCGGTGAGCGGCTGATTGCCGACGCCAATAAGCTGGTCGAGCTGATGCCTACTCTCGTCAAAGAAGCCAGCCAGTCGGCCGAAGGCGTCACGACCAATGACTGCCGACGGTCCAACGCAGTTCTCTGCTCTCGCATCCTCTGCGAACTCGATGCCACCTTGCGGGCTCTGGCTCAGCAATTCGCGCCGACCGAAAGCCAACTCGAGGACGTCAATTGGTCCCTGGCGTCGCTGGATCATCTCCAGCATTCGGGGTTCAACTTGAGCTGGAGTAATCCGTTTGGCAGGCCGCTGGCACCGCCCTTCATCAAGGGAGCGAGCGAAGACCCTGTCTTCGTCAAACTCGAGGAAGCTCGAGACACGCTCATCAAGATGATTGAAGACAGCAGGCGCTACCACAATCGCTACACGGTGGCCAAGTCGAAGTGCTTCAATGTGCCGCAGCTCAAGCGGCGCCTTGCCGAAGCGCCCGACTCCGACTCCATGCATGCGATCATGGAGGAGATCGACGGCGCGAAAGTGGAATACGCGGCCGCAGCCCGGGCTCGCAGCGAAGCGTACTCCGACCTGCATTACTTCGCCGATGTCTACGCCAATATGGCGTGGAAAGCGGCGTACGACTCGTACACTCCGGTGCCGGTCCTGAGGAACAACGTGATCGCGGTGAAGTGCTTGGTTGAGGACGCAAAGGCACTCTGGTCCGAGTCCTTCGACCGCAGCGATCTGGAAGGGAAAAGTGATGCCGAAAGCGCCATGCGCACGGCACTCAAAAATATCCCTGTTCGCTTCGAATTGCCTTATCGCGACTGCTGCGGCATCCTGCCTGCATTCATGAGCAGACACATGATTCGCAAAGAAAAGCTGAGTCACTAGCCGTCAGAAACCGGTCAAACATTTCGGAGATCGTCGCTGCGCGAATGCAGTGACGATCTCGGTGCGTGATAGGGTGAAACCAGGCTGAAACTCCGGCAATTTGTTTTTTTCAGATTTTACTGTTTGTTATAGTAATATTATTGCAAAAACAAAAATGGCACCATTTGCGGTGCCATTTTCAGTTTTTCACAAGTAGCAACGACCCTTATTTCCTTCCATCACCTTTGCTCTGAGCCAGGCTTTCCAGCGGCTTAAGCAGTGCGGCAATGTGACTGGCTGGCACTTGCTGAGCGGGGACATCCAGGGAAAAGACGAGGTTTTCCCTCTCCGGAAGACATGATGCTTGCCCGCATCCCAGCCGGAAGATGTGGAACATCTGCTTGTTGGCGCGCAAAGCTTTTACGAATAAGATTTGCAGGTCCTGGCTGGCCAATATGCGTCTGAAGCGGTTTGCTACCGGATCGCTGATCGGGTTGTAGAGCAACTGATCAGCACGTTTCCAGACTTCAAACATGGAGACCCTGCCAACGAATTCCATTTCCGATGAGAAACCGTTTGTTTTTATATCGGCGTCTTTGACGTTGAAGCGTTCGCGATTACCCACTCGATTCC
>CAZHEZ010000267.1:0-7906 GCA_964531315.1 uncultured Candidatus Obscuribacterales bacterium | reverse complement strand
TGACCTTATAGCATCGACAAAATCTCATACTGGAAAGGTTCGAGAACTGCCGTCAATTCGTACGTTTTCGGACAGGGGCTGCATTCGCCAAAATCGGCTCACTTCCACACATTTGCCACAATAACCTGCGATTCTAGGCATATCCAAATCAGGCAAATGTCCTTGCTTGTGCCCAAACTTACCAGGTGTCCTTTGTGATGCAGAACATCAACCGTCCCTTTGAAGAACGCATAGACGTCGAATATTCCGATTGGATGAACCAGAAGAACCAGATTGTGGCGCTTACGGTCACTTGCCGCATCCAATTTCTGGCAATCTTGATGCTGGCCTGCGCTCTGGGATTTATCATGTTCGCACAGCCGCACCTGGACTCGCTTCCGTACTCCGGGCTTTTCTTTGATACGGCAAAATAAGGAGTTTTTCGCTCCTTTGGCAGTGGTATAACAGACCTCAAGTAATGGGGTCACTATGTCCACGTCCATCCTCCTCGTCGACAACGACCAGCAGCTGACAGCGCTCGTCAAATCGCTACTTGCCGGTCGCGGGCACGAAGTTGCCCACTTTGATTCCGGAAAGGATGCTATCGATTCTCTTTCCAAGAATAAGCCCGACCTGATTGTTGTCAGCGAGCAACTGGCTGACATTGACGGGGTCGGTTGGATCATTAAATTGCGCCAGGTCAATCGCGACACCAAGGTGGTTTTCATCTCCAGCAAATGGCGCGATACAGATGTTTATCAGCAATTGACCAAAGATTTCGGCGTTTCTCTTGTCGTCCACCGCCCCTTAAAGCCACTTCTCTTCGGCGCCCAGATTGACGGCGAGCTGAAAGCCAAGACTGCCAGCGAGCTCAATGAGGGCACGGACACCGAAACCTTCATGCAATTGAAGACGCGCTTCGCCTCAATTCTGCCGGGACGACTGAAAAATATGGAAGAAGTAGTCCAGCAGTCCATCGCCAACCCGGCAGACGACGAGGCTATTAAGGAAGTGCGCCGCCTGTCGCACAATTTGAAGGGTACAGCCAGCTCCTGCGGCTTCCATCACCTGGGCGAAACAGCCGCGCAGATTGAGCAAACGATGAATGACGTCATAGACGGCAAAAAAACGCTCGACAAAAATACCTGGGACACCATCAGCCGCCTGGTTGGCGTTTTGCATGAAAACGTCAAGCAGGATTTCCCCGATGAGCTGCCGCCGCCGCCCGAAGCCAGAGGTGAAGGTGAATATGACGACGATTCTTCGATGGCAAATGTGCTTCTGGTCGGCAAATACAATGAGGCCGAGACAAAGAAATTCGCACAGAAGGCGATTGTCCGCCTGATCTTTTCGGAAGATCTCAAAGACGCGCTGGAAAAGGCAAAAGCAACCACCCTCGATGCCGTCATCATCGATATGCAAGATATGACCACGGACGCTTCCTTCGAGCTGGCTTTAAAACTGCGCAGTGTGCCAGGCTGCGAAACCTTGCCTCTGGCATTTATCCATACGGATGAAATTATCGCGCGCAGAACGGAAGGCATGCACGCAGGCGCATCGCTTTATCTGAAAAGACCGGTCAAAGACCAGGACATGGTGCAGGCGATCGAATACCTGATTGCCTTGCGTGGCAGACCGCGAATCTTGATTGTGGACGACGACGAAGATTTCACCAAAATCATCGAGTCGGCTCTCGGCAAGGAGTCGATGCTGGTTAAGTCCGTCAACGAGCCCGAAAACGCTCTGCCCATTTTGGAAGACTTCTCTCCAGACCTGCTTTTGCTCGACGTGATGATGCCCAATACCAGCGGCTACGATGTCTGCCGCAAGATTCGCGCCATGTCACGCTGGCAGGATTTGCCCATTGTTTTCCTGACTGCCCAATCCGGTCTTGATTCACGTCTTGCCGCTTTCGACGCCGGTGCCGACGACTACTTGCCCAAACCGGTAGCGACAGTAGAACTTTTAGCGCGTGTCAGAGTGCGGCTCGACCGTATGCGCCTTATGAAAGAACGCGCCGACAGAGACATCCTGACCGGCCTTCTCTTGCGCCGCGCCTTTGTGGAAGCACTGACGGCGCTACACTCAGAGGCGGCGCGCCATAATCTGGAATTCAGTCTTTGCCTAATGGACGTGGACCATTTTAAGAAAGTCAACGACACCTACGGCCACATGGCCGGCGACCGTGTGCTTGCCCACTTCGGTCAACTCCTGAGGCGCCGATTTAGGGTGGAAGATTTGCGTGGACGCTGGGGCGGCGAAGAATTCATAATGGCATTTCGGCACGAGGGGAAAGAAACTATGAAAGGCGCGCTTAATCGCGTGCTGGATGAGTTGGTTACCATTCCCTTCGATGGGGACCACAAGGAACAATTTTTCGTCAGCTTCTCGGCTGGACTTGTAAGCTTTCCTCAAGATGGAACAGAAATCGAAGCCCTGATCAAGAAAGCCGATGAGCGCCTCTACATGGCAAAAGATCAAGGACGGCGGCGAATCATCAGTGAAGGCTAGAAAAATGGCAACACGGCAGGTGCAAAAGAGCGTACGGGAGCCAACTAATGGCTAAAATCCTAATTGCAGAAGACGACCAATTCCTGTCTGATCAAATTCGGCAGTGGCTGGAATTCGAGAAATTCATTGTCGATGCCGTCTATACAGGCCCCGAAGCGGTCGAACATCTGCAGTTTGAGTCCTATGATGTAGTGGTTCTGGATGGACATCTGCCCGGCATGGACGGACTGGACATCTGCAAGAAATTTCGCTCGGACGGAGGCACCACGCCTATTTTAATGCTTTCCGGTCGCGACCAGGCCAAGGACAAGCAAGCCGGTCTGGAAGCAGGCGCCAATGATTATCTGCTCAAGCCATTTCACTTAAAAGATCTTTCCGCTCGTTTGCGCAAATTGATGGGCGAGCCCAAATAACCGTTCTTTTCTACGTGCCTGATAGGGTGGCTATTGATGCAGGCTGTCGATGCCGCAAATATAGGCGCATGTGGTTTCAAGCGTGTATTCAACTGCTTCTTTATGCGGCGTATGACGCGCGTATCTAACCATGTCTTTTGTGGAGGGTCCGGAAACCTGCTCGACAATTGCGTCGACTTGCTGCTCTGAACCGTATTCATCGCCGACTCCTTGAAGGGCGAGCACCGGACATTTAATTTCCGGCAGAAAGTGCTCCATGTTGAAATCGCGATACTCAGCAGACAGCCAGGTATCGATCCAGGCACTAATGACGCCGTCGGTCTTATCACCATGGTATTTCTCGATGCGCTGCCTTAAGTCTGTTTCGGCAAACAGTTTTTGCGCCTGCCTGATACCGGCAAGCGTAATCTCTTCGACAAATACATGAGCGCCTTCGGTGATCACTCCGGCGACAAGATCAGGTGTTTTAGCAGCGGCAATCAGAGCAATGGAGCCGCCGTCGCTGTGCCCGAACAAAACGCATTTGCCCAACCCAAGTTTCCGTAAAAGTGCGGCCAGTGTCTCAGCTTCTCTTTCCAAATAATCGAGATTGCGCGGTCGAGAAAATGGGTCTGAGCGACCATAGCCTTGCCGGTCATAAACCATGCCGGCCCTATGGGAAGCGGCGCAAAGGCGCTCAGGAAAGTCCCGCCAGACGGTGATACATCCCAGCGAGTCATGGAGAAAAACAATGGGCGGGCGAGCCGATTCATTTTCAATTTTGCGCACACGCAATGAAACGCCGTCGATCTCTACATGGCTGTCAACGACTTTCAGCAGGCCGGTTTTACTACCGGTTTCACTGCCGACTTTGTTAGATTCGTTTTTCGCAACCTCAGACATCAGCTATTTATTCCTCAAAAATCGGCTACCATCGGCACTTCCGGCAGTCCTTTCAGGCGGCGTCTGGCCTCACTGAAAGAGATGAAATCGTGATTGCGCTGCCAGGCCAGATTCAATATGCCGACACCGCCTGCAGTGCCGAGCAAAAGGCAAATGACGCTGCCTTCCGGTCCGAATAATCCACCTGAAAGAAAAGCCGGACCATGCATTTGCGAGGTAAAAAGGCTTTGTCCGAAGTCAGCTCCCGAAACATGGGTTCCAAAAATGGGACCCTCAAAGAAATTCCACATCCAGTGCGCGGCGATCGGCATCCACAAACGGCGCGTCAATACAAAACAAGCGGCAAGGGAAACGCCAGCCTCAAGCGACAAGAAGCTGCAAAAGAGAACCTTATCAATTACCGCCGCACCACCTGCTTCATTGAGCATATGAGCAAAACCGAAGCATAATGATGAGAAAATCACAGCAGCAATCGTGCCCCATGATTTTTCAATTACGTTGAATGCATAAGCTCTAAAAATCAATTCTTCAGTAGCTGCAGCAAATAAGAGCGTAATGCCGGAAAGGCACAGATCCTGCGCACTATTGAAATTGCCCCAGTCGAAAACGTGGACCAAGGACATTCCCACAAGCGTAAGCACAACCAGAATCGCACCAAGAAATAGTCCTGCCACAAAGTCCCCGAGCATATTCTTTAATTTAAATCCGAACTCGGCAAGATTGCTGCGATCGATAAACTTTACGAACAGCCAGAGCCACCCAAAGCAGACTGCTAAATGCCAAATCTCGCACCACAGCAAAACAGCAAGCGTTCCTTTTACACCAAAGCTTGCCGCCAAACCAACTATGACGGGTTCGGAAACAATGAGCGAACCCAACAAAAGCACAAGAAAAAGCGCAACCCGGTTGAGCGGAAATTCGCAGAACATTTTTATTGGTGCAAAATCCACTAGCTGCTACCTGAGTTTTTGCCGACTTTTCTGTGCCCGTTAGTGCATCAAATCATAACCGGTCGGCAGGCATGTTGCGGGTCACTTGGAGTCACAACCGGAAGCCCCTCCGGCACTGCTTCTTGAGAACCGGTTTCATCTATACTAGGCGCGATTTACTAACGAGACCCGGGTAGAGAATTCATGACCAGCTATCTGCATGTCATCTGCGACTATGCCCCAGGCGACCTGGCTTGGGCAGAAGTGTATTCGGCATTCAAAGCCAAATTGACTGAGGACGTGCCGCTGCACATGACTGCCGTTCATTCATTCGATACAGTCAGCACGGGCTTTATCGTCGGTCAGCTCAGCTGTGCAACCGCAGAATTGAAGCCGGAAAGCCTCACCATATTTGCCAATTGCGCGCCCCGGAAAGATGTCAAAGAAGCGCGCCAGGACAATGAAGGTGAGGGACTGCTTTATGCCAGCCTCAGAAATGGGGTCCATGTAATTGCTGTCAACAGTGGCTATTCAATGTCTTTTGTTCGCGACGAAATACTGGAATTGTGGAGCACCGATGCCGAGGAATTCGGCAGCCAGTTTCGGTCGCGCGACTTTTTCCCGCGCATCATTGCGCAGGCGGTCAAGGGCGATTTTTCCTTCCTCGTCCACAAGCTTGAGCCCCACAAAGTCATTGCGGAAGAGCCGCAAGAAGTAATCGGCTATGTAGATTCTTTCGGAAATCTCAAAACCACCTACAGAGAGGGGCACCCGGTCCTGGGCGACCTCAAGGACGGTCAGCGTATAAAAGTCACGATCGGCGCAATTATCCGGGCTGCAACGGTTGCTGCAGGTAGTTTCAATGTCATGGAAGGCGACCTGGCCTTTGCGCGGGGCAGCTCCGGTCACGAACGCAGATTCTGGGAATTATTCAAACGCGGTGGCTCAGCCTGGGACGAATTTGCTCATCCGGCGGTGGGCACAAAAGTCAAAATTGACATGACCTATTAGAAACCGAATTTCGAAGGTCCGACTCCGTACGTCTTATATGAGTTCCCAGAACAAGTTTTGAGCCGTGCGAGCAAAACCCAATAACATTGGGCATTTTCGGCACTTGAAAACCTGAGTAGACAGAAGCAAAACATCTTCTTGGCTGCAACAAATCTGCAACAAGGGGTTCCTATTATGAATACAGAACGCAGCAGACATAGCGTTCGAGAATGTGTGAAGGGGAAGCTGGGGTTTCGGATTTAACGATCCGAAACTCAAGCGCTTTTTGGCTTCGCTGCGGTTTTTATAGGGGAAGAAGGGGCGATGCATTAGCATCGCCCCTTCACATTTGTCGCCGGACGACGCATGGCGTCACCCCTACAATGCAATCGAGACACGACACCAGAAACGAACTTCCTGTATTATCAGGTCTCCCCGAAACCAAAGAGATGCGGAATTGAAGTTCGGTATTTTTTCTGTCGTCGATCATTATCCAAACGAACTAAAACGCGACGTCGGCACCTTTTATGAAGAACTGCTCGAGCAGGTAGAAGCCGCCGAACAACTCGGCTTCGATTCCTTTTGGATAGCAGAGCATCACTTCCACGAGTACGGCGCCATCCCACGTCCAGCAATCTGGATAGCGGCGGCTGCACAGCGCACAAAACGCATCAAGCTCGGATGTGCCGTTGTCGTTTTACCGTTCGACAATCCGCTGCGCGTTGCCGAAGACCTGGCCATGGTGGACATTTTGTCAAACGGACGTTTGCAAGTCGGAGTCGGCTCAGGTTATCTCGCCCACGAATTTGATGGATTCAATATAAACCCTGATGAGAAGCGCGAGCGCTTCGACGAGAGTCTGACAATACTGACTAAAGCCTGGTCAGGAGAAAAGTTTTCCTTTTCAGGAAATTATTACAACTGCAAAGACGTACAACTAAATGTAGTACCAGTTCAAAATCCCTCGCCGCCCATTCACATTGCTGTCTTGCGCAACGAGGTCGCTCCATTTGTGGGCGCCAAACAGCTGCCTATGATGATGATTCCTTACGCAACCACAGAGCATCTGGATGAATTGAAGGCTACCACTTCCTCTTATCGTGCCGCTCTGGCAGAGGCCGGAGGCGATGGACAACAAGCAGAAATTTCTTTCGGGCTCCATACATATTGTGCATCGACGACTGCAGGCGCAAGAAAAGAATGTGAAGAGGCGATGAACAGATACGTGCGCACCAGGCTTTACGCTCGGCAAAGACCAATCGACAGTCTCATAGATAAGGATCTCGTTGCCTTCGGAGATCCCGAAGAAGTGCTGCGCGTCGCCGGCCATTACCAAGACGCCGGGCTGACGAATTTTCTTGCTATTAATAATTTCGGCGGTCTGCCGCACAAGAAAGTTTTACAGTCAATGGAACTGATCGCAAAAGGAGTTTTGCAACCATGCTCATCTACGAAGTAAATCTCGAGGTCAAGGAAGAAGCTAAATTCGGCTTTGCAGGCTGGTTGCCTGGGCACATAGACAAGATCCTCAAGTTTGAAGGCTTCAAAGCGGCACAATGGTTTTTCCGCAATCATGAAGATGAAGGTCGCGAACCAGATGGTTCTCAGCTCTGGACCATTCAATATATTGTTGAAGATCAAAAGAATCTAGACGAATATCTGCAAAAACACGCCGAAAAGATGCGGCAAGAAGCTCTAGACAAGTTCGGCGACAAATTCACAGCCAGCCGCCGGGTCCTGCACCTGCTCAGCGTCGCCGGCGCCGACTTCGGGGATTAGAGAGGCTACGCAGTCACCTTTTCTTTCAAAACAATCGTTTCGTCCATGCTTTCGATGATCGCCAGGGATTCAATAGGCACTGTCACATCCTTGAGCAAAGCACGACCACCCTGAAATTCCTTTTCAATCACGGCGCCAATGCCAACCAGAGTGGCACCGCTGGTTTTAACAAGATTAACAAGCGCTACCAGAGTCCGAGCACTGGCCAGAAAGTCATCAATTATCAAAACCCGATCAGTGGCTTCCAGGTACTCGGAAGAAACAATCAAATCGACGACTCCGCCTTTGGTGTGCGATGGCGCCGATTCTACATACGGCTCGGCAGCCATGGTCACTGGTTTGTGCTTTCTGGCAAAGACCAGGGGCACTTTCAAGGACATCGCCGCGGCCAGAGCCGGTGCAATACCGCTTGTCTCAGCCGTC
>CAZHEZ010000266.1:0-7920 GCA_964531315.1 uncultured Candidatus Obscuribacterales bacterium | reverse complement strand
GCTCGGCTTGGGTGACGATCGTCGCTTCTGCCGTCGTTTGCCTGATTGGCGGCGCAAAATCTTGCCGGTACCGGTTACTTTGAACCGGCGGGCAGCCGCCTTATTGGTCTTCATCTTAGGCATTGCCAGTGACCCTTTTCTTTCTGTTTTGTCGCTACGAGTTACGTTTCACCGGGTTCGGCTAACGTTTCACTGATACTGGATGAGAATCCAGGCAGACAGTGAATTACACCCCAGATTTGGGGTCCGGCTTTTCCACAGGCTGAGGTTTGCCCCGCTGTGGAATTGCAGAGAGAATCATGATAACACTCTTGCCCTCCAAACGTGGCTCCCTGTCAATGATTGCTAAATCTTTTACTTCATTTGAGAAACGGTTCATCAAGTCGATAGCCATCCTGGAATGCTGCATTTCGCGTCCGCGCAGCATGATGATGACCTTGATCTTATCCCCGTCATTGAGGAACTTTTGGGCGTTTCGAAGCTTGACCTGGTAGTCATGGTCCTCGATTTTGTAGCGCATCTTTATCTCTTTGACATCGACGATATGATGCTTCTTCTTGGTTTCGCGGTCTTTCTTTTGTTGGTCGAATTTAAACCGACCGTAATCCATGATCCTGGCTACAGGAGGATTTGCATCCGGTTGAACGAGATAAAGGTCGAGGCCCTTTTCCCGGGCCGTGTTCAATGCTTCTCTTGTCGGAACGATGCCCAGCTGGTTTCCTTCTTCATCAATCAGCCGCACCTCTCTGTCCCTGATGCGCTCGTTTAAGAGCGGCAGTTCACGTCTGGGATCATTTGGTCGACGAACGTCACCTTTATCTATGCTCAAGCGTTACCTCTAAGTTGGATTCTGACGATTAGTTTTGGCATACAAAAATTTGCCGAAGGTGGGACTTGAACCCACAAGCCCTTGCGAGCACTACGCCCTGAACGTAGCGTGTTTGCCATTTCACCACTTCGGCGCGTGCCAACGATTTTACACCAAACGGGCTCATTCGTCGGCAATTTGACTTTCAGGCAAGGCGCGTGCAACGCGCCGGCTACGACCTGTTAACCGTCTGCGGTATAAGCCATAAGGGCAATATCTCTGGCGCGTTTGATAGCGACAGTGAGATTTCTCTGGTGTGAGGCGCAATTGCCGGAAATGCGTCTGGGCAGGATTTTGCCTCTTTCTGTGACGAATTTCTTCAGGCGATTGGGGTCTTTGTAATCAATATGATCGACCTTGTCGGCACAAAAACCGCAGGTTTTGCGGCGGCGGGGCGGTCCATCTTGATTCATGCGTGTCATTTTTCAGATCCTTTTCAATTGAATAAAGTGGTGTGGAACCTAAAGTCCGGCACTGGCGTTTGTTTATGCCGGATTTAGAATGGGATTTCGTCGTCGGATGCAAAGATTGCATCCAGATCGTCGGTATCTCCGGCAGGCTTAGCCTTTTGGCCGCCTTTGACGCCGGCTTTAGCGAGCGATGCTTCTCCCTTTTCTTCTGAGAACGAGCCGTGTGAGCCTGTCAGGTTGGAAAGATTTTCCACATTGACAGCATCTACTTCCACTTCACGACGCTTTTGTCCGTCTTGCGACTGGTAGTTGTTGATTTGCAGGCGTCCGTCCACGGCGACCAGGTCGCCCTTTTTGATGTCGGTCGAGCAGCGCTCGGCCAGATCGCGCCAGGTAATTACCTTGATAGGCGTGGTTTCGGTTTGCCCGTCTCTGGGAGGAGACTCAACGGCAATCGAAAATTCGGTGACTGCAATATTTGTCGATGGTGTGAAACGCTTCTCAGGGGCGCGGATAACGCGTCCGGAGACAACTATTTTGCTTAGGCTCATCAGCTAGTCCTCAGGTGAGACTGGAAAAAGACCGTGGCTGCAATGACCGAAATTAGGCCATTACAGGTGTTTGCGATTCCTCAAAGACGACGATCAAGAAACGGATAATGTCCTCGGAAAGGGTCATCATGCGTTTGATGGTAGTGATTTGATCTGTCTTGATGGTGAATACGGTGTAGACGTAGTAGCCGTCTCTCATCTTTTTCACTTCGTAAGCCAGGCGGCGGCGACCCTTTTTCTCGGTCAGCTCGATGTTTCCACCCAAGTTCTTGATGTACTCGTCCACTGCGGCCGCAACCTTATCGACTGCTTCTTCGTCGATATTGGGACGGACAATGTATGTGACTTCGTACTTTTCTTGCTTTTCTTTGCGTGACAAGTTGAATCCCCCTTATGGTCATTCGCGTCCTGCTTTGCAGGCAAGTGAGGTATAGACCGGCACACGAGCCGGACCGTGAATTTTAGCATGTGCAGCCCCGGGCGCCTTGTGCGTGACGGCTGGAGGACCCGGTTACTATTGCGCAATCGTCACATAGGCAGCATTTCTGGCAATCAACTAAACTTTTGATCATGGCTTGCTTCTTTGCTAGTCTGGAGGACGCGTTATACAATTTATTAGCCAGGATATGATGAGGCAATCGGCAGTGGTAGCCAGGTTTGACCAGATCGATAAGAGCAGGATGTGGTTGGCGAACAAATCGAAAAGCAGGGCTTTCTGCTCGCTTTTAGTTGGTCCGGCCGTTGTTCTTTCGCTTTCGGTATTGTCTGCTCAAGGGCAAAGTCTGCAAAACATGCCCGGGCAGATTTTTGATTCAAATCAGGCAAGTTATCCGCCCAATCCGGCAGGCGGCAGTGTAGGCGCCAATATTTGGGCGAATGCAGCCAAGTCGAGAGTACCGATTGGCACACTTTTAAACGGCGTTTTGGAAGACGACCTTTCCTCAGCGAAAAGCCACAGAGGAGATGTTTTCTCGATTAGATTGGAAGACGGATATTTCAATAATGGTATTGAAGTTGTTCCACGACATTCCAGAATTCTTGGCGCTGTCATCTTCGTCTCTCCATCGCTTATCAATGGCCATGGGCATCCCGGCAACCTGCAAGTGAATTTGCAGACGATTGTTTTTCCGGACGGAAGAAATACGCCAATTGCCGGTTTTCTCGTGCACAACCCTAATATGGATGAAGTTTCCAATCCTAGTAAGTCCAGCGCCTCCTCTGCATTCATGCACTACCCGAGCGCCACGGCTGGTTCGTTTGCCATTTTGGGACGCAGTTTGAGCAATCGGCTGATTGGCTACAAGCCTGTCCCCAGAGTCAAAGGCGAGGACTTCAAAATGGTGAAGGGAGAGATCCTGGCTGTCAGATTGAACCGCTCGCTGGATCTGACGCACATGTCACCGCCTCCGACAGGATTTGCGCCCAGCAATCTTGCCAATCCAGATTTGAATGCTCCCACGGTCAATGGTCTAAGTTCCGGACAGCCTTTATTGCCGACGGCAAGACCGACTGCCGGTGCGGTTCCCGGTCAATCTATTTCGACGCCGTCCTGGGGCGGAAAGCAGGCACCAAATCCTAACCAGATTTTTGAAAATCCGGTCGGACCAAAGCCCGGCTTAAACATGCCCGATCCGTTTTAGTGATCTTAAAAGGCGTTTCTTAGTCGTCGACAGAGACTGCCGGCGCGCTTGAGCCAGGACCTGAGCCGCCTTTGCCTTGCTGCTGGGTAGCTGCTTTGTATTCAGCCAGATGGCGCCAGCCCTGGTGCAAGATCAGCTGATATGCATATATTTGCTCCAGCCATCTTCTTTCGCCTTCCGGAAGATCGGGGCGTTCCAGGCGACGCTTGAGAGAACCGGTGATGTTGCGGGTTTCTTCAATGGCCTTGCGATAGTTTCTGACGGTGCGCTGCAGACCTTGTGCCACCACTTGAGACTGAGCAGCCGGTGCAATATAGGGTTGAGAAACGGCTGCTGCCGGCTCTCTTTCGCCTCTGTCTCTGTCGCGCTCTCTTTCTCTGGGCGGAGTGCGTCTGGGCGCTTCTTCGACAATTCTTTCGCTCTCAACAGGGGCACCATTGGCGGCGCTTTGTTGAGCCTGACGGCTGGCTGCCTGTTGGGCGAGCGGATGCTGAATGACGTTCTTGTGACGCTCGGCGCCGCCGCGTCTTCTTTCTTTGCGTTTGGCCCGGTAGCAATCGAGACAGTCACGCAGGCGCGGATTCATGTGTTCGAAAACTTTGCCGCAAGTCTGGCAAGTGAGAGAGTGTTTTGGCTTTCCGTCACCGGAATCGCCTTCGGATTGAGCGCTGTCTGCATCACCTTCGGCGTCGCCTTTATCTTCTTCAGATGCTTCTTCTTCATCCTTGTCTTCAGGCGGCGCTTCTTTGACTTTGGCGACGCGCTTGACGGGACGTTTTACTTCTTTCTCTTTTTCTTTGGCACGGGCAGCCGGCTTTTCTTCTTCCTCTTCTTCGACTTCCGGCTCTGCTTTCACCTTTGCCGGTGCTTTCGCTTTGGCTTTCGGTTTTGCCGGCTTGCGATCGGAGGAGCGCATCTCTTCCAGCTTTTCGAGGACCTGAGGATTGGTCAGACCTTCTTCTTTCAGTTCGCGAATTTTTTGCAATTCTTCCATAGCCATATCAGGCAAAACTTTGATGCCGTTTTCGTCTGATGTGGTTTCTATATTGAACTCAGTGATATACCGCCTGATAGTTACTGACGTAACGTTGAGATCCTTGGCGGCCTGGGCAATCTTAGTGCCCTCTACCTTGGCGTTTCGACTCATTAAGCTGTGACCTTGATATAAGTATCGACTTTGAACTGAGGCAGTTTCTCAGGTATCGGTGCACCCTTTGGCACCGGACCGGTTAAGCTCGCTGCGAGCTTCTTTGCTCTTAAGCAATAAGACTCTGGGATTGGCTCAAAAAGACTCGTCCCATCTAGTTACTCGCACACCCTTAGGTCGCCTCTGAGCAACTGACTATAAGTTTATCTCTATATATGCCGCAGGTTACAGCCCCGGAATTAAATTTCATCCATCTTTGCATTTGACGCACAGGTATCTATGCCCGGTCCTTCACTTACAAAAGAGCCCTGAGCCAGGTCGTACGCCTTGCGCAGGTGACCGCGGCTGATGTGGGTGTACAGCTGCGTAGTGACTATATTGGCGTGCCCGAGCAGTTCTTGGACCGAGCGCAGGTCGGCTCCGTTTTCGATTAAATGAGTGGCAAAGCTGTGTCTGAGGGTGTGTGGGGAGAGCGATTTTTCCACTCCCGCATTTTTGGCCAGACGCTTAACAACTTGCCACACTACCAAACGCGACAGGCGATTGCCGGCTCGATCGCGAAAGAGCGGGCGGATCTGCTGCTTGAATTGCCTGTTTGCTTTTGTTTTCGTCTCAGGCAGAGCTGCAGTCGAAGCGGATTCGTCTTTTCCTTCTTTCAAGTATGCCTGAACACACTCAAGGGCCTGGCGACCGATCGGAACGATTCTTTCTTTCGATCCTTTTCCAAGGCAGCGCACACAACTCTGCGAAAGATTCAAATCAGACACATCCAGTCCGACCAATTCAGATACTCTCAAACCGGCTCCATAGAGCAGCTCCACAATCAAGCGATCGCGGCTGGATTGAGCGACCTCAATCATTTTGATAACTTCGTCTTTGCTTAAGACTGCCGGCAATTTTTTTGACCGCACCGGATTGTGCATTGCTTCCAGTGGATCCTCTTTGACGAACCCCGATGTTTTTTGCCAGGCGAACCAACCTCTCAGGCTGGCGATGGCGCGAATGATCGAGCTTGTCTTTTGCCCCTTCTGTCTCAAATAGCCGATGTACTGCTGCAAATCCTGACGGCTGGTCGGCGCAAAATAAGCGCTGCCTTGGGGTGGGGGCGATTGAATTGTTGCGGCCGGAGCGGGCGTTTTTACTCTCTCTCTTTGCCAGTTGACGAACGACGATAAATCCCGCTGGTAAGCCATTTGCGTGTTGACCGACAAAGACTTTTCCGAGCGCACGAAATCAATGTAAGAGTTTAGACAGGCGTTGGTACGTCTATCTTCAGGCGTGCCGGATGGCACCGAATGTGGTGGCGCCGAATGCATCGAGCCTCACCTTCCGCCGTGGATGGAAAGGGCAATTCGAATGTTCGAATTGCCGGATATGTATTAGTGGAGATTGTATGTCTAGGATATATCATACTCCGGCTTCGTCAAGAGTCAAGCAAAATCGGAATTTTGCCTGCCACCATATCAGGTGGCATGAATTTTATCGGACGGTGCCACTGCATCAAGTGGCGGATAAATTATCGGGCGCGCCACCGCATCAGGTGCAGCGCGAAAAGTCGCGAATTGAACGAGTTCAGTTGGCCCTGGCCTCAAGCAGCTTGGCGTCTATGCCCGGCACCGGGTGAGCCGACTGCAGAGGTTTTGACGGCAGCCACTTGAAAGATTTCTCGATCGATTGAGCAAGCACATTGGGCTCGCTAAGAGGGGCAGACATTTTGAAGGTGAATGTGCGAGGCTTGTCTCCGGCCAGATCGCCTAAAACCGGTAATGATGGCAGTTTTTCAAGTTTATTGAAAGTGACGGCATTGAGCAATTTTTGAATTGTGATGCCGCGCGAAACTTGACCGAGCGGGCCGCCCAGGACACTGGCTGTCACTCGAGGCAGAGTGCCGGCGATTTCCATATTGACCTTGCCGTCGATCAAATTGGCGGTGCCGCCGCCCCAGAGCCGCATATCTTCGCCGTTGTACTTCAGTTCGGTAAAGGCAAGCATGCCTCTGGCAATGGCATAGGTGCCGGTCAATTCTTTAAATTCTCCGGTTCTGACGGGGACCACGCTCTGCAGAAGATTGTTGAGATTGAAACCAAGCACGCCGGATTGCAAAAGATTGGCCTGAGTAAGCCTGGTTTGCAGCCTGCCAAAGCGGGCCAGGATGCCGTTTTTGATGTCGAACTTTCCAGAACCGTTTAAGTTGCGGATCATTTCGTCTTTATTAGAACCCTGTGATTTGAGGAGCAAGTCACCATCTGCGGTGCCTGTCAATTCGCCTGAATGGCCGAAGAGCTGGGTGGCAATTACGCTGAGGTCGACGCCTTTAAAATCGGACTTAGCGCCGAAATAATTCGTCTCCGGATCCAGCCAGGCATTGAGATTAACCGCACCGCCGCCCGCTTTCAGCTTCATGTTGGCGAGCCGAATCTTAGGAAGACTGTCTTCTGCCGACGAAGGTCTAAAACTCATTTCGCCGGAGACATCGGCAATTTTTATACCTTTTACCTGCAATGTGCTCATATTAACGTGCGCATTGATGGGGGCGGCTTGCGAGCGGGGATCATAAGGATCGCGGCTGGTCATGCGGCCGGTCGCATGGGAAATATTGAGTTTTGGCACGGCCACGTCAATCAGGTCGAATACACCTTTAACTTTCGGATTGGACATTGGCCCGGCCAGAGCACCGTCCACCTTAATGGTTCCGGTCACCGTACTATCACTTAATTGAGGTGCAAGCCCTGCCAGAAGGCGCTTGGCCGGCAGTGGGTTGGGTGTGAGGATGGCCAGATTGATAATCTGTTCGTTCAATAAATTGGCATTATTCTCGTCTTTGACTTTAATATCGCCTTTGAAATTGAGCACCGAATCGCTGACGAAAAGGTGAGCATCGTTTACTGTCACACCTTTGGGATGGATGGTGACGGCGCCATCCAGTGACATGTTTTCGCCGGAGGGCTGGTGCAACACTCCAAAGGGACCATAGAATTTGACGCCGTTTTTGGCCACCGCTCGTCCCGAGAAGCTGACGTTCATCTCCTCCCGACCACCGGTTGCCTTCAGGCGCACATCAAGCGGACCCTGGCACATGAATTTCAATTGGCTCTCTTTCTTGGCCGGCGAGAATGCGGAAATCAATTGATTGATTTCCGCCGCATTCAAAGAGCCTTGGATGTCGCAGCTCAAGGTCGGAGAGTCAGTGCGGAACTGTTTTACATAACCATCGGATTGGAATTGGCTGTTGTTGATCCAGCCGGCAATGTCCTGCAGCAAAAGGTCATCTCCGGATGTGGCCAGAACACCGCTCAGGCGGTCC
>CAZHEZ010000265.1:0-7971 GCA_964531315.1 uncultured Candidatus Obscuribacterales bacterium | reverse complement strand
CCGGCATTAGCTTCCTTCTTTGAGTCTTTAGAACAGACAGGCATACTGGTGCCGTTCATGAGCACCAGATTGAAGGCAACAGCAACAGATAAAAGAGAGAATAGTTTTCGATTTTTCATGGCGGCTCGAGGAAACCTGTTGCTATCTTGCCACGAATTTTGCCCGGGCGCTTCCTGCCCGCTGGAAAGTTTTTTCCTTGATTTCAGGGCACTTCACGCGGACTTCACTGCCCCTTTGTAACCTGGGTATAAGTTCGCCGTCTTATCCTCTGCCATAACAATCAATCGACTGCAAACATGTGAGGTTTTCTCAATGTGTTCAGCGCTGCAAAAAACTTTGAACTTGCGCCTGGTTTTACTTCTAAGTGCTGTTTTAAACGTTTATCTATTCTCAATAGCACCGGCTTTTTCCAGTTCCTACGGTCACGGTTGTGATAGCCCCTTGCTCGGCACAGAATCGATGTGCGCGCAAGTGGTGAGCCCTTCCGGATATCGCTATGATTCGCCGACGATGGGCAACCCCTACATGGGTGGTTCCGGCCAGCACTCGGGGCGGTTTCCTTCCGCACGCAGCACTACATATTTGCCGTCCAATTACCCAAGCAATCCGTACGTACAGCCTTATGCGCCCAATCCCACCAACCAATACAATGCCGGCGCCAATCAAGATGGCGCCTCGACTGTAAGCGGCAGTTTGCCGACATTTTATCCGGGCACTCCGCAAACCACTGCCCCTTTTCCTCAATATCAACCGCGTAGATACGACCCTTATTCCGGCGGTGGTGGCATGCAATATCAGACTTCTTCGACCAGCTATAACAGCTACAGACCCAGATTCAACCGACTTTCGCCTGCAGAATTGCACGAAAAAACCATCTGGTCGGCAGCCACTTCCGATGAAGAAAATATGCTGGCCAGAATTCAGCAACAGCAGCTCAGCACTGGGCCAGATGATCCGGCTACCTTGCAATACATGATGGACACGGCCAATTATTTTGCTCAAGAGCAAAAGCCCAATCTGGCAGAGCCCCTTCTCAAAGAGGTGATTGCCACCATTCAAACCCACCCAAATGCGGCCGGCAATTATGGTCTTCTGTCATCGGCACAATCCAAACTGTCGCAATTGCAGAGCGAGGATACACGCGTTGCATCGACGCCCGTTATCGACCCATCCACGGTATATGTCGCCAAACCCTACAATCCGATCACCTACGGCTCCAGCTATGGCAACGGCGGATACGGCTATGGCTACGGTGGATACGGCTATGGTGGACATCACTACGGTCACAGCTACGGGCATTCTTTCCACGTTCATTATTCGTCTCATTCCAGCGGCGGCGGTCATGCGCATTTCAGATAAGGTCTCAATTAAAGCAAGGCCCGCTCTCGTCTGAAAAACTCGCACTGAATGGTAAGCACCTTTTGCGCGCGCGCTCGCTCTTTCTCTGTTGTTTAAATACTAAAGACGATAGTATAATGTGGAAAAAAAGGAAACAGCAAGAGCGCATGGTCTTGCTGTTTCCCGGAATTCCGGTCGGCTTACCGGATCACAGTCCAGACAGGCGTGCTGGTCTGCAGCGCGGCCGAATCAGGATTGATGATCTTGGCGATGACGGTATGACCGGTCTTTGGTGCGACGTCCCTGACAATCACTTCACTGTCTTGCACAAGAGCATGACGCTGCGTCAGCATGGTCGCGACCTTTTCAGCCGTGTATCCATCGGCAGGTTCGATGGTCATCAGAGCTGTCACGTTGCCGTGGGCAGCCAGCGTAAAGGGCACCTTCTCCCCGGCGGTTGTGGTGGCGGCGCCGGTATCATCCAGCAAATGCTGCCAGAGAGGATTGACGACCAGCACGCTCGGTTGCTTGTAGTCCTCGAGCTTTTGCCGGAATAAGAAGCCGGCTCGGATCAGCTCGAAGGCATAAGCGGCAGGCAGCTTGTTGGGATCGAACTTGCCCTTATTCTTCTTTGCCGCTGCCTTCAGCCGACCCATGTGATGATCGCTGTAAGGAGAGCTGACCACGCCGAAGGGCGTGCGATCACCCAGGACGCGACTCTTCACGGCTTCGAGGTCGAGCGGCAGCGGTGCCGTATCTTCGCGGAACAGGGAAAAGACGCAATGATAGATATTCGACCAGAAGATGTGGCCGTTGTATGCATGATCGATGAAGAAGTCGACCGCTTCCTGCGTGAAGCACAAGCTGAGAATTTCGTTCAAGCCGAGTCCGGCAAAAACGCCGCTCGCCATGCGGGATTCTCTGTTGGTGAGCGTACGCGGCAAAAAGTCGAAGATGGAGTCACGATACTGCGTGCGTGTGCCGTAGGCAACCACTTCGAAGTCGTACATCGTGTGATAGTGCTGAGCCATACCGGCGCGCGCAATCTCGACGAGTTCGAGCTTGGCGACTTTCATGGCATGCGCTGAGAGCGTCAGCGTGGTGGTTTCGGAACTCATATGGTCTCCAATTGTCCTTAAGAGGGGGGTGTAACCCGTGTCTGGATGCCGAAAAACACCAGGGCAGACGGGCGCTGCGGCCAGCCTGATTCCTGGTGTTTTTTGACCAAGGTGAGATCAGTCAGACTTAGTGAGTCTGGTCGGATTCGTCTGCCGGACCCGGCTCCTGCGGATGTTCATCGGCAAGAACCTGGGCTGGAAGTATCACCACCGGCGGTGGCACCTGCGGAAGGACGGGCGGCGGTGCGAACATCGCTGCCGCATCCGAAAGCTGCTTGGGCGTGCCCATCAGAATGACGACGTCATTTTCCTTGAGCACTTCTTCTGCGCGAGGGTTGGGGATGAGACCACCTTCATCGCGCTGGATAGCCACAACCGTTGCGCCGGTTTTGGTGCGCAAGCCCGACTCGAAGAGTGGTTTTCCGGCCAGAGGCGAGCCTGCCGACACCTTCCTCAACTCGACGCTCAGGTTGGCAGGCAGGACGGCATTGGTCTCATTGGGATGCAGAGTTTCGAAGAGTGCCTGCAACTTCACAGCCTGGTCGCCGCGCAGTGCCGTCAGCTTTTCGTCGATGACGTCCTTGCTCATCAAGTATTCGTTGAGAACATAGGAGACCATCTCGAGCGAACCGGCGAACTCTTCGGCGACCACTCGGTTGGCGCCCACCTTGATGAGCGGTTCGATATTGACCATGAAGCGGGCGCGCGCCACCACGTGCACGTTGGGGTTGAGGCGGCGAGCCATCTCGATTGTGCGCAGTCCGTTTTCCTGATCGGAAATCGCCACAGCCAGAAGGCGCGCTTTGCTTACGCCCGCGTGCGAAAGCACTTCCTGACGAGAAGCGTCGCCGTAGAAAATCGGGATGCCGCGTTCACTTTCCTGGCGGACGATGGACGGATCGTTTTCGATCACCACAAAGGGAATACCCAGTTGCGTCAGCGTGCGCACCAGACCCTGTCCGGCCACGCCGTAGCCGACCACGATGGTGTGGTTTTCCGGCGCGTGCTCGAGCAGCTCTTCTTTGAGGCGCCCATTGATCCAGCTTTGAGGCAAGATACGCTCGGCCAGTTTCACAGTCTTCTCGCCGACCGTCAAAAGTGCCGGCGTGAAGAACATCGAGAGAATGGCCACAGCCAGGAAAAGCTGATTGGTGCGGCTGTCCAGCAAACCGACGGTCAATCCGAGTTTGGAAAGAACGAAGGAGAACTCGGAGACCTGTGCCAGAGCCAATCCGGTCAAAATGGCCACGCGCGCTGAATGACCGGCAATGGCGGTGACGCCTGCGCCAATCAATGCCTTCACGCCGATGACGATGAGCAAACAGACAACAACCAGCCCGGGGTTGGCAATCAGCGTGCGGATGTCGAACAACATGCCGATGGACACGAAGACCAGGCAGTTGAAGACTTCTCGGAAGGGCAGAATCTCACTGAGCGCTTGATGGCTGTACTTGGAGTCCGACAGAATCAGGCCGGCGATAAAGGCGCCCAAAGCCATGGACAGACCGAAGTGCGATGTGGCAGTGGCCGTGCCCAGGCAGAGCAGGATGATGCTGAGCACGAACGCTTCGCGCTTTTTGGTCTTCGCCACTTGATTGAGCAGCGAAGGCACGATGAAGCGAACGACAGTGCCGGCCAAAACCACAAACAAGAGCGCTTTGCCGGCAATCAAGCCGACGTCCAGAAGGCTGCCGCCCTTGCCGCCCAGGAAGGGCGTCAAAAGCACCAGAGGCACGATGCAGAGGTCCTGGAAGATGAGAATACTCATCGCCGAACGCCCATGCGCAGTGTCCAGGTCGCCCCTGTATTCCAGGATGCGGATGACGATTGCCGTCGAGCTGAGCGAAACGAGCATACCCAGGAAGGTGGCACGTTCCAGCCCGTCGCCCGTGTAGACGGCGATGGCTGCGGTTGCTGCAATAGTGAGCAGCAATTGCAGACCTCCTGCGATCAGGAGGAATTTTTTCAGTCGTATGAAGGTTTTCACCGAAAACTCGATGCCTGCCTCGAAAAGCAGAAGGACGAGTCCGATTTCGGCTAGTGTTCCAACGGCGTCGATGTCAGCCACCAGCTTGAAGCCGTATGGACCGCAGACTACGCCTGTGATGAGAAACCCGAGCACAGGTGGAAGATTGAGGCGGTGAAACGCGACAACCATGACCACACCCATGCCGAACAGAACCATGAGGTCCTGCAGGAAGGACAGATCTTGCATAGTTAGACTCCCGGTTTTTTGAGAGTTAGATACGAAAGCTACGGTTCAGCGGAAGCGGGCATTGCGCTGCAATCCGACGATACCTACGCGCGACATGCCTGAAGAACAACGGAAATCACAACCACATCCAATGGCACGCACAGCAAGCAGACGTGTTCTCACTCCGAAAAACGGAGCAGAAAACTTATGCGCTTGTGAATGGAGGATTAGTTGTGGACTACCAGTTGGTTCTTCAAGGCGGTTTCTTTAAAAAGCGAATTACTGGTCTACGCTACTGCGAGTATCTTTCTGACTCAATCAAGTATTAGGAACTCGACAAAGAATTCCGTCTCATGATTGCATGAGGAGTTAGCGAAGCTAGATCAAGATTTCGTTAATCAAATTGCCAAAGTAGTGATAGACTCAAGCGGAAAGCGTAATCTTGCAAAAACCTTGCGAGTGAAAACGCGGCCTAGAGCTGAACAGGCTCTCACAATATCTGTCTACATGTTATTAAGAGGGACATGATGTCTACGTTGACTTTGGTGCGCGACGACGAGTTTCAGGAGCATCTCACCCCGGAGCTTCATCCGGAGGCTCCCAATAGGCTGCAAGCTATCGATAAGGCGTTTCTGACCAGCTCGCTCGATGACAGCGTTGTCCAACTGGCGCCCAGGGCGGCATCCGAAGACGATATTACGACCGTGCACAATGCCGGTTATGTCGAAGAATTGGAAAAAGAATCGCGCCTTGCCAAGGATCAAGATCGCATTATTCAAATAGATGCAGATACTTTCATGAGCCCGCGCACTTTCGACCTGGCAAAACTGGCAGTGGGAGCGGGTATGGTCGGCGTAGATTCGGTTTTGGACGGAGACGCCAAAAGCTGTTTTGTCTCCGTGCGCCCGCCCGGTCACCATGCGCTTGCCGATAAGGCTATGGGTTTTTGCTTCTTCAACAATGTCGCCGTCGCTGCCCGCTATGCTCAGAAAAAGGCAGGACTGAAGCGGGTATTGATCATCGATTGGGATGTTCATCACGGCAACGGCACGCAGGATATTTTTTACAACGATCCTTCCGTTTGTTTCATTTCATTCCATCAGTTTCCCTTCTGGCCGCCCGACACCGGCTGGTATACAGAAGACGGCGCCGGAGAAGGCAAAGGCTATAACATCAATATTCCGATGCCGGCCGGCACTGGAGACAGAGGTTATCTGGAAGCCTGGAGGCGCATTGTAGAACCAGTGGCGATGGCATATCAGCCCGAACTGATTCTTCTTTCCGCCGGTTATGATGCGCATCAAGACGATCCTCTCGGGCAGCAGAGAATATCCACAAAAGGATTTGCCGAGATGACTCAGAGATTGCTCAATTTGGCTCATGAAAATGACGCCAAACTGGTCAGCTTTTTGGAGGGCGGATACAACGTCAAATCGCTGTCGGAATCAGCGGTGGCGACAATGTCTGTTCTCAATGAAGACAAAAACGGCACCAAAGTTTCTGATACCATTTTGCATTCGAAATCTATCGTTGCCGCTACCCGTAGTGGCATCTTGCCAGACAGAAATGCCTCTCTTGTAGATGAAAGAATCGCTGATGTTTGCAAGCATTTCCAGCGCTTCTGGCCATCACTCAAAGGCGATTAGCCTCTATTGGCAACGGTCCGCCTCGATCATTTTGCGGGCGCTCGCTGAAGCTGCGCTATGTACGAACCCCTCTTCTCTTGACTGGTTCGGGCTTTGCGGCGTCTGTGCGAGTGCTTAAGTTTGCGGTAGTCAAGAAGAAAATGTTTTTAAAACCTGGTCAGGGTAAGGTTCTCGAGTCTTCTCTTGACTGCCGCCCTGAATAGCCTGTTGCCCAGCCCGCGCGCGGGCCCGAGATATATGCTCAAGAACTTATTGCGTATGAAAACCTGAGTTTGTAAACGTAAGGGTCTTATTTGCAATCCCTTTTCAATTTTTCATTCTCATCCCGACAGAGCCAAGTGTAGGTTTCGGATTCACGAGCTAGATCTCACCGTTAACGCGGTGTCGACTTTGTGCCCGTTGCAAATCCCTTCCGCATCTTAGCTTCTGCTTGTAGTGCAGCCTTCTGGTTGTACGAGAGCTTTCTTATAAAAGCTTGCCAAACGGCCAAGCAGTAAACAGAAAAGGAGGGAGCCCCTATGGACGGCTCAACTAATCTCTGTCAGGTCTCCTCCGGTCAAGAACAAGACTGGAAGGACTTGTACAACTCTGCTTTCCCCGCCGATGAACGCACTCCTCTGGAAGAGCTTCAACGGCTTCTCGATGCGGGTTCGATTCTTTTGCACAGAACCACCAACAAAACTGGCGAACTTCTGTGCTTCAGCATCGTCTACCCGATGAGCAATTTTGCTCTCCTGTCATATATCGCCAGTGACTCAACCAAGCGCTCTACGGGCATTGGTTCGAAACACATGAAGCGACTTCTGGAAATCCTGAAGTCCAAGTATCCCGAGTTCCTCGGCCTTGTTCTGGAAATTGAATCGACCAGACAACACGGCTTGGAAGCACCTGAGAAGACGGCACGCCAACGCAGGCTCAACTTCTATCAGCGTCTCGGCGCCAAACGGTTGTGCCGCACTTACGTGTGGCCTAGCTACGCTCTCAAGGGTACTTACCGTCTGGCTGAACTGATGTGGTTCGACTTCGACCCGTCGACCATTGATGACCCGCATCTTCCGGGCATCATCAAGGAGCTCTACATGAAGGGTTATGGTGCCCAGGCCGACGATCCGATTCTGGAATTGGTGGTTCACCAGTTCAAGTGCTCGGATAAGACCGGTCATGCTGCCATGGTCTGCCCTGTAGAATCTGCTGAAGGTGATAAGAAGAAACCTGCCGAAAAGAAGGACGCACCGGCGAAAGCTGATGATTCCACCTCTAAGCCGGCAGCCGCTGTCAAAACGGACGCTGTTACCCCTTCGAAGGACACCTCTCCGTCTGCGAAAACGGACACTGAGGCGCCTGCGAAAGAAGGAACGACGACCGAGAAGACGGATGCTGTCACTGCGACGCCTGCCACAACGGACCCCGTTGTCCCGGCGGCTGACGCAGACAAGACAGCGAAAACCCCGGTGACGACCAACAATTCTCCCGCTATTGAAACGAAGCCAGCCGACGCGGTTGCTCCTGTTGCCGACAAGAAGGCGATGGACGACACGGTTACGACTGCCGTTCCTGTAGTGGAGAAGAAGGTGGAAGCTTCCCCGGTTCAATCAGTCTCTGTTCCTGCCAAAAGCCCTGAAGGTGAGAAAGGCGGCGACAAGACTAAGGACGGTGCCTGATGGAACAACCCCTG
>CAZHEZ010000264.1:0-8040 GCA_964531315.1 uncultured Candidatus Obscuribacterales bacterium | reverse complement strand
ACGGGAGGGTCAACAAATCGGAGTTGCAAAAATACCTGGACGATGCAGTCGAAAGCGGCAGCAACAACGGGCAATTTGCACCAGAAAAGCAAGATGCTGTCAAAGAACTTTTGTCTGGTTGGGATGATGAAAATAATGGCGAGTGGCTGCGCGGCGGCTATCTCGACGAGGACTACATCGCCGACTCACTGACCAAAGAGGGTCTGGTGCAAGCAGCCGGAAAAAATTCGCAAGCCGAGTTGTTTGCAGGCAGAGAGGCTAAAAGAGAACAGTCAATAGCAGTCGAGGCTGCAGCAAGCAGTCAGCCCGGCACTAATGTGCAAGAAAGAAACAGACCTGAGACCTCAACAGCAGGAGCTGCAGATACAGATCGACCAGGCAATCGCGAAAAGACAGGCACGCCTGCTGAATCCGAAGAGCAAACCGGCAAAGCAGAGCAATCAAAAGAACCAGAGCCGGTTCTTATGGAAGTGAAGAAAGGCGACAGCTATTGGCGCATGGCTAATCGCCTGCTTGGTGACGATGCTACTGCCGGAGAGATTCTGGAAAAAATGAAAGAGTTGCAGGAATTGAACGACAACAAACCGCTGATTTTCTTTCCAGGTCATCCGCAAACTATCAAAGTTCCCGCGCCTGAATCAGAACCAGCCGCAAGTTCCGCCACCGATTCCAAACTCAAACTGGCGCCAGGACAGCTCCAGGCCTAGGCGCAGAAAAAAGTGTAAACGCGACTAAAAGGGGCGATCGAAAAAGATCGCCCCTTTCATTTGTTCAGGCAACTTTGACCAATTGCGGTCTAGTCTCTTCCTGGGATGCTTCTTTCGGCTCTGTTTCCAAGCCGATTATTTCTCCTAGATCAGCCTGTCTGACGATGATTTCAACAGCATCGTGAGCGTCCAAAATCTCGAAGGCTTTTAAACGTTCTGCTCTGGAGTTGGCTTCCGCCAAGACCAGGATCTCGCCGTTTTCAATTTCACCTTCAAACACATTGGCGTAATACTGCGGTTCGTTAGCATGCAGGAAGGCGCCCATCCAGACACCCCAGTAGGCCAGGACGATCCCGCCTGAAATCGCCGCCATTAGCGTGGTCAGAATCTGGAAGAAACCGGGCGTCGGAACGTGAGGCGCAAGCGCTGTGCCTGCCCAGAGCCCGCCTAAGGCTCCGACAATGCCGTAGCGAACGAAATACCGCGCCATCGGTGTTTTGATGCGGGCTGAAAGGTTGTGAAACTGGGGGCAGTTTTTGCCGACAACGCTCAAATCCGCCGATTTGAAACCTGCTTTGTGCAGGTCTTCCAGCACCTGACCGGTGCTATCGTCGCTGGCGAAAACCCCATAAACATAATCTGGCTGTGACATAGGAGGCTCCTCCGCTCTTCTATCTGACTGAGATTGACTATCGACTCATTAATCTATAGATTATCGATAATCGATAATTAGATTGTACCTCGTATTCGGATTTGGTCAAGCCGCTTCGACTAAAATTGCAACATGACATTCAAAAGGGCTTCCACCAGGGAGCAAATCACGCAATACCTGTTGGAGCGCATCCTCGACGGCACTTACAAGCCGGGTGAGCGGCTGATCGAGCTGAACATAGCCAGCGAGCTGAAAACGAGCCAGGCGCCTGTTCGCGAGTCTTTGCGCTATCTGGAAGCAATGCGGGTCGTGGTTACCGAGCCTTATAAAGGTACTCGCGTCCGCGAAATTACCGACCGCGAACTGGAAGAGTCGTCGCAGGTGCGCGCCGCCCTAGAGGAATTGGGTGCGGAGTTGGCGGCTAAGGCTTTGAAAGGAAATGTTGGGTGCATTACCGAAGAATCGAAGCTGTTTATGAAAGCAGCCATGCAAAAGGACGTTCAAAAATACAGTCAGCACGACATTGAGTTTCACCGCCAGATTATGGAAGCGTCAGGCAATCAGCTTTTGCTTTCAATTTGGGAAAACGTTGTTCTGGAAACGCGATTCAGGCGCACCCTGAGCCGCATAGGCGAAGATCAGCTGGTTGAGTTTGGAGAAGCACATTTGCCTGTCATCGATGCGCTTGCTGAAGGTGATGGAAAGAAAGCTGCGGCTATTTTGAAAAACTTGATTTGCAAGTTTCACTTTTTGAAAAACTAGTGAGCAGCCTTCCAACGGGTATAGAACTAACGGGTGTCTCGAACAAGTACTGGACTTCAAGAAGCTGTTTGGGGATGGCTGCGTGGGCAAGCCGCTTTTTCCAAAACTACTGCCGTCGATGGTGCTGGCACTGTCGCCCCTTTTGTTCGCTTTGCCGGCTATAAGCAAAGCACCTCTTTCGGAAAAAAATTCCAAACACGTTTATAAACACGGCGGGCATCCCTGGAAAACAGGTGAGATGTCCGATGCGGAGAGGGAAGTCTTAGCTTCCAGGCTCCAGAAATGGGGCGCAGCAAATGAGGCCATCGAACGCACTAATTATTCTGAAGCGATAAAGATTTACACCGACCTGATCAATACAGCAAGCAAGAAGACCAAGCCGGAGCATCTGGCATTCATCTACGGGCAGCGCGGATATGCGCGTATGCTCAGCGGTGATCTTAAGACGGGAATTATTGATGCGACAAAGTCCCTCGAGATCGAGCCAAACAGTATGTGGATGCGAAAAAATAGAGCAGTTGCTTACAGAAAACTCGGTCAAAATGCGCTTGCAAAGGTTGATGAAGACAAAGTGCGGCAGATAATGACCGATCCGAAATATCTAAAGATGCGTGAGGTGATGGGGCATTACAAAGGTGCCATGGAAGCTCGCAATCAAGACAAGCCTGAAGAAGCAATCATTCATGCCAAACAGTTGATCAAGTCTCAGCCCGATTCGAATGCGCCTTATTTCATTTTGGGTGACGCATATTTTGAGACAGGTGATTTTAAGGAGGCGCTGAAAGCTTTCAACAAATCACTTTCTATGCTGCCCAACGATCCATATGTTCTCAATTACAGAGGCGCGACATATGCACAAATCGGAGAAACCGATAGGGCTATCGCCGACTACACGCGCGTAATTGAGATTCGAAAAAAGGTGACAAGCAAACAATGGGACGCCATTGTCAGTCGCTATGCCGGACGTTTTCTGGCGCCAAGCGTGGGTGAATTGTATGCACTGCGCGGTGAGTTGTACTTGAAACAAGGCGACCGGGATAAAGCTGTTTCGGACTGCAGCGAAGCAATAAAGTTGAACCCGGGCGACGATAATGCTCGCTTCGTACGGGCCAGCGTTTACAAACAGTTCAAGCAGTCGGATAAGGCACTCCTCGACCTGGAAGAATTGATCAAGGTAAATCCAAAGGACGAAAAGGCGTTGCAATACAAAGCCGAAATACTTCTGGATACTGGCAAACCGAAGGAAGCTATTGTGGCTATCACCAGAGCGATTGCCCTGGATGACAAAGATTGGCACAGCTTTGAAATACGTGCCCAATGCCATCAATTGGCAGGCAACGGAAAGTTGGCTGCTCAAGATATTCACCAATTGAATCAGCTGCGCAACTCTAAGCCGTAGAATTGCACATTGACGGGCGCTGCCAGGCGTCGCCCCTGCAAATTATGCACTGAAAAACACGCAGTCGCCGTCTTCACGCCTGGCCATCTCCAAATGTTGAAGCGCCTTTTGAATGAGCACATTGACTGAATCACCGTCGAAAGGAGCGCAGGCAGAACCGACGCTAACTGTGTTCATTGGGCGGTTGGTAAAAGAATGTGCGCGCGCTTGCATTTGTCTGCCGATTCTTCTGACTATTTTGAGAGCCGGTGCCTGTTCGGTTTCCGGGCACACGATAGCAAACAAGTTGGTTTCAATGCGTCCGACAAAGTCGGTGTCTCTGGTGTGCTCTTTGAGCAGGCTGCCCAAATAAGTGATCAATTCTGCTCCCGCCAGCGGCCCATATTTATCGATGGTCGGATCTAGGTTGTCTATGCAAACAAGCAAGATGGTGACGGGTCGATGATAGCGTTTGGCGCGCAGAACCTCATAATTGAGTTTCCACTCGGTGGCGGAGCGATTGAGAAGACCTGTTTCTCTGTCCAGGAGCTGAGGCAAGTTTCTTTCCAAAAGAAAGCCTGGATCGGTGTCCCGAAGCTCTTTCTTGACTGGTTTTACCTTTACCGGTTGGGCTGGAAGCTGGCATATTTTTTCCGATACTGGCGTAGTCTTTTTGACTGCCGGTATATTTGTGCCAGTTTTGGACTTAATCCAGTTGATGGTGGGCATTACTGATGCAGAAAACATCTTCAAATCTCCGCTTTAAGCGAGTTCTAACTAGTAAGTTGGGGGTCGATGGCATTCACCGTCCACATAATGATGCACGCCGTCAAGAAAGTAAATTCGCAGATAAGCAATACGCAATCAGTGTACTCGAAAACGTGTACAAATCGCTGATAAGACGCATGAATAGGGGGTGCAGTCCTGTGCAATTGAAAAGGACAAAAGCAATTGCCTTTGTCCCTTTCTTTCGCCCATTAAAGGTTTTTGTATTGAGCAAGGTCTCGGGATTGCCGCGAGCAATGCGGCAGCTACGAGTTTTACTGCATTTTGCTCTTGCTTTCTTTCAGGGCCGCTTTGGCGGCTTCTGCATTGCGATCGACTGTTTTCTTGGAGGTTGCGACCTGCTCGTCGATGTTCTTCTTAGCGAATTTTGTTTGTTTATCAATTAGATCTTTTGTTTCATCAGCGGTTTTCATTTGAGCTTTCAGATCTGCTTTGGTAGCCTCGAGAGCTTTCTTCTTTTGATCTGAATTTTCGGAAATTCTTTCTTTGAGGACGTCTGCGTGTTGGTCTACTTGCTGCTTTTGAATGTCGCGCTGGCGATCTATGTCGCTTTTGTCTTGAGAAATTTGTGCTTGCTTTTCACTGCAGCCCACCAACATCACAATACTGCTCACTGCCAAAATCAATTTTGCAATACGCATAAGTTCATCTCCTTTTCTGTCATCAGTTAAATGGACTGAGTGTGATTTCATGGGCTGACGGTGTGGTTCATAAAACTCAGTCGCCAAAGATCAAGCCAATTTGGGTTTCAGGCTCGGTCAGGGTACAATTTTTTTTGTCCGCGGGGTAGCCGACAATGATGAGACAAAATTTGCAGGCCAGAGTTCCCGAATTGTTGAGGCGGGGAAACAAAAGGCAATTATTAAGAACGAGCAAAAAGCGCAAAAGGTAAGGCTCAAACTTTCGTTTGAGCCCCCTTAACTTCCCCATCGGTAATCATTCCGGACGGTTGGATCGGCGTCTCTATTTTGGAGGCACGACCGTCTCAGTAAAAAAATGATACTCGGACCGATTGGGCAGCAACGTGGCAAATAGATTTAGAGTTTTGCTAATTCTTCCGAGCGCGCGAATACGCCGGGCACCGTGAAATGGAAGGTGCTGCCCTTTTCCAGCTCGGAGGTTACCCAGATCTTTCCATTATGCAATTGAACGATCGAGCGGCAGATTGAAAGTCCTAATCCGGAACCGGTGGCGGCTTTGCCATCGCCCTGCACCTGCTGAAAGCGCTCAAAAATCGTCTCTAACTTGTCTTTTGGAATGCCTGTGCCTTGATCGCAGACAATAATCTCCACGTCGTTTCCGCGCCTTTGTGCGCTCAGTGAAATTTTGTCGCCTGAGCGAGAATATCTGACCGCATTGGAGACAAGATTGTATAAAACGCGATTGATCTTTTCGGCATCAGCATGCACGACAAAAGTGCTGTCTTCGAGGGCAAGCTCCATGCCATGCTGTTTTATCCAGGCTGAAGTACTTTCCTTTACTTCGGCAAAAAGTGCACTGACTTCGACATCTTCGGTATGTAAAGTCATAAGGCCGGACTTGATCTTTTCTATATCTAGTAGATCATTGATCAAAAGCATCATGACCGAGCTATTGCGCTCCGCCACTTTGACGAATTTTTCGCCATCTTCGTTGAGATGACCGAAAGCGCCTGTGGAAATCAAATCGAAGAAACCCTGAATGGTCGTTAACGGAGAACGCAAGTCGTGCGTGAGCATATTGACCAGTTCTTGCCTCTGGTTGGCGGTGCTTTCCACGTCCCTGGCCATGCTGCGGAAAACCTTGTCCAACTCGGCGATTTCATCAGTGCCGGTAAGCGGAGGCTGCAATTCTTTGCCTGATGCAAATTGTTTGGCATTTGTTGAAATGACCGACAGGCGTGACGTGATTTCCTTGAATAGATAGAAAGCAAGAAAGAAGCTGGCCAGCACATTCAAAGCCATAATCAGAAAGGATAATCTCAAAATCCGCTGGCGATAGCCTGTTTGACGATCTCCCTCTGCATCCGCCAGCTCTTTTTCGTGCTTGGCTGCAATGGCCAGCTCTTCGGTAATCATTCCCTTGTATAAGTTGCGAATTTCTTCTGTTTTGCTGTCGTAGTCTTTAAGAATCTTGTCCATGCGACCTGCTTTCAGGTCCGTGACCGCCTCGTCAAGAATTGCTTCGGCCTGGTTGAGATTGGCAAGAGATTTCCTGATCATGGACTGCAGATCCGGTCTGTCGGCTGTCATCTGATCCAGCTTGGCGTACTGTTGACGCACTTGCGGAAAGATCGATTTGTAGCGTTGGTCAAGGAATCCCTGGTCCAACCAGCGCTTACGGTTGTTGCCAACCACGTTCCAAACCTCAAAAAAGGATGAGACCAGCTGATTGAGGCTGTTGGAAAGCTCTCGGGCTTTTAAGGAGGCTCGGGCATCAGCCTCTGCCTCGCTCTGGAGATGGGCTAGGAAAAAAACAAAGCCCAATTCAAAGACGACTGGCACAGAGATTAGAATCAGAATCTTTGCCGTCAGCGATAGAGTCCGTCTCATCTGGCTCCTGTGCCCGAAAATCCGCTTGCAGCAATATTAGCATCGTTTACGGTGAGGGTCGCGGCAGCGCTATTTTCCTCAATTTTGCGGGCAGTGACGTGACTGGAGGCGAACACCTGCTATATTCTTGTAGGTTTCGTGGGCGCAATAATCAGCTTTAGGATTTGTTAGGTGTCAAAGATACTCCTGGTTGAAGACGACAAAGATCTGTCATTGACGATCAGCAAATGGCTGGAACAGCAAAATTATTCAGTTGACACTGCATTTGATGGCACTGAAGGATACGAATATCTCAAGCGCGGCCGTTATGAGGTTGTAATTCTCGATTGGCAGTTGCCTGGAATGACAGGCGTCGAGTTGGCTAAGAAATTTCGCGCTGAGGGCGGTGCGACGGCCATTCTCATGCTGACCGGAAAAGGAAGAGTCGAGGAGAAAGAAGAAGGTCTCGATGCCGGCGCTGATGATTATTTGACAAAGCCCTTTAACATGCGCGAACTGACCGCACGTATTCGTGCTCTTCTCAGGCGCTCTCCCACCCAGGTAGGAGAATGTCTTAAAGTCGGTGAGATTGAACTGGACCCGCAAAAGCGTCTGTTGCGTAAATCCGGTGCCGCCATACATGTTGTGCCCAAAGATTTTGCCGTGCTTGAATTTTTAATGCGCTATCCAGGCGAAGTTTTCAGTGCCGAAGCGCTTCTTCAACGGGTCTGGAGCTTTGACAGCGAAGCCTCTACCGATGCCGTCAGAACCTCGATCAAGCGACTGAGAAAGGCGCTCGACGACGGTGCCGATGAGAAAAACTCTTGCATTGAAAACGTGCGGACTCTGGGCTACAGACTGCGCGTCTAGGAATCGAAACAGCAATTTTTTTACTGTCACTTTTTGGCCACAATTGTGTGCTAAAACGCCTGCTCATCCCGTTTCATGATTTCTGCCGCTATGGGAATTCCACCAGTGACTGCACCCTCTGCCGACGCTAATATCTGTCGTATCCCCTTGCAGCAAAATTGAGGTTCCTATGGGACGTGGAGAACGAGAGACCGTTTCGGACGGTTCGGCAACAAACGGCCAGAGCAAGGCCAGTGAGCTGCTTCATGACGTAAGCAGCGGATTTACCGGCTTATTTCATCGCGCCAAGAAAAAGGTGGAGGATCAAGTCGGCAATATCGACACCGATCAAATAAAGGATCAAGCCGCAAGAGTGGGAAACGCCGTCCAAGGCCG
>CAZHEZ010000263.1:0-8043 GCA_964531315.1 uncultured Candidatus Obscuribacterales bacterium | reverse complement strand
CAAGAACGTTCAAACCCGGCATTACCAGCCCATAAAGGGCGGCGAAGATAGCCAGGTGAACCAGGATGATCTTGTACATAAATGTTCTCCGGATTCTGAGCGCAGCGAGTGCGCTCAAGTCCCGCAACGGTCACCGGCACGCTGACTGTAGGGACGATGCCAAGCATCGCCCGTTTGCGACGCCATTGCGTCGTCCGTCAGCAATGCCGGTCAACCGCCTGGGAATTTCTTACAGTTCGAAGCACTGCCGGCGCTGAGGCACGACAACGTTCCAACCGAGAGCCTTCTGGATGTGCTGCTGAAAAGCTTCCAGCGCACCGCCGTCCCCGTGAACCAGGAACGTTTTACGCGGCTTGCTTTCGAAGTTGCGCATCCAGGCGATGATCTCTTCGTAGTCGGCATGCCCGGAGTAGTCGGACATGAACTCGATGGCGGCCCGCACATTGAGCACGTTGCCGTGCACGCGAACCGTCTTCGGTTTGGTGTTGACCAGGGTGTAGCCGAGAGCGCCCGTGCCCTGATAGCCGACGAAGATCACGGTGCTGTTCTTCTGCGTCAAGCGCTTCTCAAGGTGCTTGAGAATCTTGCCGCCGGCAGCCATGCCGGAAGAACCGACGATGATGATCGGCTCGCTCTGATTTTCGTACAGAGCGTTGGTGTGAGCAGAAGTCTTGCACTCCTGGAAGCGAGGCGGGCTGAATGCATCCTGACCTTGTTCGAAGGTCTGACGCGCCTCGTCATTGAGCAGGCTGGACCATTTCCGGTACACATCGGTCGCTGCGATAGCCATGCGGCTGTCGAGGAAGACCTTGATGTTGGGCACGCGGCCCGCCCGAATCAGCGTGTTAATGTCACGCAGGATGGTCTGAACGCGGTCGACAGCGAAGGCGGGAATGACGATGACACCGCAACCGGTGCCACGATCCTTCTGCATCGCGCGTTCATAGCCTTTGTTGAGATATTCGGCAAGCACCGTCAAGCGGTCACGCTTCTGGTGCAACTTGTTGCCGTAGGTCGATTCCGAAATCACGTAGTCGGCGTGCTTGACCGGCGCCAGCTTGTTGAGCATGGGCGGGTTGGCGCGACCGACATTGCCCGTGAAGCAGATCGTACGAGCGTCTTCGCCCTTACCGAGGGTGATGCTCACGACTGCGGCGCCCAGGATGTGACCGGCTTCGGTGAAGCGCAGCTGCACGCCGTCGGCGAGAGTATAGAGTTGGTTGTAATTGATCTGCTTGAAGAGCGGGAAGCACAGCGGAACATCTTCCGGTGTGTAGAGCGGCACGGACAGAGGAATGCGCCGGCTCTTCTTGCCGCTGGCCGCCGCCTTTTTCTGGCGACGAGCGATGAACTTGTTGACTCGGTCCGCGGCATTCTCCTGCAACCGACCGGAGTCGAGCAGCAAGAAGTCCAGCAAATCCCGCGTGGCGGGATGAGTGTAAACCGAGCCTTTAAAGCCGTCTTTCACCAGGGCAGGCAACCAACCGGAATGGTCGATATGCGCGTGGCTGATGATAACGAAATTGATGTCCTTGGCCTCGACGCCTTTGGGAAGGCGCTTCTGGCGGTTGATTTCCTCGTGCTCCTGATGAAGCCCACATTCCAGAAGGAAGCGAATGGTCTTCTCAGGGGTTGAGTACTCGAAGTAGAACAGCGAGCCGGAGACATCTCCAGCCGACCCCAAGATATGCATTTTGATACGCTGGCTGGGGTTTGCCGAACGCTTTTGCCTTTCTCGTTTCATTGTAGAAACTCCTTATAGCCGACTAAATTCAGCGGTGCCTTGTGAGCGCCACTTGTGAGGTGTCGGCGTTTTTTAGTTGAGAAAGGGAGGAAAGCAGGGTAAAAGAGCAGCCAGGTTTCAGCACTATCCTGAGCTACAAACAAGTCCCAAAGACGTTTTCCCGAACGTCTCGCTAAAATCCCTTCAGGCGCAAAACAAGCAGATCCAGGTTGCACGCGGAATGCGAGCAGTTGATTGACCTGGAAGTGTCTGTGTATCTGACTTTGAGTCGATTGCGCCTATTTGATGGTGAAAAGAAGAATTAACCCAAGGTAGCAAAGAGGAAGATTAATTCCTAATCTCAAGAACTTAGGCCCAGCAATATATTTCAGCTCTTTACAAGGGTTTCGAGAACTATTGACATCATTTCATGTTGTCATGAGCTACAATTCACCGGTTTAGACCCCAAAAGCTAGCGCAGTTCACGAAAGTGCGCCCGAAAGCGCCAGTCTGGTGCAGCCTCAACCAGTCTTGCCAGCCGCGCTAATCAACTGCGTTCTTCACTCCAAACTCACTTGCCCATCATCATCTCGATAGCATCGGTGGACGACTCGTCTTGAATGACTGCGTGTGGATCTTTGACTTCATGCAAGCCGGGAGGCAATGTGAATTCACTCTGCGGCAGCTTTGTCGAAACCATGCTGAATGTTTTCACCAGTGAATGAACACCATCGTCCACGTCCTGGAAAGTTACATCAAACGGTATAGTCCCGGTTTTGGGGACGCAATAGAGACGCGCCATCCAATCAAGAGCCCGTTTTTCCATCGGCAAATGAAAGCCGGTGACCCTTCCTGATGCTGGTTCTGAACCGGTCACTTGCCCTTTCTTGTAAAGGGCTCTGCGCGTCACGCCATACTGGTCAGGGATATTGAAATCGGTCCACGTCAATCCGCCTTTGGCGTAGTCACGCACTTTCTTCATCGGTACCTGCCCATGGGCAATGCCGCTAAACATGGCAACCGCTTTGGCGTACGGGTTTTCCGATTTATCGTAAGACTGATGGCAGACTTTCCTGGTCTTATTGCTGAAGGTTATTACTTCGGTAAATGGAGCGGCGAACATCATTGTCATACCGTCCTTTCGGTTGGTCGCCTTGATTCCGGCCGGACAAATCAAAAGTGTTTCGTCACCTAAAATGCGCGAACGCTGATCGAGCTTCCATGCCTTTATCGCAGCTTGCGACAGCGGTGCATTTTTTGGTGCGGCTAGCGAAGATGTGCTTCCGGCCACAACGCCTAACGCGGTAGTGGCCACAAAGAGGGCAAATCCCATTCTTTCGCTCCAGCGAAGTCGCACGTCAATTGCCCGCCATTGAATAAACCGTATGCCTTTCACCTGCTTTGATTATAGACAAGTATAAAATCGCAAAAAGAGAAAATACCGCGTGAGTTGGGCATGATCAATTCAGACTTTTATCACGCTACCGCGGTATAAATGTCACTGAAAACGGAACTCAATTCAACTCCTGAATTGAGCAGGCATCAGACTAGTGGGCAAAACAGCAACTAATGGCACGCGTCCAGGAAGATATTCGAATAGGAACATTGCTGACTCAGGCGGGCATCGTTACCGAAAGCGACGTCACCAAAGGCAAAGTGGTCTCCGACAATTGCCGGATTCCGCTCGGCAAGGCTCTTGTGATTCAAGAGAAAATGTCCGATTCCCTTGTGCTGGCGGCGGTTCACGCCCAATGGATGCTGCGCGACGGTTTTATCTCCAGAGATGATGCGCTGGAAGCGTTGCGCACCTGCCGCCGCAACCGCTGGAACCTTCCTGACGCGCTCATTCTCATGGAAATCGATGCGCATTCAACGAAAGGTTTCCGCTTGGGCGAGCTTTTGACGAAGACCAATATCATCGGTGAGGACGAACTGCGCGGTCTTTTGAGCGCCGCACAGGCATCCGGATTGCCGCTCGGTCGCGTTTTAACCACCCTCGATTTGATTTCCGAACAGCTCCTCACCGAATTTCTCTCCACCCAGGAGCGCATCCGCAATGGCGATATAACGCTCGAGAAAGGGCTCGAGCACCTCCAGGGCACAGCCGACAGAATTGCCGCCAAGGAGAACCAGCAAATGCTCCTTGGTGAGCTTCTAACTAAATCCGGACTGATCACTGAAGCAGAGCTGGAAGAAGCGCTAACCGAAGCACGCCAACGCAAACGTTTGCTGGGAGTAGTGCTTGCTGAGAAAGGACCGGTCCGGCCTGAACACCTCTCGCTTTCCCTGCGCATGCAACGTGATGTGCGTCACGGCATGATGAAACCAGAGGCCGCCATCGAGCTTCTCAAAGCAATTGCTATGAGCCCAGCGAAAACCGAAGAGCTGCTGGAGGCAGCCGGATTGGTCCCCACTGTGCTCGAGAAAAACATGAGCCTCTATCAGTTTTTCAAAGTGGCAGGATTTTTCCGCATCGTGCAATTGAAAGAGGTTTGTACAAGATTGGCTCAGGAACCCAAGTTCCTACAGAAAATTCTGGCAGAACATGAAGACTTTCAACGACTCTCCAACGAAAACTTCAAAGAGGCCATTGAGTTTGCCGTCGAGAGTTCCAAACCTCTGGAACTGACATTGATGCGCTATTACCCCGATCAGCGCGATCTCGTGCAGTTTGCAGTAACCTTGAGACAAAGCATTCGTACAGGCGCAACCGACCTGAGCCAGGCGATTATTCAATTCGCAATCCGCAGTTCGCAGGGCTAGTCTCTATTAACGCTTTCGTATTTTCTGATAGCGCTAGCGGTGTGACATAGCGTAAGTCTCGAAAGGTGCAGCACGCTAGCCCGCGCCCAGATGTAAAGAAGAGACATTTAACCAAGTTTGATAGGTCTTTCGCTCTGATTTTGATATCAGTAGTTATTGCTCCTCTTCCAACCAAGACCTTTAAAAAACAAGCACATCTCCCGCGCTTGAACTAAATTTTCCTGCCAGCCTCACGCGACACCCGTCGTGCTGACAAAGCGGCATGCGGAAATTTGGTTCTGCGTATGCATTTCTCTAACTCTTTCGGCTTAGTACAAGCCGACTTAAAGAAAGGAGAGTCGCGAATGAACGCGTTTTTCAGATTGTTATTCGGCGGCATGATCGCACTGGCGCTCTGCGCAAGTGCAATCGCCGCACCAGCTACACACAGGCCGAAGCCTGCCCAACTCGAAGCTACGTATCATCAAGCCTGGCAAAAGGTCAACGACACGTATTTCGACAAAGACCGGCTTGTCGGCTTTCAGTCCTGGAAGCATCGCTTCGACGGCAAGCTCTCCAGCCTCAAAGACCTCCAGGCAGCCATCAAGGCAATGACTGCCAGCCTCGACGATAAGTGGACGTCATTTACCAGCGACAGCGAGAAGCTCGCGCAGCAGAGGCTCTTTCAATCAGGATTTCGCTACCCCGGCCTCTGGGTGAAAGAGTCCAAAGAATCCCCTGGCAAATTCTACGTCGAGCTAATCCTGCAGGGCTTTCCCGCCTACAGCTCGTCGCTGCGCATCGGCGATGAAATTGTGGCAATCAATGGCAAACCTCTCAAGGGCATGAAACTGGAAGCCGTCGAAGCGCTCCTCGGAGGCAAGGTCAATGACAAGCTTTTGCTGTCGACCATGACTCCGATGGGCGTCGCGTCGGACGTTTCACTGACGATTCAGTCGCCCAGTTTCCCCGACTCCGATGCTCGCATCATCGAAGATGCAGCCACGGGCAAACGTTTCCTGCAGTTGTCGCTGTATGCCTTCAATCGAGGCACCATCGATGACCTGGAGGAAAAGATCAAAGCACTTGCCGTCAAAGGCATGGGCAAAATCGACGGCATCCTGCTCGACATGCGCGGCAATAGCGGCGGCTTTGTTGTGGCTGTCGTGCGCGTCGGCTCGCTTCTGCTTGCCGACGGCAAGGTGCTGCGCCAGGTCAGCCGTGACGGAGATCAAGTGACCATCTGGGAGCCTGAGGTTATCCACCCCGATGAGTCCGAGCAAACGCTGGATGCCGCCACCCGAAAGATGCTTACGGAAGCGCCGTTGGTCGTGCTCATTAACGGCACTACTCGCAGTGCTCCCGAAACGCTCACAGGTGGACTCAGGGACAGGGGCCGCACCTGCTCTATCGTGGGTGTCAAATCCTTCGGCAAAGGCATCGCGTACGACGAGACGGAGATCGCATCCGGCACGTTGTCCATAACCTTTGCGCGCACTCAGGCGCCATCTGGCACGGACTGGCACGGGATTGGGATCACTCCCAGCCTCGTTGTCGAAAATCCGCGCGAAACGTCGGAAGACTTACAGCTGCGCGCAGCTATCGCTGAACTTGCCTCCGGCAAATGCCAGCGATAGCTCCGGCGAAGCTGAATAAATAGCTCCATGAAGGGCGGGAAGTCGGGACACCAGTCTCTTCTTTTCGCCCTTCATTGACTATTTTTTTTACCCGAAAATATTAGACTGGTCTATTTCTTGCCTAAACCCAGCCCGGCTGCCGCATCACGTCTAGCAACATGCAGACAACACAGGCGATTGTTCTAGTCTAGTCGTTAAGCGACAAAACCAGCTGCGGCGTAGGAATGTGGTGATCGGCGCGCAGCGGAACGATGGCAGTTCCGACAACGAAAAACTCAATGACGTGCGTGCTCCAGCCGTAGTTGCCTTCGTGGATGTCGACGCCGACGATGCCTACCGCTTGCAATTGTTCCGCTTCTGACTGCATGCGCTCCATCGCCAATTCACGCGCATCATAAAGACCTTGCGTAAAATTAGTCATCTCGACGTTTTGCCCGACAGATTTGAACCATTGTCCAAAGGACTGGTGCGCAATGTGGTAAACGCAGTTGCCCATCACCATTCCCACGGGTCTATAACCGGCATGCAAGAGCGTCCAGAAATCCTGTCCGGAAAGATCGCTCGTAAATGGGCGGCCGTTCAAAGCTTTGAATCTACCGTCATTGTCCGTGTGGCGGACGGCGGTTCCAATCGCCACAAACTCTGCAATGTCCGAATTCCACGACATATGTTTCACAGTCAAACGCACCGCCACCACACCGTCAGCGCCCAACTCATGCGCTTCTTCTTCCATACGAGTCATGGCCAGTTCGCGAGCGTGATACATGGCTTGGGTGAGAACTTCCATCTCCATGTTCTGTGTCCATTTGGCTTGTTGGAAGCCGATGTGATAGATGGAGGTGCCGACCACCATGCCGAGCGGCTCGAAGCCACATTCTTTGACCAGCAAGAACTCATTCACCGTCAAATCGCTGGTGAACAATTTGCGGTGCCCACCCTGTCCCATCATTTGATGGAGACGTTCTCTCGCGTGTTGCGGCAGATCGGAGGGGCCGGAAGGATTTGAGCTGGTCATTTGATTTGTCCTTTTGCTGTTCTGTTCAACTCTTTCATAAATCCAGTTTGGTCAATCATTCGTATGCACTCATAAAGTCATCGGCTTCAATAGACCCGCGCAACTCGTCGGTTCGATTGCCGAGAGAAGCAAATTTCTTCGAAGCTAAATTCAGGACAGTGAGAGGCTTTCTCTCAATCTGCTTGTGCGGGCGTTTCATCTTTTTGATGGACGAACCGATAGCAGTAATAGTGATAAGCAGGTCGACGTATCTGGTGTCGTTCATCTCATACTCAATGTCTTCGGTATCGCATTCGACATTCATACCGACGCAACCGTCGGCGTGAAACTGGGCAATGTCGTCTTGCAGCCCTTGAATGGCGCGACCACGCGCGTCGTAAAAGCCGGTGGTAAATTGCCAGATTTCCTGATTGCCGGCATTCCAAATGGCACTGCGTTGTGTCACCCATCGCGTGCTTGTATCGGAATGGATGTAATAACTGCAGATGCCAAACACGATATTTACCGGTCGATAACCGGCATGAATGAGCTGCCAGAATTCCTGCCCGCTCAACTCACTTGTGAATGGACCATGTTCGAGATCTTCCGGCTCCCATCCATGCACTTTTACGGCAGTGCCAATGGCGGTAAACTCGACCAGATCTGAATTGTAATCAGCCTTTGTAGATTTGATGCGAACGCTGACAATGCCGTCGGCACCATAAAGTTCGGCTTCCTTTTTCATGCGATATACGGCTTGGGCTCTGGCCATGCGGTGAGCCTCGGCGATTTCGTGAACTTCACCTGTGTACCGGGCCGTGCGGAACAAAAGCCCGATGCGGAAGAAGCATGTGCCCATCACCTGCCCGAGCGGCTGTATTCCACACTCTTCAATAAGAATGTGTTCTTTTGCAGTCATGTCGGTGGAAAACAATTTGGCGCCGCTA
>CAZHEZ010000262.1:0-8128 GCA_964531315.1 uncultured Candidatus Obscuribacterales bacterium | reverse complement strand
AATCATGATCATCCCATTACCCTCGCTAATTCTATCCGCATGAAGATTGCCGCAGCCAAAGGTGAGGATCCGCCTGCCATGGTAGACCCTGCATCGACCTTGAGTAGTGGAGAAGCGGAAAAGGTGATTGCGGATTGGCGGCAGGCTCGGTCTTCAGAAATTAAGGCGGCGGCATCGCTGACCAGGGAGCAAAAGCTCAAGCGATTGCACCCTCTGGTGGAAAGGGCTCTGGCCCTGGCGCAGGAGTCTGAAGCAGGTGCCTCTCATCCGCTCAGCACGATTTGCATTTTGTCGGAGAAGAGCAAACTTTATGAAGAGCTGGGGGACATAGACCAGGCAATTAAGTGTCTGGAGCAAAAGATGCAAATAATCGCCAGCCATTGGGGTGAAAGTCACGAACTGATGGTCGGCACGCATATGACACACAGCAAGCTGCTGCAGAAGAAATGAGTTTGTTGACCGGGCGATTACTTGCCGATGCGGACGATCATCTCATCGGGTCCGGCCAGGTTGAGACGCTCGCGGGCCAGGCGCTCGATGCCGTCGGATGAGCGGTAGCTGGACAGTCCGTCTCTGAGTTCTTTGTTGACCTCTTGAGCCTGTGTCTCGCCTTGCTTGAGGGCAATCTCTTGTTGGTGGAGGAATAATTGTCGCTCCACGCTGCCGTATATCGATCGGCCTGCCTGATACATAGCAAGCAGAGTGACGAGTGCGATCATCACTTCTCTGATCATCTTCTGGCGTTTTTTATGTTCTGGCAGAATTTTTTCCGGCACGTCACATGGCTCCTGATTGGAAAGTTTAGCAGCTTTGCCAAGCGCTTAAAAGTTCATTCGGCTAATGTTCTAATGGCTTGCTGTGCCTGCCTTTGCAGGCTCATTCGGGTCTTTTAATTCCATTAGAATCGCTTCTGCCTGTTTCTTAAAGTCCGCCATAACCTTTTCCAGGCGCGCGGCATCGGGTGCTTCGTAGCTGAGGCGCATAATCGGCTCAGTACCCGAAGGGCGCAAAAGAACAAACGTGGAGTCGTCCAGATAGAGTTTTAAACCGTCTGAGCGCCCCACCTTTGCCACCTTCTCGCCGGCTATGGATTCGGGCGGCGTCTTGGTCAATCTCTCCAACAATGCCTTCTGGGTGGCTGCTGTCAGGTGCATATCGGCACGTTTGGCGACGAAATCCGAACCCACCTCAGCGACCAATTCTTGCCATATTTTCGAAAGCGGCTTTTTCTCGAATTCCATCATTTCCAGGACCAGCAAGTTGGCCAGAATGCCGTCTTTCTCGGGAATGTGACCTTTGACGGAGACGCCGCCTGATTCCTCGCCGCCGATCAAAACGTCCTTGAGGCGCATCTGTTCGCCTATGTATTTGAAGCCGACCGGAGTTTCGATCACTTCCAATCCGTAAAGTTTGGCCTGCTTGTCCAATAAGTGGGTGGTCCCGACCGTGCGCACGATAGCGCCTTTGATGCCGCGGTTTTTGAAAAGATGTCTGGTGAGCAGGCACAGCAATTGGTTTGGTGAAAGGTATGTCCCGGTTTCATCAATTACTGCAAAACGATCGGCATCACCATCGGTGGCCAGACCGACATCCAGCTTCTCTTCTTTGACAAGGGCGATCAATTCCTTGAGAAACTCAGGCTTCGGCTCAGGCATGCCGCCGCCAAAGAGGGGATCGCGATAGTCATGCAAAACTGAAATCGGCAGCTGCGCTTCCTTGATCAGTTTGTCCAGATAACCGCGACTGGTGCTGAACAATGCATCGTAGCCGACGCGAATCTTGGCAGTGCCCAGTTTTTTTAGATCTACGAAACGCCTGAGAGCGTCGAGATAAGCGGGTGCCGGATCGAAACGCTCGATCTTCTCGTGAGCAAACTCATAGTTTTTCGCAAGGCCGCCCAGGTGGTTGGCAATGTCGTTGGTAATGTCGTTGGTCGCCGGTCCGCCGAAGTGCGGTATGTATTTTATGCCGCAGTATTCAGGTGGGTTGTGGCTGGCGGTGATTTGCAGAGCGCCGCAAGTGGGCTCATTTTGCGCAGCATATGCAATGCAGGGGGTGGGCACATCGCGCTCCGTAATTCGCGCTGAGAGCCCCATGCTGACTAAAATCTGCCCGGCACGTGCGGCGAATTGGTCGGCCAGAAAGCGGGTGTCATAGCCAATCAAGATTGGTTTTTTTTCGGCTTCCTGCCGGCTATCGAGCCCGTATTCCTTTTTGACGTGCAAGCCGACGGCATAGGCGACACGCTCTACATTCTCAAAGGTGAAGTCAGCCGCGATGATTGCTCTCCAACCATCCGTGCCGAACTTGATTTTTTCGGTCATCTACTAACCACTCCCTGACTTCAGCAATTCGAGATACTCGCGAACGGCTTGCCAGGCTGTTCCTGCTTGCCAGCGATTGCGATACTTTTTGTCGACGGCGCGGCTGGCCGGAGGCCAAACGCGAGAGGGTCTCAATTCTTCAATTGCCTCTTCCGAATCAAATTGCACGCAGGAACCGTCTCTGCCGTACAGTCTGATTTCTTCTTTCACCACTGAACCGGCAGAAGGTAAGTAGCAGCCTTCCTCTTCGTCGAATTCGCGCGATTCCATGCTCTGGAAGCGTGTGACCATACGGAAGCCATCATAAGCAAAGACGGCTGTAATTGCCTTCCATTGCCCGTCCTCGTCGACCATCTGTCGGCGTTCTACGTGCAGTCCGCGGGCCAGGTCGATGCTCCAGAATTGCCCGTCTTTTCTGACGATGGAGAGCCGGCCGACTCGGTCGATCGCCATTGACTCACCGGCTGCACGCACTCGTCCTTCCGGATCGTGCACGACTACGCCTTGCTTGTCGGACTCGCCGTACGACTGGATATTTCCTTCCTTGTCGGTGCGGACGAAGAATCTCAGATGCCCATTCTCGTCGTAGCGAGTGCGCAAGACGGGTCCGAGCGGCGAACGTACTTCGATTACTCTGCCCAGCGAGTCCTTGATGATTTGGGCCCCGTTGTCCAGTGATTCCATGCGCCTGCCGGCCGGCAGAAGTTGCAGAGTCGGCTGCGCTTCACTGTGGCTGCGCGACAAGGCGGGCCCGACATGGGTATCGGGATGCACGTGCGGATGTTCGTCAAAAGAAGGCGCGGGAAATGCGTCGGCTGCGCCAATGACGGAGCTGGACATGTTTCCTAAGAAGCGCTGTGCTTCATATTCTCCTGAATCTTCCGCTGTCCTGGCAGCAGAAAGGGCCTGATCATTGGCATAGAGTGAAACAGTTTGGATCTCATCGAGTGAGTATGCAATCATGTCTTCGTCATCATCTGCGGTGGCGCAGGCGGAATTGTCTTTGCCGGTGTTGAGCCAGGAGTTGAGGAGTTCATAGCTGGATGGACGGCCGGTGATCAATTCAACCGGCGGTTTTGCACATTGAACAAAATCAGTGGCAGCCTGAGCGTTGTGCCTGGCATGTTCGCGCACCGGCTCAGCAATAGGTTGGTCTGCAGATTCTCTAACCGAGCCTGCTTCCATGGTGAGGAGATCGGCAAGACCCTGCAATGCGCTTTCCGCAAGTCCGAAGTTGCGAGTCAGAATCGGCTGCACAGGCGGCTGCGCCGAAAAGTTGGGCGACCATTCGTCAACCACGATTTTCTGGCGCTGCGGCGGCACTATGACCGACGGCGTACTAATTTGCGCAAAGGCGGGCAGAGTTTCCGGGTCGACGACGTCCCGTCCCAAATCGCTGGCGGCTTCGGACAAATAGTCGAGCAGCGCTTTTGCTTCAGGACATTCAGGGGCGGCCGCCAGGCGAACGCGTTCTCCTGTATGCCCCATGCTCGCTGGCTTTGTGGCAGGCGTCCTGACGCCGGAATGTGGTCCTGAAGCTACGACAGTTTGCGGGGGACGAGAAGAGAATCGTCCTTTCGAACGACCCATTGCTCTGAGTTGGTGGCGAGGAAAGCCAGTAAACTCCATGCTCAACGCCCTCGGCGAGGCCTCTATATTACTTTAGAAGAATAAGGAGGTCATATTAACGCTTGCTAATCATGAGCTTCTATCTTAGATATCACTTAAGTTGAGTTCGCTTCAGAGGCAAAATTTCAGTCCGTCCGATTCTCAGGGAAGGAAGTCCTTAAGCCCGTCCGCGCCGGTTCCGAGCATAATCTCCTGAGGGCTGAAAACCTCTTTGAAGCCAATTGGCATTTCGAACTGACTGGCCGGAACCGTTAAGTTGTCTGCTTTTAACGTGTCCAGCTTCACGGTGCCTGGCCCTGTGACGGAAGGCATTTTCACTCTCACGAGCAGTCCACCCAAATGCGGAACCGCCGACTTTATAGCCATATTCTTGCACAGTGACACCGGTATGGTCGGGTCTTGATAGTAATAACAATCGGCATCCGGTGCCGGTGGTTCATTCTTGACGCTCACTCTGGTAGTTTCCATCCAGAGAACTTTTTCTTTCTTGGCATAGAGCAAGCTGAATCCAGCCGCCCCGCTTCAACTCCACCCTTTATGCAGTCGGAATCAGCTTGATTTCTTGCTCGCCGATAATTGGATTGTTTTGAAGAAAACGCCGGCAAACAACGGTTTTCTCTTTGGACTGGACGGCAGTTGCTGCAAAGAAGGCGAGAAACACGATCAAACAGCACAGTGTCGATTGCACTCGGCGCGGATTGAAGAACTTTCGCCAGCGCCAGAGGCGGCGGAAAGTCCAGATTGTGCCTGCCAGAGGGACGAGTTTGCTGTCACCTAATCGGGGGCGGTAGTCGATGAAAAATTCCTGGCAGTTAAATCCGAGTCTCTGAGGAGCAATCTGCAATTCCACCGGAAGAGCCATTCCGTGAGGATCGAAGTTGATCTGTTCCAGCATTTTCTTCCTGTATGCGCGCATGCCGGTGTGCACATCGGTTGTTTTTGCCCCGCATAAAATGCAGGCGCAGAGCGCGAAAATCCGGTTGGCAATAAAGTGCGAAAGTTTCATCGCGGCCGGGCGCCGCTCCATACGAGAGCAGCTGACCAGGTCTGCGCCTGCTTCCATGCGTCTGACCAGCTCGCTTAGAGCCTCTGGCGGATAGGTGTCGTCGCAATCGAGGGTGATGATGTATTCACCGGCGGCCTTTTTTAGACCAGCATCCATCGCCCATCCATAGCCTTTTGGGGGTATTTGCCGGACGACAGTGCAGCCCAACTGCTCGGCCAGCTCGGCTGTTTTGTCCGTGCTGCTGTCGACCACAACTATTTCCGCCTGGGGCAAAACCCGCTTGATGTCGGCGACAACCTTGGCGATGGCCGCCTCTTCATTGAGAGTGAGGAGAACGCAGGAGACAGTATTCGATCTTGGCGATGTCGACACTTCCACTCCTAAGCGTGTTCGTAAATAGCCAGTATGTCAGCTCCACGGCGGTCTTGACCAAGCTTGAACAGATAATCGGCGCCCAGAATCCCTTTGAATAAATGCGATGCTGTTTCACTGAAAACCGACTTCATCTTGAGTCCATGCATCATCTCATTCAAAGAATTGGCTGAGAAATAGCGGACATGGTCAAGCTTGAATGAGTAGTAGTAATCACCCAAAATTTCTGCTTCTTGCGCTCTAAGATTGGGAGTGCGGATGACCAGGACGCCATCGTCGGCCAAAAACTCTTTGAGCATGGTGATGACGGCGCGCGGTCTTTCCAGATGCTCGATGACGTCGAACATTGTAATCAGTTGAAATTGGCTGCCTGGAGCGATTTTGCTTAAGTCTTCCACGCGACCTTTCCAGGTATCAAATCCGAATGCTTCCTTGCATTGTTTGATAATGTCTTCCGACAGATCGATGCCCCGATGCTGAAACCCGAGTGTTTGAGCAGCCTGGCGGAAGTAGCCGATGCCCGATCCTATATCGAGCATTTTTACTTCCTCAGGTTTCTTCGTCCACCTTTTGCCGCGCGTGCCTGTGTTCGCCACCACCAGATCGAGGATGCGCCGAGCCTTTTCCAGCCTCCATTCCATTTGTTGCGTGTATTCTTTCATTCCGCAATGATCGTTGCCTGCCGGCGCATAATATTTTTCATCGTAGATGATACTGTCGGCGGTGACAGGCTTGCCGGTTTTGGCATCGACGAGCCAGGCGAATTCTTCGATCTCGTTGCCAACCACGAGAAAGGAATCGTTGCCGCTGATTGAGTGCGCAAAAACTTTGTCGGGAATTTCACCTTCCGGACCGCGCGAATCAGTGAAATCCAGGCTCAGACCGCTCTCTATTTCCTGGCGGCGACCTTTGTAGAACCTCTCATTGACCGCTTCGAGCAGGCAGGTAATTTTTTCCTCGTCGCCAATGTTGCTGAGATTTCTGCCGAAGATCTGTTCGGCCGCGTCAACTGTGGTTTCAATGAATTCTCTGGCTTGCCCTTCGTCGATTTCCAAAAGGCGACAGAATCCTTTGCGCCAGTGATCGTGGTCGTCGGCAAATTGCACTGAGCCCCTGCTCACCAGAAGAATGCCCATTGTGGTTTCCATCCACTTGCGGAGGGCGGACGATTTGCTCCCAGTCACTGTTTGCTTGGTTTTCATCGCAGTTTTGATTCGTAAGACCCTGTCTCAGCAGTCTATACCCGCTGAAGCCCAGTCAAGTGCGCCGATGTTAAGATTGGCAGAGCGGCGGGAATAGCTTTAGCAGTTATGATCAGCTTACCAGTTTACAGCACGTCACTTTTTTCGGCGCTGCCACTGCGGAGATTTTCCTTCCAGCAGCGGCTTGCCGGACCGATGAAAATTGGACTTGCCACCGGATTTGATATCATTCGGAGCGCGGAGTAATTTCAGCGTCCGATATTCAATTGTTTGCTCGCCAGCCTGCAATAAGAAGAGAGAATGCATGACTAACGAACAAAAGAAATTAGCCCTGGAATTGTTTTTCTTAAGCGTCATATCTCTCTTTTTGGAGCTGCTGATTATCAGATGGTTCTCCCAGGACTTTCGGCTGTTTTGCGTATTTAAGACATTTCCCCTGGTCACGTGTTTTGTCGGTCTGGGAGTCGGTTTTGCGCTGGGAGACGACAAGACGCTGCGCTACCTGCCGATTGCTCTTTTGTATACAGCGCTGGTGACAAAAGTTTGTGATTTTGTCGGACTTGGTTTTCTCATTTTTCCGTCCGTCAGCATGTTTCAGTGGAATACTCTCGAGAACATGACTTCCAGCCTTGGCCTTCAGCACGTTGTTTTGACAATGTTGTTGATGATTTTGCTTTTGGCCGGACCGTTTGCGCTGATGCTCTGCATAGGCGCGCGCCTTGGCGTTTTGTTCAACAGCTTGATGCCTTTGCATGCATACTGCGTCAACGTTTTTGGCGCCTTGTGCGGCACTCTGCTTTTCACCCTGCTTTCCTTTTGGGGGGCGCCACCCTGGCTGGCACTTTTGCCGGCGGCATTGGCGCTGATTCCAATTGTCACAGGCTCCGGCGGCAAGCCGGCTCTGGTTGTTTTGCCTCTTCTGGCTGCGGTGGGCTTATGTGCCTGGCTGCCCGGCAGTTCCAATGCTGTTGAAGTAATCTGGTCGCCTTATCAGAGACTGGATGTCGAATTGATCCCGGCCACTCTTAAGAAAGATGGCAAGACGGTTGCCGTCAATGTCGGCTATAAAATAGGTGCCAATCGCACCGGATACCAAAATCCTACCGACGTTTCTCCGGCTTCCGTTGCTAATGCTCAGAATCTCAGCCCAGAAGCCAAAAAACTGGTTGTTGATGCGGCCCATCACTACAATGTGCCGTATTTCCTGATCAAACCAAAAGAAGTGCTGATTCTCGGCGCCGGCACTGGCAATGATGTTGCCTCGGCTCTCAGAAATGGCGCCGAAAGCGTTGATGCTGTCGATATTGATCCGGCCATTATAAAATTGGGCAAACGCTTGCACCCGGAGCATCCATACAGTTCTTCAAAGGTGAAGGTCACCTGTGACGATGCCCGAAATTATCTGCGCCACTGCAAGAAAAAATATGACTTGATCAATTTTGCCGGTCTCGACTCTTTTACGATTGTTGGGCAGGGCGGCTCCATGACTCTCTGTAATTACGTCTACACGCAAGAATCGTTGAAAGACGCAATCAGTCTTCTGAATCCGAGCGGCTAACTGGTTCTTACTATCAATAGCTGCAACGACAGGTAGA
>CAZHEZ010000261.1:0-8138 GCA_964531315.1 uncultured Candidatus Obscuribacterales bacterium | reverse complement strand
ACATAGGCCATGCGCGTCTGTGCTTCCGGATCGCTGACCGTCAAACTGGTGTCGATATGGTCCTTTTCGAGAACGCTTTTCAGCCATCTGCCGAATTCATCATCTGAGACGCGCCCGATGAAGCCGGTTTTCACACCCTGTCTTGCCAGTCCCACTGCCGTATTGGCAGGCGCACCGCCCGGTGCTTTCGTGAAGGTTGCCGCCTCATCCAATTCTGCGCCCACGGTCGTGGAGACCCAATCGACGAGAATTTCACCCAGACAAAGGACGTCAGCCATTCTTTTACTCCTTGAGCGGATAGCCAGTACGGGCGCTCAGACGTGCCGTCCATTGGCGCCAGCCGAATGCCGTAAGAGTCTTGGCATACGGCTGGAAGATTATAGCGGAATCAATTCTTGCAGTCGAAAAGAAAACGCATTTCCCGCCTTTGCAATTGAGCTCGTTGTCTTTTCAGCCTGGCATGCGGGTAGTTCAAAGAATTCGGAATAATACTATAGAGAAGAGTAAAAACCAACAAAAAAAGAGCGGGAGGAGCGCAATTGCTTCTCCCGCTCTCGGGGGTGTGAAAGTTCGAGACCTGACACCCCCCCGGCAGTATTACTGCCTGAGTGGAATCCTTACTTCGAGGCTGGGTTCTGTGTGCGGGCGGCCGGCTTGGTGAGCCAGTTCACGAACATGATCAAAAATCCGGCCAGAATCGCATGACCCCAGTCGGAGATTGAAAACACGTGCGGGAAGTAGTGGGCGAAGACCTGCAGTTGGATGGCCGGGATCAGCCAGAATCCGAAGAGCAGGAAAAGCCCGGCTACGATGTAACCGAGACCCAGAGTGGCGATGCCAAAAACGTTGATGGCAAAGCCGATGATCAGGTCGAAGAGGAAACAGACGCCGGCAAAAACGGCTCCGTAGAGTACGGCGTCCGGCCACAAGCTGCCAGAGAAATGGACGGACGCTCCGAAGAGCGCCGGGAAAATGTAGGTGAACAGCAATGCTGTCAGGCCAATTCTGGCGAGGAGGTTAATCACGATCGGGTGCCTCATGGCTGTGCGAGGCAGGCGAACACAGGCAATTCTGGTCCGCCTGCCTCGTCTTTTTGTTGGCAAGTATTGCTACTTGCGACTTTTGCTGCGAGCAAAAGTTTTGACGTTGCCGAGGCCTTGCTTGATAAGCAAGCTCGAAACGTCAGGCACGAACTACTGTGCTTGCACCTGTTGGAGTTGAAACTGGAACGCTTCGTCTTGACGAAGGTCCTTTACTGAAGGGCGGTTGAAGAGCTTTTCACCGTGGCAGAGTTTGCACTGCGAACGACCGCAATCGAGCGGTTTGCGCTTGCGGAAACGGCCGGCCGAGTCGACTTCGACATGCATAACATGGGAGTAGAACCGGCGCCGGCGGCTCATAAGACCGCGATCTTCGTGGTATCTTTTCAAATCGTTTTCTCCTGGATGCGGTATTGTCGGCAGTGGCGCTCTCGAGAGCAAATCAAGAGCGCCAGAGGACAAATTGGAAAGCAGGCGCGACCTCTTGTGCCAAGACGAAGCGCCTGCCTGACTGGTTTTTGCTTCTTACTTGCGTCTGGCTGAGCGAAGCGCCAGGCCGATGCAGACGCTGGCACTCATGCCCAGCATCCAGCCCAGCTGATAGAACGAGCGAGCTGGTTCGGCGAAGGCGCCGGCCAGCATCAGACCGCCCACCACTGCAAAAAGCAGGCAACTGAGTGTGTGCTCGCGAAAGCGTTTGAGCACGACGAACTCCATGGAGCCGAAGCTGGCTAAGGCGACCAGAAGTCCAATTACGACGGTGGAAAGCATTTTGATGCCTTTTACTTTTCTGGGCGTGAGCCTCACGCCTGACTGTTCATAGTCGGTTGGTCTCAGCTGCAGGCGTTAGTGACCACAGGTGCTGCAGCCCTCGGCCTGAGAGTCACCTTCTCCGGGCATGCCTTCCCTGTGGGTCTGGCGTTGGCGAAGCAGGCGGACGATGCCGCGCTCTTCAACTTCGCGCCAGTCCTTGGCGTCGAACTTGCGGAATTTCGACTCGGGCAGAGCATCGCCGGGACGGCTCAGGCTCAGTTCCAGAGGCAGGTAGATGAAGTTGGTCTCGGACAGAGTGGAGCCGTCGGAGCGGATGCTATTGCCGATGAAGGCAGATGCTTCCGGATCGATGCCCATGTCCTCAATCGCTTCACGCACCAATTCCGCTTTGTTCTCGGCATTGGTGATGATGGTGTGATCGAAGAGCGCGTCCAGACCGGCCTGGCGAATCTTGTACTTCTGCGCCTCGCGGTCACCGACGGTGACTGCAACCAGAAGGAAGTTGTGCCGGGCGCGGGCGAGAACAGGCAGGCAGTGCTCGAAAACTTCCGGCTTGCGGAAGAAGGGGCGGCTGCCGATGCTCTTGCAAAGTTCGACGATGATCGGGTCCTGCTTGCGGCGCTTGGCCGTGCAGAGTTCGCTGTAGGCCTCGTGGAGCGCTTCGCCGAAGCGAGAGCGTTCGAAGCCGCGTTGCGGCATGCTGCCGTAGTAGACCTTCTTGAGAACGCCGTGCGCCTCATCGAAAGTGCCCAGCTTGCAAAGTTGCATCAGCTTGGCGAACTCGGCGAAAGCGCCATCCCAGTAGGGTTGGCAAACCACGCAGGTGCCGTCGATATCGATGAACAGTGCTGCGATCTTGTCGCCCGATGCGCACAGATTGCGATCGGCAGATTGACATTTGCGCATATTTACCTCTTTTCGTTTAGGTTTCAGAAGCGAAAAAGCGCTTCTGCGACGGAGAGAAACTCCCGTCGAAATTCAGGTGCGCGCGCCGATACCAAGCTCAATAAAGTGCCTTAATCGGGTCGAGCGCTGGAGATAAGAAAGAACTGGTGAGGTTCTAGTTTGGATTTATCGAAGGAGAAAGAAGATTCAAGGGAATGTTCTTAACTTAGTAAAAATCGAGTCAAGATCTAAATATGGATGCCAAGCGGTTTGTCGCCCAGATAATCACAGACTTCCTGTCGGTTGCAAACAGATGAAAGGGGCAAACAATGGGCGATGGTGGCGCGAGTGGTGTCAAAATCTCTTTGCTTCTTGGCAGCCGATCTGGTCAGATTGCAATGGAACATCACAGCTGATGCGGCTGAGCTAGGGGTTGAGTCTTTTACAACAGAAATCGCCAGCCGGTGGCGAAAATTGTCTCTCACAAAGGCGCATTCGCGCAGGCTCGCTAATCTCAAATCGGCTCATCCAGCCATTGATGCAGCTTCTGCAAATACTTAAGCTCAAACCGATTTTTATTCTTTCCTCCAACAACCCGAAAAAGCACAACACAAAGCAAGAAAAGTGCATTAGCACTGCTGAGCGAAACTGAGAACGCACGCCGTGTGTTTTCGCAAAAGAAACCGTAGCTGTGTTTTCACAGTTCTTCTGGTCTCAGTCGCTCAGGCCTGTGTTCGAGCTCTATAACCTCCATGCTTGGAAAAAGGAGACTCGGATGTATGAATATTTCAATTTGGTTTTTGCCGGACTTGCGCTTCTAGCAATAACCGGTTTGCTTCTCACCTTTCGTTTCAGGGCACAGAAAAGAAAGAGCCTGGATACCTCGAAAAACAAGGAGACAACAATGACGCGCAAGCGAGCTCGGGATTGGGGTGTGAAAATCGGCGTCCACAATCCCGGTGCAGAAAATGCCATCACTGATGTCGATGGAGTCAAAGTCGGACACACCACCATCAATCACGGAGAAGGGGCTCTCACGCCAGGCTCCGGACCGGTGCGCACTGGTGTGACGGCGATCATCCCCCATTCAGGCCACATTTGGAATGAGCGCGTCAGCGCTGGCTCCTTTGTCCTCAATGGCAATGGATCGGTGACTGGTTTGGATTGGCTGTCGGAGTCGGGGCTGCTTGAAGGTCCGATTCTTCTTACCAATACGCTGTCGGTCGGCGCTTGTTACGATGCGCTGATTTCCTGGATGCTCGGAAAGGCCCCTCAACTTGGTATCACCGATGATACCTACCTGCCGGTGGTCGCAGAGTGTGACGACAGCTCGCTCAATGACATTCGCGGTCGCCACGTCAAGGAAGAGCATGTCTTTAAGGCGCTGGACGGCGCCCAGGCAGGCAGTGTCGCCGAAGGTGCGGTCGGTGCCGGCACCGGCATGAGCTGCTATGACTTCAAAGGCGGCATCGGCACGGCATCACGTGTTCTGCCGGCTGCTGACGGCGGCTATACGGTCGGTTGTCTGGTCAACTGCAATCACGGCGACCGGGGACAGCTGCTTGTAGACGGCGTGCCGGTGGGACGGCATCTCGATACGGAGATGTCCACCTTGCACAGGGAAGGTTCGATTTGCATCGTCGTGGCTACCGACGCTCCCCTTTCGCCCTTGCTTCTCAATCGGCTGGCCAAGCGCGCTGCGCTCGGACTGGCTCGGACTGGAGCTGTAGCCAATCACGGCTCGGGCGATTTCATCATCGCTTTCTCGACATCGCGCAAACTTGATCGCAAGGACGAATCGCCGGTGCTCAACTTGCCTGAGATCAACATGGATGCCGTCGACCCGCTTTTCGAAGCCACGGCTGAAGCAGTCGAAGAGGCGGTCATCAACGCGCTTTTCAAGGCTGAGACCACAGTCGGTCGCGACGGCAATGTCTCTCATGAGCTGCCTGTCGAAGCGACGCTCAAGATTCTCAGGGAGCATGGCCGGCTCAATTGAGCCGAGTCTATTTTGTGCGGCAAGACAAATTATTCTGCACCTTCGCATTCGAAGGCTGGAGTAACGACAAATGAATGAGTGCAAGAAAGACCCTTCTTGCCGGCGTTTGGACGCTGCCTCCGGTCGGACTCGACTGAATGGCATTTACCGCGTTCGCCTCGGCAAGCGGCAAGGACAAAGAATCTGGTTGGTGGATGGCGCGCAAGTCGTCCGCTTCGTTTACCCAGCTTTCATCATGGGTGGAAACGATCAGCGTTATCGTTTCAATCCCGACGATGAAGTCTGGATCGACAATCGCATCGGCATCGAAGAGTTTGAGTACACCGTCGCCCACGAACTGATCGAGCGCAAACTTATGCGCGAGAGGGGCTACAGCTATGACCGCGCTCACAAGGCTGGTCTTGAGCTGGAACTTGTAATGCGCAAGCGTGACGAGAAGCGAGCGCTGAAACGCGAAAAGTCTAGTGCGCTGCCCGTCAAAGGAGTGTACAAGTCTTTCCTACGTTCGGCATCGGGCGTCAAGATCTGGATCGTCGATGGTCCGAAAGTCAGGCAGTATCTGGATGGCGACTTTGTTTTCGCTGGTCATGGATACAAGTACGATTTCATTCCCAAGAATGAAATCTGGCTTGACTCTGCTATGTCTGTGGAACAAGCGCATTTCGCCCTGTTTCATGAACAGCGGGAGCGCCGCATGACTGCAGACGGCATGGATTACGACGAGGCGTATCCGGAGGCGCTGGCTTTGGAACTGAAAGAGCGCGCCCGGCAAGAGCGATCCACTGAAAAGCACGAAGCAAATCTTGCTCCAGTGCGCAACGGTGTTCGCGACAGAGGCCATCGTAAAACGGCATGAGCAGTAGCTATTCGGCTGCATGACTGCTTCTCCCATGGCGGGTGGCAAGAGGACGAGCTGCTTCGGCAGCCTCTTCTCGCCGCCTGCCTTTTTGAGGCTTGAATACTAGCAAATATAGTGTGGCGGCGGCTTGAATCTTCATTATTCAGGTTGGATGCTGTGTTTGTCGATCTGACGAGGGCTGGGAAAAACTCGAGAATTTCCCAGCTACATTGAATATGTTTTGCGGATGTCTGCACTGCTAGCCCTTTTGTGAATGGGCGAAAAATAGAATTTGGACAAGTATGAAACGGATAAGAATCATGAACTGACTCAACATTGCGGACTTTTACTTTCGCTAAGTTCGCAAGACTTGCGCTAACCGGAAAGTCCTGCACAGCTTAGAGTTTCGGACTTTGTAAATGGACTTTTAAGGATTCGAAAAAAACGAAAGATTTCCAGAAGATCTTCAGATGCTTCTACATATTCGCGCTTCTGAAGTTGCTGTCTTGCCTGCTGAAAAGTTAGGTTTTAAGCACTTCTCGTTTAAACATTCACAGGCAACCCAGGCACACCAGGCAAGACAAATATCTATCGGTTTTGAAATTCTCGCATTCTCTTGAGTGCGTGAATCCTGCTGCCTGTGATTATTTACACGCGAATCAAGTCAAACACCCCAGACCACTAAACGACAAGGACTAAAATTTGGAAACTAACGAAGCACTGGTACAGCACCTTTCCACCCACCCGGACACCCTCAGCCTTTACGAGCAGCCCTGGCTCACGCATCTGCCCGTCCTGCCCTCGTCCGTGAAAACGCTGGCTGTAAGAAGCTGCCGCAATCTTGTCGATGTGGGCAGCGTGTTGCCGGACCAGGTTGAGATTATCAACTTCTATGGTTCAATCGCCCTCACTCGTTTGCCGGAGCGCTTGCCCGCCGGGTTGAAGCGACTGATGCTCAACTACTGCAGTGGACTCCAGGTACTTCCGCCCCTGCCTGATGGGCTCAAGAAGCTGGATTTAGACGATGCCACCGGGCTTACCGAAATCGATGGACTGCCTGATGGACTGGAAGAGCTCAGTCTCAACCGTTGCCTTTCTCTCAGGCGCATCGGTCGGCTGCCCTCGTCCCTGACGTCGCTCTGCCTGCGCGAGTGCAAACAGCTTGCCGAATTGCCGGAGCTGCCGCCTGGTTTGAAGACGCTTTTCATTACCAATTCCGGACTGAAGACGCTGCCGGAATTGCCCGCTTCGCTTTCGCTTCTGGACATGAGCGGAGTCGAACACCTGCTTTCCGGAAAGAAGTTGCCTGCTTCTCTGGAATCGATGATTGCCTTCGGGGGCTGGCTGCATCGCGGCTGAGTGCTCCTGCCTGAAGTGATTGAGCCGTCCGGTCATAGACCGGGCGGTTCTTTGACTTTTAAATGGGTAATCAAAAAAAGATTTTTCGCCGAGAAATCTTTTTGATTATTGAAGATCGAATTGGCGCTATCGTGTGCCCGGACGGGGTTTCAACAACTCTGTTTCGGGCGCACTTTTTTGTTTTAGTAGTTGCGATAGAAGATAGTAGACGGACTGTATATAGTCAATCGGATAAGCTATTTCGTCTGCCCGATCCAGGGTTTCCAATGGTCATGATCAGCAAAGAAATATTGCCGCCCGGTTTTAGCACCGAGGCAAAAGAACAGGGTCTCAAGGCGCGTTTTTACGCCAACGGGCATCTGGCTGAATACGGCTATTTCTGGGAGGGTGGCACACCTGCTTGCGGTTGGATTCTCCATATGGGCAACAATGATGCAACGGCGACTGTGCAACGTCGTAGAAAATATGTTTTCCCTGAAGACGAAGCCGAAAGATTCGATCCGGAAAATGCCGATGAGGTCGAAAAAGCCTGGACTGAATGGCTGGAAGGCTGGTTGGACAGCATCATCGAAAAGGCTCATACACCGATGACCTGCAGTTTTTGCAATAAAGGCAAAGAAGAAGTAGACAGGTTGATAGCCGGTCCGGTGGCAATGATTTGCGATCAGTGCGTTGGTTTTTGCCGGGAATTGATAGGCGATGACGTCCAGAGCGACAGCAAGGAAAATGAAGAAGCTAACCAAAGATGACCTTCCAAAGACCTGGCAGTCCGAGGAAAAAGCGGGTGTATACGCGCAGTTCGACAAGGACGGCTTTCTTACTCACTATGGTTTTTACGGTGACTGCAATGACTCGGTGGAAGAATTTTCGCTGAGCATTGATTACGAAAATCGCACTTCGGTCGTCGAAAAATACGACGAAAGAAGATTTCTTGCCTTTGATCCAGCTCTGGATGTCGACGACAAATTGAGCCTTGAAGAAGCGCTGAATGACTTTGCCAAAAAGTGGATCGGGATAATCAGTCAAGAAGGATCACATTCTCCGCCCGATTGCTCCTTTTGCGGCCGCAGTTCGAACGAAGTTCAAAAATTGGTGGCTGGGCCGCGCAGCTACATTTGCAACGATTGCATAGACCTCTGCTCGGAGATGGTGAAGAACAACTGAGACAAGAGTGGCTTGCTTCCCGCAATTGACCTTCCCCATTTTTGGTGGACAGCGGTCTAGGGCAAGGTCGCTCTAGGCC
>CAZHEZ010000260.1:0-8339 GCA_964531315.1 uncultured Candidatus Obscuribacterales bacterium | reverse complement strand
AGCCGGGTCGGTGCTTCCGATGCCTGCGAAGCGGCCAAAGATTTGCTCTTTGGCTTGGCCCGTCAGGGTGAAGTGAATTTGCATGGACCTTTTGGAGACGCGGTTGTTGTTGCCGAAGAACAGCGTCTGGTGCAGATGATAAGCAATTTGCTCTCGAATGCGATCAAGTTTTCGCCGCCCGGAGGCGATGTAAAAATAGACATTTCCCAGAAGGGAAGCTTTGCCGAAATACGCATTAGCGATCAAGGTCCAGGCATTCAAGCTGAGGACTGCCAGTTGATTTTCGAGAAATTCAGCCAATCCAATACCTCCCGCTCGACCGAGGTGAAGGGAACGGGATTGGGGCTGGCAGTGGTAAAGGCGCTGGCTGAGTCGCATCGCGGAAAAGTGGGCGTGGACAGCCAGGTCGGCAAAGGCAGCAGTTTTTGGCTGCAAATCCCCCTGGCGCATCAGCCCTTAGATGGGGAGGCTGTCTGATATGCGCCTTTCTTCCAGCCTGATTGCACGCAGCATTATCCTCATGTCTTTCCCTCTTTTGTGCCAGCTTGTGTTCGTTTTGGCAATGACTGCTGTTTTGCAGCAAGCGCAAGCTAAATTGGAGAAGCAGTGGCAGTCGGAAAATCTCATCAAATTGACCTTTTCCATGTGTCGTGACTCTTCCGATCTGCTTTTGTGGCTGCACGTGCCCAACAACCTTCGCGGTACCATCGGTCCGGACATCAACGAGGCCTGGCTGGCGCGGGCGCGCCAGGACACTGACAGACTGAGAACCTTGGCTGAGGACGATCCTAAAAAACGAGACGATATTTCGCGAATGCTCTACTCCAGCGGGCGCATCTTCGAAGTTTTGGATGAAGCGCTGGCCCGCCTGCGCGAGGGTAACGAAAAACCAGTCAACTTCAGAAAAGTACTGAATAAATTTGGCGGCATATTCTATGACTCTGTCGATCGTATTGTCGCTATCGAAAAAGCAAGCAAGGCAGACGTCAATCTTTATGGTGTGGCAATTTCTACTGTTTATTCAGGGCTTACTGCCGCAGTAGCGCTGAGTATTGGCGTCGCCATTGCCCTGGGCTTTGTTTATGCGATTTCAATTCGCAAACCGCTCAAGCATTTGAGCGAAAACGGCAAATTACTCTCGGCGCGTAAGCTGCTTTTGACACAGCTTACCTCAAACGATGAGTTCGGTACATTGGACGCCATGCTGCATACAACCGCCCGAGAAATCAGCTCCACCTTGCAGCGCGAGCGGGAAACAATTGAGAACGCTGCAGACTTGATTTGCACGATTGATGAACAAGGCGTCCTTATCACTGCAAATCCGTTTGCAGGCAAGATGCTCGGAGTTGCTCAAGACGAGTTGCAGGGCAAGTCTTTGCATGAATTGACGGTGTCCGAGCAAAGTCTCCTGGCTGATGAATATGTGCGAAAGGCGGTAATTTCCTCGCAAACCGAACAGTTCGAGCTGCTTTTGAAACATGCAGATGGTCGCACTGTCGATACGCGCTGGTCGTGCTTATGGTCGACTTCAGAGCGCAAGCTGTTCTGTGTGGTGCGCGACGTCACCGAAGAAAGGAAAATCGAGCAGTTAAAACAAGACTTTACCAATATGATTAGCCATGACCTGCGCAGCCCTCTTATGGCGATGGGCAATGCTCTCACGCTTCTAAAATCCGGAGCAAAAGGAGAAATACCTGGTGAGGCACGCCAGAGAGTGGAAACTTCAGCCAGAAATGTCGACAAACTGATCGTTCTTGTTAATGACTTGCTCGACTTTCAAAAGCTCAAAGCCGGCAAAATGGATCTGGCTCTCGCGCCTGTATCGCTGCAGTCCATAATCAATGACGCCGCCGAATTTGTCGAGGAAGCGGCGCGGGAGAAAAACGTGGCAATTGAGTTGCCCTCCGGTGAGACGATCGTGCAGTGCGACCGAAACAAACTTATGCAAACCGCAGTCAATCTTATATCTAATGCAATCAAATTCAGTGACAAAGACGGAAAGGTTACAGTCAGCGTCGAGCCCAGTGCTGAGAAGGTCTTCTTCTCCGTCAGCGACACAGGGCCGGGCGTTCCCCTTGAGTTTCAAGAGAGAATCTTCGAGCCCTTCGAGCAGGCCCCTTCCGGCAAGAAAAACGAGGGCACAGGGCTCGGTCTGGCCATTTGCAAGCTGGTTGTAGAAGCGCATGGCGGCAAGATTGGTGTCGCTAATCGAAGCCAGGCAGAAGGAAGCGCAGAAGAACCACACGGCCAGCCGCTAATTCTCGGTAGCGTCTTCACAGTGGAGTTGCCCCTGACCGCAAAGGAAGGGGCGACCTAGGCCATGTTTTCCCGCTTGAATGCAACCCAAAAGGGCTTGATTCTGGTGCTTGTGCCGGTTGTTTTTCAATTGCTGTTTATCGCCGCCATCGAACTTCCTCTTACTCGTGTCTCGCATGAATTCGAGTCCATGCGCCTGGGCAAGAAGATCCTTTTCGCGCTGCAGGAGAATGAAATTGAGCTGTCACGCATGATCTGGACGATGATGGTGGCTGGTCCTCAACAGAGTATGGAATTTCTCAATAAGTATCGCGAAAGGGTGATGCGCGAGCATAAATGGACCGCGCCCGAGAATCTGGCGGATCCCGAAATGAAAGAGGTGGCCGCTGACGGCAAAAAAATAATTGACGAGATGGAATCGATGTGGGGCCAGGGCAGCAGCTATCGCCCCGGTCAAAACATTATTCAGTGGATGAGCCAGAGCGGCGGGCGGCAGGCCTTTACTCTTTACTCGGATCAGCGCGCCTTGATGCGCAGGATACTCAATATCGAAAGACGCCGGGTCGAGCAGCAGCCCGAGGAGCTGGCCGGATTGCGCTCGACCCTGGTGATGATTCTCTGGGGCGGATTTATTCTCAGTCTGCTTATATCGTCTGCCCTGATGATTTTTTTCACCAGAGACATTGTGGCCAGACTGTCTGTCATCGCTGAAAAGGCTAAACTCCTGGCTTTCGGCAAGCAAGTCACGGGCACAGTGGCGGGCTCAGACGAAATTGCCCGGCTGGAAGACATTATCTCTGCCGCCTCAATTACTCTGTCTGAAGCAAGGCAGAGGCAGGTTGTGGTTTTGGATAATGCAGCCGATGTCATTTGTTCGCTTGATGCCAAATTGAAATTCTCGGCTGTAGGAGAGGCTTCCAGTAAGGTCTGGGGGCAGTCGCCGGATCAACTTCTGGGCAAGTCCGTGCTCACGCTTCTGGCCGCTGATACCGTGGACAGTACCAGAAATTCTTTTGAACGCATCGCGCAGGGGAGCGGGCAAGGACGTGTGGAGAACATCGTCCGCTGCGGGGACGGCAGCTTCAAAAATTCAATCTGGACGGTTTTATGGTCTCCGGAAAAACGCCTTTATTTCTGCGTCGTGCACGATGTCACTGAATTGCGTACTGTCGAAAAGCTCAAGCAGCACTTTCTTTCAGTAGCCAGCCACGATTTGCGCTCGCCTCTGACGTCCATAACCATGAATGTTTCCATTCTTACCGAATCAATGGGCCCGGAGCTGCCCGAGCGTGCGCTCAAAGAACTGGAGCGTGTGCAAAGCAGTGCGCAAAGATTGACTGCTCTGGTCAATGAGCTGCTTGAATTAGACCGCCTGGAAGCAGGCAAATTGACTCTGGAATTGAATAAAGTAGGCGCGTCCGATGCCTGCGAAGCGGCTAAGGATTTACTCTTCGGCATGGCTCGTCAAGCCAATATTGCCATTATCGGACCGGTCGGCGACGCGCTTGTACTGGCTGAAGAAAAGCGTCTGGTCCAGATGATCGCCAACCTGCTTTCCAATGCCATCAAGTTTTCTCCGGCTGGCGGCAAAGTCGAAATCACAATCGTCGAGAAAGCACCCTTTGCCGAAATCCAGATAAAGGACGAGGGACGCGGCATCTCACCTCAGGAATGTGAAACGATCTTCGAAAAATTTACTCAAGCGAAGTCGGCCGGTGCAGTGGAAGTGAAAGGCACAGGGCTTGGCCTGGCTGTAGTGAAAGCGCTTGCAGAGTCTCACGGCGGCACAGTCAGGGTGGAAAGCGAACTGGCAAAGGGCAGCATCTTTTTCCTTTCTCTGCCCTTGTGTGGATCGACAGATTTAAGGGAGGAGCAATAACCATGCGCCTCAATCTCAATCTGTTTACTCGAGGAATCATCCTCATTTCCTTTCCCATTCTTTGCCAATTGATTTTCATTCTGGTCATCGCAACCGTAATGCGCCAGGCGCAGGACACTCTGGAAAAGCAGTGGCGCTCGGAAAATCTCTTGAGGCTGACTTTTTCAATTTGCCGGGAAGTGACGGATTTGCTTTTGTGGCTGCAACTGCCGGCGGGGTGGCGCGAAATGATTGGCGTCGACGTCAGTTCGTCCTGGCTTGTGCGGGCGAAAAAGGAAACCGAGATGCTCAGGCAATTGGGTGACGAAGATCCTGATAAAGGCCCCGCTCTGGCGCAAATGATCGACTCCAAAGCCTATATGTTCGATGTGCTTGAGCGGATGCTGGCCGCCAACGATCCGACCGCTCCCTGGACTGGCGCACTGCCCAATTTCAAACCGGGCTTAAGGACGCATGGCAAGTTTTTTTATGACTCGGTGGAAGAAATTGTTGCTATCGAGAAAAAGAAAGATCAAGTATCCGATGTTTATGCCGCCGTTCTTTCCATAGTTCAGACAGCTATTTTGGCAATTGCCTTTTTGTGCATCGGGCTGGCTCTATTGGTCGGGTATCTTTATGCGATATCAATTCGCCGTCCATTGCGGCATCTCAGTCAAAACGGACAATTATTGTCCGAGCAAAAGCCCCTATTGCCTTTGCTTTCCACAAATGATGAGTTCGCACAGATCGACAATCTATTGCATACGGCCGCCCGTGAAATTGAAAACACGCTTGCCAAAGAAAAGGAAGTCATTGAAAACGCACAGGACATGGTCTGCACGACCGATGCAAATGGTGTTTTCCTGACCGTCAACCCCTTTGTAGAACGAATGCTGGGCTGCCGCCCGGCCGACGCGGTGAGCAGGCCCATCAGTCAATTCACGGTACCGGCGCAAAATCTGCTTTGCGACGAGTTGCTGCGGTCGGCGATTGCATCAGAATCGGTGAAACAGTTTGAATTGCAATTGATTCACGCTCAAGGCGATATCGTGGAAACTCAATGGTCATGCCTGTGGTCTCAGTCGGAGAAAAAACTTTTCTGTGTTGTACGCGATGTGACTGAGGAGAAGCGCATCGAGCAATTGAAGCAGGACTTTACCAATATGATCAGTCATGACCTGCGCAGTCCGCTAATGGCCATGGGCAATGCGCTCACTTTGATCAAAACCGGCGTCACAGGAAAGATTCCGCAGACTGCTTTGCAGCGAGTTGAGACCTCTTCCAAAAACGTCGACAAGCTGATTGTGCTGGTCAACGATTTGCTCGACTTTCAGAAGCTCAAGGCCGGCAAGATGGAGCTTGCGCTTCAATCGGTTTCTCTTCAGTCCATCCTCAAAGATGCGGCCGAACTCGTTGAAGAAGCTGCCCGCAGTAAAAACGTCGAAATCGAGCTGCCTGAGGGTGAAACGATTGTGCAGGGCGACCGCAATAAGCTGATGCAGACAGCGGTGAACCTGATCTCTAATGCTATTAAATTCAGCGGCGAGAATGGCCAAGTCGTGGTGCAGGTATACTGTGATGCAGACAGCGTTTTCTTTTCCGTAACCGACAGCGGTCCCGGCATTGCCTGGCAGTTTCAAGAGCGCATTTTCGAGCCTTTTGAGCAGGCACCGTCAGAGAAAAGGAAAGAGGGCACAGGGCTCGGTCTGGCCATCTGCAGGCTGGTTGTCGAAGCGCATGGGGGCTCAATCAGCGTTGCCAATCGCGGCGATGAAAACCCTGCCGTTTCAGGCTGTGTTTTTACCGTCCAATTGCCTTTTCAGTCAAGCTGAAGTGCCGATTAGTGTTCTCCGAGGATGTCGTTTTCGAATCTTTTGGAAATTTTTTCAGTGGCTGCATGATCCGCTTTGGCAGCTTCTAGACGGTTGAGCAACTTATATGCTTTTTCTCGCTCCTGCAAGAGCCGAATCAATAAATATTCAGAATTTTCCTTTTGTGTGCCTTTGATGCTCTTGCATATGTCTATGCCTTGACTAAGGGCGGCAATTGAATCGGCATCGCGTTTCAGTTTGCTGTAGCAAGATGCTTTGGCAAGAAAGAAGGAGGCATCGGAGAGGTTTTTTGAATTGATCTGCACCTTCTCCATCATGGTGAGCGCTCTTTGCGACTGCCCCAAACTAATCAGGAGAATTGCCGCTTTTGCATAGAATTCTTTCTTGCGCCGCGGGCATACCTTAGAAGCTGTCTCCAGATCCTTTATTGCTTCTTCGTATCTTTTCAGTGCATTATGGGCGTCAGCCCGCGTACTGTAGCAATCTTCATAGCCCGGATCTCGTTTGACCGCCAAATTGAGAAAGAAAATCGCTCGCTCATATTCTTGCAGTTGCAAGTACGTGCTGCCGGCAAGAAGGAGCGTGTGTCCGGTGGCGCATTCGAAATTTTTGACCGTAGACACAATCTCTTTTGCTCTTTCGAAATCCTGTGTATTGGCCACGCATGCAAATTTCCACAAGGTGCGGTCATCTTCATCGCCAGGTCGGCGGGGCACTTTCTGGACAATCGCCCAGGCTTGCGTTTCCTTTCTGTCCTTCAACAAGCCGTCCAGAGTTTGGTATGGATATCCATATTTGTCTACAGGAGGGTTCGACGCGGCTTGCGCAGCCGTAATTGATGCGATCATGGTGATCACAACCAGGACAAAAACGTTTTTTGCACGGGAGGGCTGCATTTTTGAAAACTTGCTCGGGGGTTATTACTATCTTCCCCTTTTCAATCAAACCTACGTGAATTCCCCACCCTTCATCGCCAAAACCAACGGCTTTGGCTGGAAAACAAAGCACAAAAAGATTGCCAGCAATAAATCTGCAATAGTTGGCAGTTAGCATCAAGACAAATAGAGTTCAAGAAGAGAATATTTTGCTCCTTTAAGGTTTTCCGAGGCACTATATATGGTGCGCTCGGATAAACTTGTTGGTTTGCAAAAATGGCTTGCAGAGCTAATGTTGGACGTATTTCTTAATTCCAGTATTGTCCGGTTGGCGGGGCTTGCGCATCTGGCTGGACTGCGATAAGCGTATTTGGCAGCCTTTTAGAGAAAGTCTCTTAATTTCTCCTGTTTTTGTTGCAACGGAATGCTCTTTTCCGTTAGCCATAGATACATTCATTTCACTTCCACCCAGACCTTAAGGAGACAAGCACCAGACTATCGCTCAGAGCAAGCAGCTCAATCTGTCCAGGGCATAAGAGTGTCTTCCCTTGTGCCGGACGTCGTGTTTTGTGGCTGCGATTTTGCACTTTGTCGGTGCCGCAGTCTTTACCAAGCTCCAAGACCACAAGAACAAGAAGAAAAATCATGAGAGCGAAAACTTTGCTTAGCGTCGCGATGGCCCTCATCGTTGTCGCGGTCGTATGCGTTCTGAACTCCAGCTCAGCCCAGGCTCACCACGCTGCCGCCCATGGAGGAGGGCATGCTCACTTCGGTGGCTACGGTGGCGGCGGTGTGCGGGTAGGCGGAAGCGGCGTACATTATGGCGGTGGTTATTCGGCATACCGCCATCCGACCTATCAGCCGAATTTCTATCGACCGCGCCCGCAAGTCTATCAGCCCAACTACTACCGGCCGAACTACTACCGACCGGTGTATGTGTCGCCACGTCTGCCGTACATCCCGTACATCCCCTACGTTTCTCCGTATTACTCGCCGTACCGGGGATATTACGGACAGTACCAGCAGCCGTTTGCGTATCAGCCCAATTACGCGCCGTATCAACAATCGTATACCGTTTCTCAGCCCACCGCCCCTGTCACCGACAACGGCGAAGCTGAATACCGGCAGTTTCAGGCTGAAACGCGGCAACAGTTGCAGGAGCTGCGCGACCATCAGCAGCGTACTGACAATGACGTGCAAAAGCTTGAGCAGGAGTTCTCGGACATTCAGAATCTCTTGCGCAAGTAATTACCGCATCGGCTGACGGCATGCGCAGGACTTTGCCTGCGCATTTTCTTTCTTACTCTCAGCATTCGGAAAGTCTCTAAATGACAGTCAATCTCAGCAACAGCAATTTCGTGACAGGATGTATTGACACCGCCGCTGATGGCGAAAATCATCAGTTGCAGCTCTGGATTGAACGCAACCAGGGCGGATTTGTCTATGTAATTCGCTCGCAGTACCAGCCGGGAGGGCGGGTGGCGAAGCGTTGTGTGCTCGACAGCGGCTCCACCAACC
>CAZHEZ010000259.1:0-8383 GCA_964531315.1 uncultured Candidatus Obscuribacterales bacterium | reverse complement strand
GAAGCGTTCTTTTGGGTAAAAAGAAAACAGACGGGCATTTGTTTCTACCACCTCAGTGGTGTTGTGGGCTTTCTTATGGCAAATTTTTTCTCCCAGGTGTCCCCGGTAAAAACCTTCTTTCTCTCACTGGCCTTTGTGGCTCTGGTATCACCAGCGATGGCAGCCGGAAGCTCCGACGACGACAGTGTGTTCTCAACGGTGATGGTCAGTGCTACACCACAAGCCGTATTCGATGCAATTAAGATGCAGAGGCAGGTCGATCCGGCTCGCAAGCTGGTCTCCTATTCCGGCGCTGAAGCTGTAATTGACGAAGATTTCTCGGGCTTGCCTGTAATCGGCAAAGCCAAATGCCTGTATAAGGAAGTTGAAACCTCGCCCGGGCGGGTTGAATTTTTCCTGGTCAGCTCCGACAAGTTCAAACGCTTCGAGGGTTGCTGGACGCTGACGCCCCTGGACGGCGGGCGCAAAACTGCACTCAAGCTCTCTTCCTATCTGGAAACCGGTGTGCATATTCCTTTCGCCAGACAGATTACCAATTGCTCGGTCAAGAAAGACGTTCAGCGTCGCCTCAGCCGTGTCAAAACCCTGGCCGAGGCTATTTGCATCAACATCAATTTGACACAAGTGAAGAGCGACTGAGCCGCTTCAAGTTTTGGAATTGCCGAGGGGCCAGAGCTTGCTCTGGCTTTTGGGTTTTTCAGGACGTTTAAACCTAACCCCTAACCCCAGGCGAACCAGGAGCGGATTGTCGACCAAACACTGGGTTTTGCCTGGCGCAGCGCGTCTACTTTGACGTTGCCGTCTGAAACTCTGCGTTTTCCACCAATGACGATTTCGTAGAAGAGGGGGCGGTTATTTTTAGCCGGGTCGACTTCCGTACGCAGCAGTATGTAATTGATGATGTTTTCGCGCTTCCAGTAAGACAGCTTCAGCGTCTTTGATTCGCCGCCGTCTTTGGGAGGGGCAATCGACCATGCTGGAGCCACCGCTTTGGGGTTCTCCGGGTCGTCAAAAGTGCTGTTGAAGATGGGGTATCCCCATTCTTTGCTGATTTCGCTGATCAGACCTTCGTAGGTCTTCTCAAAGGTCTGTTTGACGTTGGACACATGTGGAGAAGCACTCTCCACCACATGTTCACGCACGCTTACAGCTGGATCCTTGAGCAAAGCTTCCATTAGGGTGACGGTCTTTGACATTGATCCTCACGCCGCAACGGTTTGCTTGCGGCAACTAGTGTTGTAGTAGTAAGTGGACCGGGATGCCAGCATTCTATATTCCCATTTTAGCAGCGCAAACAACCCGGATTTAATGCTTGTGAAGGCTGTTTTTAACCGGGCATCTAATTAGTATTTCGACCGGCGCCCTTTGTCCGGCAGAAATTGACCTTGAGTGACGATTTGCTTTGATGCGAAATTAACCGCGCTGGTTTTTCTTTTGGACGCCCGTCAGAGCCGAGGTTTTTTCTTTGGAACGCTCGACCAACCACTGTGAAATCGATGATACCACCTGTGGTTTTAAGAAAGATGTGCCGAGCAGCACGTGCCCGCATTCAGGCAGATAAACTACTGACTTGTTTTTCGAGTGCAGATGCTTGTAGATTGTTTTGATAGAACCGGCAGAAACGATGCGATCCTCTTCACCTTGAATGATCAAGACCGAAATGTGATCGGCCAGTTTGCCGGCAAATTTTGGTGTCCTGCTGATGAAATAGCCGGTTTGCAGTACTTCTTTTCCAGTCAGCTCGGTGCGGGAAAGCGGGTCTGTGACCATTTCTTTGGAGACGCGATTGTCATCGGAGGAGTATCTGGTTATATATCGGGTCACATCCATCAAGCGATCCAGATGGGTGATGCCTTTGACGAAATCCCTGGCCACCATAACCGGGTTGAACGTGCATGGTTTTGTGCCGGGACTGACCAATACGAGCCCGTCGAATAAGCCGGGATTTGCACTGCCGGCTCTGACAGCGACCGCTCCGCCGATGCTCTCACCGATGGCGAACAATGGCAATGTCGGATATTTGACCCGCAAGTGTGTCAGTAAAACGATCAAATCTTGGGAGCTGCGGCTGTAATTGACGTGATCGCCCTCGTCAAAAGATTTTTGATTGTGATACCACCGGCCGTGCCCTCTCATATCGTAAGCAACAACCTTGAATCCAAGGCTGGAGAGATGGTTTGCAAACAGCTCGAAACTGCCTGAATGCTGAGTGGTTCCGTGCACCATAACTACGACGCCGCGGGCGGGCATGAGCGGGTTGAGCCATTCTCTGACCGGCAGTGTCAATGGATCGAATTGCGGTCCAATCTTGCCAAAAGATGTATCCATCAAGTTGCCGATGCGAGTCGATTTGAGCGCAGCCGGTCTGACGAAAAGTGATGGCTGCCCGTCCAGGACGGTACCTTTAATCGGGTCATTGGAAATGACTTCGCCTGTCGAGGGTGAAATTGCTTCCAACATCTGCCAGCGCGGCGCATCCACAGGCTCATTTTCTGCTGAATTCGAGAAAGGCAGGCTGCCTGTAATCTTTAAGCGCGCCACCGGACTGTCGGAATCCGCAGGTTGCAAGCGCAATACCGCCGCTGCCAATTTGACATGGTCACCTTTGGCGACCGGCTTAAGCTTGCCATCGATTACCGAAATGGGCTCCTTCTTGTAGGTGCTCAATTTCGGATTAATCTCCACCAGCATCTGCTGGGCAGACAGGCTGGATGCCGTTGGTTTGGCGTTTTTATGTTTTTGTTTTGCAGAAACCGGCAGGGTGCTGAAACAAGCACCGAAGAGAACGGAAAGGCTCAAAGTGACGGAGATAGCCGGGATTGCCCTTTTCACTGATGCACCAAAGAAACACAGCCATTCGCAGTTGATCGAACTCTGACTCGAATTCGAACTAAAGAGTCTGGATCTGATTTGCAGTCTTCCCTTGACTTGCTGCTATTAGATAGCAGAGCAATATCATTGCACAAATTGAAGCTGTTCCAGTTGTCATTAAAGATCTTGAAAACTGGCTTCATCATTGCCATATCGCCATTTGGGGCGATAGGAGCAGCAGTCCTGCGCAAGCCCGGCAATTGAGGATATATAGATTAATTCTAAGGTTATATAAGCCCAGCCTTAAAGGTTTATAGGTTACCCGTCGCGACCGGCAGGCGTTTCCCATCCATACTGACTTCAACCCCGGAGGTCAGTCATATGAGTGCAATGCGCGTGGAGAAGCAGAAATCAGCCGCGACGACTACTTTTACAAGAGCAAATGTCCAGACCAGCTCATATGCCAATGACACCACCGCTATCTGGCTCAAGTCGTGTGACAGCCCGGCCCGCTTCTATCTAGACCGTCTGGAAGGCAAAAACCTGGAACACAGAATCGAGCTGGCGCCAGCCAGGGGCGGGCACACCGGTTCTCGATCGCGTCTGCGCCGCCTGCAAAAGCCTCGTGGACTGCGCTCCGGATTTACAGATTGCATTCGCTGGCTTTTGTCCTGGCGATTATTCGGTCCAATTTTTGCATTTTAAGTTAACGCCTGAGAACATGGGCGGGCCAGGCGCCGGCAGAGTAAATAAATGAGGCTGAATTGAGGTCTCAGTGCAGAAGTTGCTGCTTTTCCGGGTATGGGATAAGCGGCATCTGATCCGGCTTGTGTCTCATAAACTCACGACCGGGCGGGGCTTTCACGCGTAGCGTCTGGCCGACGCCCTGGAGAATTGCCGTTGGAATTCGATCCCCGCTACCTCGCGCCTACAGCGACCTGCATCGGCATCTGCGTGACTATCTATTTGTTCCTCTTGCAGAGGCGCAAAGAGCTGAGCTACGAAATTCTCTGGCGCCAACAGCTGGTGGAAGTGAAAGGTAAAACTCGTCACCGCATCGATTTGCGTTTTGACGGCAATCCCGCCCGTGATGCCAGCTTTATCGTAGTTAGATTGTGCAATACCGGTCACGTCAATATCATGCCCGGGGATTTCCAGGTGCGCCTCAGTCTTGATTGCGGGACGGAGTCGGACATTCTTATGGCGGAAGTGGCCGAAACGGAGCCGGAAGGCTTGGGCGATATTTCCACGGCCGGTCCGATCATTGAAAGAATAGAAAAGCACAAAGTAGTGATCAGGCCGATGATGCTCAATCGCCATGATTCAATCACGTTGCAGATGCTTGTAATTCAACCGGATGAGAGGATTGTATTAAACGGGCACATCCAGGGCGTCAAGCGCATTGAGTACAGAAAGGGGCGCCCGGTCTGGCCGCTGATCATGATTTACGCGGGTCAATGCATTGCCTGGGTGACCATGTTTTTCCTCAGCCCCCAGATGTTTTTTCCTTTTAAATTTGCCGAAGTAATTCCCTGGATCTTTTCGTTTTTGACAGGGCAAGTTCTTTTCATTTGCGGTATGCACCTGGAAAGACAGCAGTCCAGGTTCAAGCAGGGGCAGCCCTGGGGAAGCGCTTTTGATTAGTATCGACAGAGGGTGCTTATGAAAATCGGACCGAAAATTGGCAGCATCTCAATTGGAGTTTTATTCATTCTCCTGCTTTCTGGTTACTCGAGTTTCATTTGCGTTCAGGATTTGATCGACATCAACAAAACAGCGTTGAAGACAGTCAAGACGCTGCGTGAATTGGAAAACCTGCTGGGGCGCGTTGCCGACCTGGAGAGCACGGTCAGGGGCTATGTCATCTCCGGCGACCGCAGTTATATCGAATCTACACAAGCGGCGCTCAAAGAGGTTAATGATTCGATCGATACGCTCAAGGATCTCACCAAAGATGATCCGGAGAGAGCTCGTTATCTGACTGAATTGGAACCGTTGGTTCAAGACAAGGTAGACTTTTGCAAGCAGTTGGAATTGCTCATGCGCAGCAAGGGCACAGACTCGGCCGTAACTCTGTTTAAGACGGACCGGGGGCGTATGCTCATGGATGAAATTCGGCACAAAGTAAGCGATCGAGTTTCGATTGAAGAAGATGTCTTACACAAACAAATTGAAACTTCAAAGGCGACTGCCAACAATGCATTCTTTGCCGCCATATCCGGTGGCATTCTCGCACTGGTGTTTGTTACTCTCTGGAGTTATATCGTCGCGCAGGGCGTGACCAATCCGATTCAGCGCATTTCCAGAGCCACCGAGAAGGTAGGCGCAGGGCGGTTTGAGCCCGTCACGGGCATCGACGGCAAGGACGAGCTTGGCGATCTGGCCCACTCATTCAACCATATGGTCGCCAATTTGCGGCGCATGGAAGAAAAATACATTGGACACAACGGCAGTTCGCCGGTGCATGCACTTGGTCTTGTCCGTCAACATAATATGGCGTTCAGTTCTGTGATAAACGATCTTCTTGAGGCGTCAAAGCAGCTGACAAGCGGCTTTGAAGGGCAGCCGAGCGAGTTGGAAGGATCGCTTGAACAAATTCGTGCTTTAAGCAAACAAGCAAAAGAAATCTGCGATCTCACAGGTGAGGTCACCACTCGATTGACTCGATCGGACGAATTGCGCCGCTCCGGTCACCGCACTCTGGACGAAATCGACGAGCAGGTCAACAAAGTATTGACCGAAGCCGACTCGTCAGTGCAGCGCGTAAATGGGCTTGCCGAGAGAGTTCACGATCTAGATGGTTTGTCGGTGATTATGGACGACATGGCCAATCGTGTCGGCATTCTTTCAATGAGTTCGCAAATCGAAGCCAAAAAAGGCGGCGGCAGTTTTGAAGCATTCTCCGATGAGATGAAGGATCTTGCCGAGCGCATGCGACAAGAGAGCGTCAAAGTGAAACACTTGCTTTTCACCATGGAAAGAACAATCTATAGAGCGGCCGGTGACAACGAGCAAGCCCAGGAAGTGATGAAAAAAGCCAGTCATGTAATCGGGCAATTGCACGCCAAGCTGGATGCACTATTGGAACCGATCACCGATGCAGGAACGAAAGCTCAGACGCTGGAAGAAAGGCTTGAGCGCCAGAAGCATACGATTATGGAATTCCAGCACACAGTTGAGCGGGCTCATCTGACTGCAGAGCAGAAGCAGTTTTTCATAAAGCAGGTTAATGCCACCGCTCAGGAAGTGAACAATTTCGGCTGTGAGTTGAATCAGTTGCTTGAAAAGCCCTCTGCTTCGTAGTATTCTGCCAGCGCTTCGAGGTGCATCATGAAAGATTGGCATTGGCTACTGGTTTTTGCGTCCATTTTAATTACGCCTTTCTTACCTGCTTTGATGAAGGCGAAATGCCCTGAGTGCAAAAAGCGCAAGCTCAATTCTCTCGAGACTTTGCGTGACTACGAAGCGCCAGGGGAAGAGCGCATCTACAATACCTTTTATCGCTGCGATGCTTGCCTGGCTTTTTTCAAACAGGTGAACAGCAAGCCAATGGTGGTCAGTTCGCATGGCGAATACGAAGCGGCCGTCCGCGAACAGCAACAGCGCCAGCCGGTAGCGCCTTAGGGCCTACATATAGCTGAAGAAATTCAAGCCGTCTCAGCGAGCAACTTGGCCAGTTCGTCTTGCAGCTGCAAAAGAACTTGATCGAATCGTTTTAAGCAATCCGTGTGCAAAAGGTTGTCTGCATATTTTGTGTCATGAACAGCTTTTTCGGATTCTAAATTACGAATCAGTCCTTTGATGTGCATGGCTGAAGCGCCCTCTCCGAAGTCGACTCCGGAGGGCGGATTTTTTGCATCTGTATCGTTTGCCATAGCGAATTGACTCGGGACACCGAATGACAGGCAAAGACTATACAACCTCATTGCCGTTTGAGACCGTCGAGGCATGCTTTCTGAGAGATTATTTCGATTTGTTGCTGCTTCTGATTAGCGCCTGCTTATACTGTCTATACGTTAAGCAGATTTCCAGATCGCAATTGCCGTCTTTTCTATCGGTGCACCCGCCAAAGTGGACCGCCGGTTTTCTGAAATTGTATATGCCTGAAGCGGTCAAAACTGCACTCTGGTGAGCGAAAGACCTATTGACTGCCTGGTTTTGAGCTTATACGATCAGCACTGTTAAACCCTTATGGGTGGTCCGTTTTTTCCCGGACCGGGCGACACATTCACAAACCGCATGGAACCATCAGTGATACCAACTATATCGACCAATCCAATTGGCAATCCAATTACCAATCTAGACGCGACTTCCACACAGCCGGACGTCATCAATGAGGATGCAGGGTCAGGCGATCCGGGCAATTTGATTGAGAGACCGGCACTGGTCGGCACCAGTTGGGTGAAAAACATCTGGTATTACGCATTGCCCAGCGATCACGTAAAGAAGGGGAAAACGGTATCCAGGCAGCTTTTGGGCGACTTGATTTTGATTGGCCGCAAATCGGACGGTTCTATATTTGCGATGCGCGACATCTGCCCTCACCAGGGAGCTCCGCTCAGCTTCGGTACTTTTGACGGCAATGAAGTTGCCTGTCCATTCCATGGCTGGAAATTCGACTCGGACGGTGTCTGCACTGACATTCCAGCTCTATGCAGTGACCAACAAGTAAATATCTGCAAAATCAAAACCCGTTCCTATCTATGCCAGGAAGCGGACGGTAATATCTGGTTGTATTACGGCGAACCACGCGCCGATATGCCGGAGATTCCGCGTACCCAGGGGCTGGACCCACATTTCAAATATGATCAAACCGTAGCTCGGGTAATTGTGCCCACGCATATGGACTATGCCGTCGTGGCTCTGATCGATCCGGCCCATGTCCCTTATGTGCACAAATCCTGGTGGTGGCGCAACGACAAAGCTTTGAGAGAAAAGAAAAAGCGCTATGTTCCGGCCGGCACCGGCTGGACAATGGTGAAGCACCAGCCGTCCAAAGGTTCTTTGATTTTCAAACTTCTGGGCGACTTCTTAGAGACCGAAATTGCTTTCCGTCTGCCCAGTTGCAGGACGGAATACATTCAACTGTTCGGGCGCACCGGCGTGGCGAGCATGACCACTGTTACTCCCATCGATGAGAACAATTGTGAGTTGAATCACACCTCATATTGGACTCTTCCCGGTTTTAAGTGGTTGCTGAAGCCATTTGTCGATGCTCTGGCCGGCGAATTTCTCGGACAGGATTTGCGCATTGCTCAAAGACAACAGATTGGTCTTAAGTTCAAGCCCAAATTGACCATGATCGTCAAAGACTCGGGATTGCCGGGCAGCTGGTATTTCCAGGGCAAACGCGAATGGAATAACGCCACCGAAGAAGGTCGCCCCTTCGTCAACCCGATCAAAGAGAAAATCCTGCGCTGGATGACATAGGCGCTTAGCCTTCTTTGTCGTCCTTCTTGCCCTTCAGGTTGAAGACGTCGTCGGATAGTCCGATGTTTACTCTCACTTCTCTCCAGTCTGTTGAAGAGAAAAGCTGATCTTGTCTGTATAGATTCCATTGCTCGGGCAAGTT
>CAZHEZ010000258.1:0-8611 GCA_964531315.1 uncultured Candidatus Obscuribacterales bacterium | reverse complement strand
GTATAAGTTCTTTCGAGCAGGAATTATTAGCGGTTGAATCTATTAATGGCACATCCATCTTAGGCCGGCAGAGTATAGCGTTTTTCAATGGCGGCGCGAATGAATTCGCGCGTTTCATCGGCGCTAATATTTTTCTTCGATTCAATCATCCGCGTTTCATCCGACAACTCATCGTCCTTGATGAATTCCTTGAACCATTTTGAATAATCATGGTTGAGCAAGTGGAATATCCATGTTTCATCATCCACACCTTTGGCGATTTGATTGAACAATGCCAGGTTTTGAACGCGCAGATTGAGTTTGCCTTTCGGTCCGCGGAAGTAAAAGCTTCTTTCTTCCGGCAATTGACCTTCGGCATATTTGCGGCGGTGGCGAATTTTTTCGATTTCAGAACGTTCCAGCTTCAGCACTTCCACTTCTTTTGAGTTCTTGACCAACCAACCAAAGCCGAATCCCTGCTGTAATTCTCTTTGCTTTGGCAGCTTCGGTGCCTCGATTTCCGCATGTTTAGCGAACATTTTGATTTTGTCGGCGGCCTGGTCGCCGATAGCGATCACTAAGTCTACCGACGAGCAGACTTCCGGAGCAATAAATTCAGGATGAACTGTAATCATCAAAATAGAACGCAGGTTTTCGGGCGCCAGGCGCGACATCTTCTTCCACTCGACGGGAAACATGTGATGGGCTTCGTCAACGACTGTCCAATGCGGTCGGCCGTGCGATGTGCGTAGCTCTTGCAGGCGAGGCAATAATTCTGTAAAAAATTCCGGACGGTCTTCTAGCTGAATGCCGAGCAGATTTACAATTACACTTTTGGTCGGATCCGCCATCAATTGCAAAACCTCTTCAATGGTCGGAGGTCTTTCAGTGTCGCCTATGACGACGGCATTGTGAAAGCTTTCGTAGTCTCCTTCGGGATCGATCAAGCAGAATTGATAATTGCTGTGGCAAAGTTGATCGAGAATTCCCAGCGTGGTTGTTGATTTGCCTGCGCCCGAACTTCCACAAATGAGAATGCCTGTGTTGTGCGGGTCGATGTTTTCCTTTTCACCATTGTCTTTTGTTCCAACTGAGATGGAGTGACGCTTTGGACTGAATTTAAGAAGATCATCGTCCAACATCAAATCAATCAATTCTTCCACTCCGGCGCCGCGTTTGGCTTTGGTGACAAGATCGGCTCTTTCTTTGAGAGTCGGCAGCGCATTATCTAGAGCAACCGAAAATTCACTGTACATGAGAAAAGCATGATCGTTTTCAGCGTCCCCTACGCCGACCACATTGTGCGGCGAGAGTTGCAGATATTTCAAGGCTGCAGCTAATCCGCTGGCTTTGTTGACACCGGAAGGAAGGATCATGACTGCGCCTTTGTTGAAAATGATCTGTGCTTCCAGACCAAGCTCTTTAATGCATTCCAATACAATTCCGTCATTTGGCAGCCAGGTAGCAATGATGCCTTTGCCTACGGAAAGCGGCTCTGCGTCGCGAGCATTGAGACAATCTATAAGCGCTTGCGAAGGGGGCTCGCACAAGAGTTCTTCGTGCTTTGTCGAGGGGATGTAGAGCAAAGCGCCATTTTCTGCCACTATGGCGTCGAAAATCTCCCATTCCGGAAAGCATTCCAGCAGGCTCGGCATCTCACGACCGGTAACCAGAATAATTTTTCGCCCGGACTGTTTTATCAGCTCCAGCGCCTCAATAGTCGACTGCTCCACCTGGCCATCACCGGCTATGGTGCCGTCATAGTCCGTCGCCAGTGCTAAGTAACGCATAGAAAGCTCCCGAATATGCCCTGCTTTTGATTGTTTGAGCCTGCCGAGCAAGCCAGGCTCAGTGTTATAGAGCGGACCCGCCCCTCAAAAGTTCCGCTTTGATAAGCCTTCAAATTCAAAAGCTCCGCATTTGCGGAGCTTTTGATGCCCGTGGAGGGGCATACTCATTGAATTTGTCTTTCCTCTATAGAGGCGATTTTACTTCGCTTCGTGGTCGAGGTCAGAGCCGATCTTGTCGAATTCGTCGTAGAGAATATGACCTTCCTTCAGATCGAGATTACCATCGGCGCGCATTCCAGCTTCTTGCGTCGCAATCAGGTCCATGCGGTTGCGCAGTCTGTTTGCTTGCGTTGAGGAAATGCGGTTTTCCAGATACATTTTATTGATTTTGCCTTCCAGCTCCCAACGGCGCTTTGCAACGTCGTCCAGCTCAACAACATTTCCTTCTACGATGGTGAAGTGAGATCCTTCAACGATCGGAACGAAAACCGGCTGTTTCATCACGACATTGAATCTTTCGCCGAGAGTATCGATATCTCTCGCCAGTACAACAACTTTGCTGTTGGCTGCGACGCCTGACAGCGATCTTGCTGCTGCTTCTTCGGCTGCAATTCTGTCGAGTTCGGAGCGCAGGAGCGCTTGATCGGACTCAGCCAACAATTTCTTTGCCAGAGCGTCAGCATATAGCTTATTCAGCTCTTCGCGACGGGTAGAGATGGTACTGAACAGTACGTCAGGTTGAGTAGTTGTGATTGTTCTCGTAACTACTACGCTGTCTTGTGCGAATGCACCGGTGCCTATGCACAGTGTTACCGCGACAGCGGTGATGCCCAGGGTTGCCGCTACTGAAATTCTCATTGTAATTCTCCGTATTTAGTGGAGATGCTACCCGGCCCACGAGCCCGGCACATCTTGTGATAGCGGTTGGACGGGGGTGTTTGCGATTAGTTCCTGCGCTAGCCGATGCCCGTAACATTAAATCAGGTTGCTGCCAAGTGATCTCTGCTATAGGCTAATTATCTACTTGGCTTGATAATTTCGTGAATGTTCGAATTTCGGCATTGCCGTAAATTGTTGCTCGAGTGAATCTTCTTCCGTAGTGAAAACGATCGAGGGTTTTGGAGCCAATAACAAATGATTGATATGCGCGCTGGCTTCCGTGAGTTTTTCCTTCACTTCACTGGTCGGACTGGAAAGAGCGACAGCGAATGCAGAACGCTGCTCGTTTCTCTTATCTATTAAGACATTGAGAAAACTGATCCATATCCAGCGCAGGATAGGAAACACAACCAAAAATGTCGCGTAGCCCAGCATGAAAATCGAGAGTTGGTGAAACGGTTGCAGCGGTTTAGTGAAGAATGATGCGGCGTACAACCAGTAGCTGCCGCATAAATTCAAGAGCGCGATGCAAGCCATTTTTGTTGATGAACCGGCGCCTTGCAGCGAGAATTCCCAGCGGCGCTCTTCTAAAAAACGCGATAACTGGTTTTGTGCGATCGGGGCAGTCCCAGTCCAAGATTGATCGGCCTGACGTTTTAAATGGCTGCGATATAAGTCTCTAAGCGGGTCTCCACCACTCAAGTCTGTTTGTGGTTTGAAGCTAAGTGGCGCCGACGATATGTTGTCTTCGCGCACAAACGAAGGAAACACATAGAGAATATTTCCTTTGTCTGTGACATCGGGAGAGCCATTGAAGTGCACCAGAATCGGCAGCATCCAATCTTCGGTTCCACTCGCATCGCCGGCATAGGGCGCCAATTGTTCGGCCACGACCACGCCGTGATTGCGTTTTATCACCAGACCAATCTGGTGCCAGTAGCGTTCTTTCAGATCTGCATTCGGGTGCCCATCGCCGAATAAGTACGAGAAGCAGTTGGTTACGAAGTCACCTTTTTGCACTCCCTCGATTTGAGCGCTGGGCTGATGTTTGGCGGGTGTGAGCGGCGCATCTTTGGTCGAATAAAAGTAATTGTACGAATAACCGTTAGAGCCACAGCCATATCCGTAAGGATCGCCCCAGTAATATGTCCAATCCAATAGGCGCAGGAAATCGTAGGTTACGTCGCCAAAACTGAGATTAATGTCTCCCAGTCCGGATGCTAAGTCGCCCAGACCGTCACCGGCTCCGCCCAGGTCGATGCCATCTCCGGCTCCATCAAGTAGTGCGGCGAGCGCCGCAAATATTCCGACCACGATTGCGATGATGGAACCTATTAAAAGAATTCCAAACATCGCTCGAAAGAGAAAACTTATGATTGTGATTGAAAGCTTGAGCACCAGCATCGTCAGGCCCAGTGCCAGACGAAATACCACTCTCAGGGCGCGGAAAAAGAAATTTCCGTTGGTGGAGAACAGTTGTTTTGTGATGTCGTAAATGTATGCGCGCTCAAATCCGGGCGCGAATTCATAAAGAAGCGCACCGGAAGAATCGACTTTCAGGTGCGCAGAGGTTTCGGCGGCAATGATATTAAGTTGTTGAGCCGCGGTTGCCACCGGGAGGCTTGTGGAGAGTGAGATATTCTCCGGGGTTACCTTGAATCGCAATGTATTGATTGCTTCAAGGACCTGCGTTTTTTCCTTTGTATGTAGCGGCTTAAGAAGAGCGGATAACATGGCTTTTCTTTCCTCAGATGCAAGAAACTGGCGAACGCTTACATGGTTTCGCCTCGAAATATTTGTTGTGCAGACGGGAGGGCATTCCGCGGTTAATACCGTCGGATCTTATTCAATGGACGCAGGGCTTATTTCATCCTCATCGGCTTTCGCCTCGATTTCTTTTGCTTTGTTTTTCTCGTTGTACCGAGTATAAGTGTCTTCTTGGCAAGTCCGGGAATTTCTTATCATTGCTTCACATTTAACGTGTTTGCAGCCTTTGGCACCTACCTGAGTTTCTTGGCAGCGTTTGCATAAAACGTCAACTAGCTGGGCTTTCGGGTTTATGGTGCCGTTGGGAATAGGGGCAGGGCTTGGCAGCCACAGGGCAAATTTTGTTGCCACCGTGTTGCCACGGCCGACACAAAAAAGGACGGATGTATGACAACTTTGGACACGGCATTCATTAAGGGTGAAACGAAACCGGGGCAGTATTCGGACAACACAAACGGCTTGGTGCTGCGGATTGGTAAGAATGGCAAAAAAACCTGGGTGGTGCGCAGGCGGCAAAGTGGCGGTGGTTCTACTACTGTCCGAATTGGCTATTTCCCGGCTGTCACTCTCTACGAGGCAAGAAAGCGGGCCTTGGACATTTGTAAGCAATTGGATGACGGCATCAACCCAAACGAGGAAAAGCGCCAACAGCGCGCCGGGAAGTTGGCGGCGAAGGAAGTACAGGAGACGGAGCGACAAAAAGAGGAATGGACGCTGGCTAAAGCTATAGAAACGTATTTAATTGTGATGCACAAACGGGCAGATGAAACCCGGCGCAACTATAAACACTTTCCGCACAAACATTTACCCGACTGGCTTCAACGCCCAATGCAGTCCATAACAGAGAAGGAAGTTTTGGACAGACACAAGCTGTTGAGGGAAACCAAAACAAACGGCATTGCCAACCAAACCATGGCTGTCTTAAGCGCCCTTTATGCCTTCTCAATGAAGCAGCCGAGCGTGAATGGCAGGGAGCCAGCGGTTACGAGTAACCCAGTCACTGTACTTCGCCGCCAAGACCAATTGGTGCGGATGAAACCCCGCACAGACATTGTTTGTATGGACGACATGCCACGTTGGTACAGGGAAGTTATGGACTTACCGGACGGCACTATGCGTGACTATTTCCTTTTTGTTTGGCTAACAGGTGTCAGGGCGAAGGGCGCAGGAACGCTTGAATGGAGTCGCGTCGACTTCGCTAAGCGGCTTTACACCATTCGGAACAAAGGCGGACAGTGGTTGACACTTCCCATGGGGAATTTTGTTTTTCAGTTGCTACAACGTCGCCAAGCGACTGCTACCGGCAAGTACGTTTTCCGTAATTCGGCAGACGGCTATTTCCGTTTGCGCTATACCTACTTCAAAGGGTTAACAAAGGACAGAGGCATATTAGAGTTTCGCCCACACCAACTACGTAGGACGTTCAGCACTGTCGCTGGTGGCATCTGCCCCCATTACGTCATTAAGGCTCTAGTCGGCCACTCCAACCAAAGTGACATAACCGAGGAGCATTACATTCATTTTGAGGACAGACGCCTAAGAGAGTGGCTGCAGAAGGTTGAAGACACTCTGTTGTTGCAGGCCAAGTATGTTGGCAGTCCCGCGCCGAGCAGGCAAGGGAAAGTGACAGCAGTCGCCAGAAGGCGTCATGGGCATAGGAGCCCGACGGCCATACTGTAACCATTCTGGTGGTTGATTCGGTTACAACGAGAGGCGCAGTATTTAGCAAGCAGCAGCACGGCGCTTGCTGCCTGAGCGGGCAGGGACTTCCAGGAGGAGTTATGACAAGCATTTACGTCGACGAGAAAACAGCAGCCAGTCTACTGGGCTACTCAACTTGGACGCTGGGACGGTGGCGCACTCGTGGCGGCGGCCCACCTTTCATAAAGGTGTCTGGCAGCAATAAAGTGCAGTACAACAGGGAAAAGTTGCTAGCGTGGATGGAAAGCCAGGAGAGGCAAAGCACCTCTGAATACCCAGCATGGCAAAGACAGCCCGTGAGCGGTGCTAGGGCAAGCTAACAACTAGCGCTAAACAAACAAGCCGGAAGCAGTCACCAGCGATGGTGGCGCGGGTAAACACGCACACCTACAGGAGCAGCATGAAAAACAAGGACACAACCAAACGAAGACTACGCCAGCAGGAGAAGCTTACAGGTGGAATTATTGGAGTTATTCACAGCTTCCAAGGTTCCGCCGACACCTTCGCCCAAAGGACTGCCATTGCCATGACGCAATACAAGCAGCCCAAAGCACACATTGACTGGCTTGTAATGGTTCTGGAAGCAATGCTAATAGAGGCACTGGCTACGGTTGAACAAATTCGCCATTGGCTAAAGAAAGCCAAGCGTATCCAGAAATATTACGACACCGGGTGAGTAGCCTTGTCTATTTGTCCCAGGCTGTACTAGGTTGGGTTAGTCACCAATCGCGGTGGCACTCAACCGAGGCAGCAGGCTATGACGACAACGAAACCAGAATACATAAAAAAGGCAGACTTGGCGCTCAGGCTGGGGGTTTCGCAGAAGACGGTGGACCGGTGGCGCAAGCGAAAAATTCTCAATGTAGCACCTGTACGCGTGGCTGGGCTGACATTATTCAGAGTCGAAGAAGTGGACGCCTGCCTAACTGAGTTAGCAGCTAAAGCCGTTACGGAAGCCGGAGTAGCGCAGCAATGAAGAAAAGGAAACAAAACTAACGACGTATGCGGCGCCGCTGGGCTAGGTGACGGCACTGCAATTACCCACCTAGCAATTGCCCCGCCCATGTAGCGAACAGGAGGCGAGGCAAAGGAAGACGAAAAAATGCTTGACACCAATAACAATACCATTGAAGTAGCCGCTGGGCAAGAGTCAAAGAAGGAAAAATGGGAAGCTGCAGCCATTGAAGAAGCGCTAACGGCCATAGTTGCAGCGGAGAATAGCGGGCAGCTTACCCGCCTTCGTGTCCATGAAAACATTGAAAGGCTATACGAAGAATCCGGCTGGACTTCAGCCCGAGAAAGGAAGCTTATTGACGGCGCGCTGGCCGGGCTACGCAAGCCCCCGAGGCAGCCACAGCCAGTCCTGGCACCGGACCATTCTGAAGAAGCCGTAGCAGCCGCAGCGAAGTTAGCACAGACACCGGACATTTTTGCCGAGTTTAGACGCGACTTGGAGGCTATTGGTTTCCCCGTCCAAGCTGACTTCGCCGACTCGGTGCTAATGGCACTCACTTCTAGGCTGTTGCCGGTTTCGACTGGACATATATTCTATGGGGAGTCGTCTTCTGGCAAGTCGGCCGTGGTGCAAGCTGCTTTTCAAATGCTTCCACCAAGCACAGTGCGAACAATAACGAGCGCTAGTGCCCAGGCGTTCTATTACATGGGAGACACCATTAAGAATAAGGTGCTTGCTTTTGGAGAATTGAAGCCTCTCAAACCCGGCGAAGATGACGACATGCAGCGCTCAGCCAGGCAGCTGTTGTCGGAAAACCGAATTGTTAGGCAAATTGTTGTTGATGGTGAAGGCGTGGACAGGGCAACAGAAGGACCTTGTACGTTTACCGCGTCGACTACCAATGAACCGCAGGAATTTTGTGACGAATTAGTTAACCGGTGCTATTGGGTTCCTTCTGATGCAAGTGCTGAGACAACTGGACATGTGCTGGACAGTATGGCTAATGCCGCAATTAACCCGCATAACAAGCAAAAGGACAATGACGCCATAATAGCAAAATGGCGTGCTTATAACGACTCACTGGCACCGCTATTAGTGGCTATTCCATATGCTGCACTAATTAAACCGACCCAGCTCAAAAACCCAGCTGTGCGCCGTCTCTTCCAGCTATTGCTTAACTACATCCGCTGCGGAGTACTTCTGCACCAATCAAATAGGCAACGACAATTCATTGGCGACGTTGAAGCGGTTGTCGCTTCCCCAGCCGACTACGCCCCGGCTTTCGCACTGCTTCTGAGGAATGCGCCACGTACACTGGAGAGTGTTAGCACTAAGGCCGTGGAAGCATACGAGGTGTTAAAAGCCACGTTTCCGACGCCACTACAATTCACAGCGAAGGAAGCCGCCAAATGCTTAGGAAAGCACGACTCTACAGTACAGAGGTGGTTGAAACAGTTGCGAGAAGGTGGCCACCTGGACGTAGTAGAAACTAAGTATTCGGAATCAAAAGCCAATAAGTACACCATTGTTGACATCGCCA
>CAZHEZ010000257.1:0-8630 GCA_964531315.1 uncultured Candidatus Obscuribacterales bacterium | reverse complement strand
TCAAGCAACTCCAGAACATCCGCCTTTTCAACATCCCAGAAAGTCACGCAAGGGTTGAAGACGGTGTTGTCTGCGCGCGGCCTGCAAGCGAGCTTACCGAATCCGCATTTGAATGTCCCACTATGCAGTCGGCAGTGTTGAATTTTGGAAGCCAGATGGGTGCAGAGGTTTTCTGAGCCCTCATATGTTTTCAGAATCTGCTCGTCGAATCCTGTACCGTATGGACTCAATCGCGCACAACCGGCAATCAGATTGCGGCTGCGTTCCCAACCACGGCCGATCAGGTCGAGGTCGGATGTGCGAGGACGATTCCAGGGTACTATCGACATATGGGGCATGCGATTTGTGCCTTCGCCTCTTAGTGGTGCGAGTGCACTGTGAAATCGCAGCGCATACTCAACTGCCTCGCGATACCCGTATTCTCTGGCGGCGCTGTCGTTGACAAGATTCCCGGATTGATCGACCAAGCGTGCCCGGCCGTCCTCGGGAAATTTGTGAGAGTAGAACATGTATTCCAGTTTCTCAATCTTGTTCGTACGAGCGAACTCGCTGAACTTAATGTCGTACAGGGCTTTGCGAGTGCCATGCCGGTGAAGTTCTTCGATAACGCGAATCACACCTTCTATCAAACCTTCACGCATGCTGGTGTGATAAATCTCGTCATGCACTGAGGAAATGAGAAGATCCCAGAGCCCAGCGCAAAGTCCGATTGTCTCGCGGTCGCCGTTTAAGCGGGCGCGATTCTCAAGGGTATCGCCTATCCGCCTGTGCAGCCCTTCGAGCTCGGCGGTGGTTACACCGACGAAATAGGGTTTGAGGGGGCGACTGGCCTGGTTGGCAATGTCGTTGCTCATCTTTTTTCTCCTTCGTTGAGCAAAATTGGCAGTACAATTACCCTGCAACCAGGTTTCTTATTCCTGATGGGCCGCGAATCCATATGGCAGGAAGACCCAATAGGGGTTATCCAGCCAGGTTTCTACCCGATTGGGTGTGTCGCCGGCCTGGAAGAATTTGGTCACAACTTCCTCTATTTCCGCAAGGGTAATCTGACAGGCGGGGACTGCTCTGTCGAAAATTCGGTTGGATGCATTTGGCTTGCATTTCGCATTTCCGTAGCCGAGCTTGAAAGTCCAGTAGGTTTGCGTGTTTGCGCGAATCGCATCGATAAGACGGAGGCGTGCAGCTTCGTCCTGCCGAAATGCCGGCAAGATCTGTGCGTCTTCAATCAGTTCATCCTCATGAGCTGATTGTTGAAGGGCCCGGACAATTGTTTCCCTGGCGATTGTCAATCCATTGGCGACGAGATCAAGATCCTCAGGAGCAGGGCGATCTCCATAGTCAGTGCGATCTTGATAGCTCTCTGTGGCGACTTCTTCGATGATTATCGTCCCGTATTCAAATGCCAGCCTGAACCCATAGAAAAACTTTTCTCCGTCCGTGACCGGTTTTTGATCCTGGGTAAACAGGCGTTTTGGTCGCAGCGACTCGAATGAATGAGCCAGGTAGAGGACCTCCATATCGTCGCCGACCGACAGGCGTTCTTCCAGCGTTTTCCTGGCCAGTTGAAGAACGTCGGGCAGATTCAGAAACACTAGACAGTTTTTCAATTTCCGAATTGCGTAGACCATGCCCTGTTGCACGAACCTGTCGATCTGCTGATCGTTTTCGTAGCAACGCTCGAGAAATTCGATCTCGACTAAGGCGCGGTCTTTATGCGACGAGGGCTCCAGGTCGACCAGTGAAAGTTTCAGCTCTGTGTCGAAGATATGGTCGGAAAGTTTCTGCCAGCGCACATTGGCGGGATAGTAGGGTTGGTTTCTACCGGCCCAATCTTCGATTGCGGGGATCACCTGATTGCGCTCGAATTTTGCTTTTGGGGTGTTCATGGAATGTTCCAAAACTTGGGTGAATGTTGGGTGACAGGGGCACTGCGATTGGCGCCCCCGCACAAGTTGCGTGGAGAGCCACGCCGTAAAAATGTCCATTTCGGCAGCTCGCTGGCCGGAGCCTAAGGAGCCGCGCGAGCGGTGGTGCAAGGGCGAAACTTCCTTTTTTCGAGCGATGAAACGCCGGCAAATTAAGCCGTTTGATGTGTTGCTGACGTGGCTCCGCTGCATTTTTTAAGGTTTGTTTGTGCGCTCTTGGTTTTCGGAAGTGATGTGTATAGAACTCCACTCAACAACAGTTGAATAGAATAAAGAAAGAGTTTTTCGGTAAAACCTAAAAGGACCAGATAGCGAGGTTTTGATAGCTTGTCGAGAGTAGTGCATTGCGAAGCTGTGATACCAAACATGGTGGCGTTTTAAAGCAGCTGTTTTAGCCCGGACGGACGCCCGAGCTGAGACAGCAATTTGAAGATTGCTTTTGATATAAACGCTCAAGCGTTGCAATAGCGTTAAGCTGAGGATTAGCGCAAGCGCATGCGAATTAGATTTTATTTGCGCGCCATCTGGCGGCGTAAGAAGATTAGGACAGATTGCCGCCGGACCTGAAACGCCGCCGGCTGTGTGGTTTCGTGTTTATACGCAAAAAATTTTCTGCCTGTGATGTGGTTGTGATGTTGCCGCCCGATACTTTCGCCATCCCCCACCGCAACCGCTTCGAGCGGTTTGAAAGCCGAGGTTCTAACTATGGTGACTCACGCTTCTGACGCTTCACACGTCCCTCCACCCGGAGACGATCTGGCCGATAAGATCGCTGAGAAAGTCAACGCCAACTTATTGCAAGATGCATATGGACTCTTAAAGTCCGGGACAAATAATGTATTTAGCGGCAGCGACGCAGATGGAGATGGTGTTGTAGACATCAATCGCAATCGCAATACCGACGTGCCGATGATTACCTCTGAGCGCAACGAGTATATGCAAAGGCTGTCGCAGGAGTTGCAGCAGAAATGTCCAGGCGCACTAGAAAAGCTTTCCGCGTCATGGATGAATGACTACTACCATAAGGAAATTTTGGACAAGAACGGCAAGCCAACAAGAGAATTCAGTGTCGATGAAGTGACAGCGGAAGCGCAACGCGGCTCCGGCATTGATAAGGTGATGGCTAATGCTTCTCTCAAAGACTTGAAGAATGTAGCTGCCTTTACTGGAAAACCTGATGTTATTGACCAGATCGATATTTACAAAAATCTGGCTCGTGTTGCCGCAGAGCCACGTGATGCTTTCGCCAAACGTGTTATGGACAATGTTGCTTGCCTGGCTGAGACCAATCTGGGTCAAGCCTATGCCACCCTCAAAAGCGAGCTGGGCAAGCGCCACAGCTATGAAACTCCCTCTGAAATCGGAGCGGACGAAAAGGCACTGGTGGATGCACTGAAAGCAAATCCAAAACTGGAAGCGCAACTGGCCATGGTCTGGTTGCAAAAAGGAAGCACCGATATGACGGATCCCTATAAAGGCGGAGTCACGCTGGAAAAGCTTAAGAACCACAGCAATGAAGACTACGTGGACGCCTTGCTAAACAAGTTCGTGATCGACAACTTTGGTGTGATCGGATCATCTTCGTTGCAGAACTCGAGAGACGATGTAATTACTCCGGATGAGATTCCGAATTACATCAGACGAGTGAAGAACAAGTAAATAAAAGGTTTTTGGGAGGATGAGGTTGAAGCGCGGTAAAACGCGCTTTAATCTTTTAGTGTGAGACTATAAAAGATAGTAATAGCAATACCAACAGAAAGCGTGGAAAGGACGAAGCTGGAATGCTTGCCTTTCCACACTGTCTGCGACCGGTTTTAGTGCCGGTACATCAAAGGCAGTCTAGCCCAGACGCCGGCGCGTCTCTTCCTCGGCCAGTTCGGACAGCCGTTTGATCTCGTTGAAAACGATGTCTGTTGCTTCCTCCAGGTTGTCCGGGAGATCGGCAAGCAGAATTGGTTTTCCGAAGGCCACGGTGGCACCGTATGTGGTTTCGTTGAACCAATCGGAGAACCACCTGATGCCAAACATTCTGGCCACCCGGAAAAGCAGGGTTGCGTGCTTGGCATCACGGTCGTAGTAGACGCCGACAGGCAGCACCGCGAAGGGCAAGTCGCTCTTCTTGGCGGCATGCTTGCCGATCATCAGAGCTCCGGCGAAGAAATCCTCGCGGCGCAGCTCGTTGTTGCGGATCAAGCGGCCTTGGGGAAACACAAGCAGAGAGCTGTGCTTCTCCGCCTTCAGCGCGTTGATGCTGGTGCGGACGGAAGCAGAGGGATTACGGTCGTGATGCACGGCGATGCCGCCAAGCCAGGCCGCAAAGGGGGCTCTGAACTTGGTAATCTGGTTGATAGCCATCAGAAAGCGGAAGTGCATCGTGCCGAAGACGGCCGTGACGATGACGGCGTCTTTTTCGATCTGGTGATTGGGCAGTATGAGAAACCGCCCTTTGAATTTCAGATTGGACTTGCCGATGATGATCAGCCTGCCCACCCGGAGTCTAACGGCGAGGCGCCCGATGATCAGTCGCGTAGCACGCGCCCACCAGGAGACTTTCGGCGTCATATATCCAGGCTGCTGCAGCTTCTTTCCTTCGGAAATCCAATGACGGACGCGCACAATGGTGAGCGTCAGGGCGAGCAAAAGGATGCCCGCAAAGGCGTAGAGCATGGGTGTCGTTGTCATTTTCTTCTCGCATTGGAGCCACGGCTGAGGAGGGGGCGAAATTGCCCCCTCCTGAAAAAGCCGCTTATCTTCAGGCGCTCAACTCCCGAGCCTTGGCGCGGATGCCCTTGAGGTCGAGCTTGCCGGTGTCCTTGACCGGGAAAGCGTCCACCTTGTAGCAATCACCCGCCTTCGGCACCCAGAGCTTCGGAATTTTCGGGTCCGAGCCGAGCTTGCCGACCAGCTCCTGGGCTGTCATCGGCAGCTCTGTGTAGAGCACAATCAGGCGCTCACCGCGGGCCGGATCTTTGATGCTGGTGACGACCAGCTGCATCTCCGTCACGCCGGCAATCTCGCGCAGCTTGGCGGCGACCTTCTTGTTGGGCACCATCTCGCCGCCAATCTTGGAGAATTCGTCCAGGCGATCGACGATGAAGAGGAAGCCGTCGGCATCGATGTAGCCGACGTCGCCGGTGCAGTAGATGTCTCCGTCCAGGACCTCATCGGTCTCTGCCTGGCGATTCAGGTAACCCTTCATCACCTGCGGACCGGCAACGAAGATGAGACCTTCTTTGCCGCAGCCGAAAGGCAGCACTTTGCCGGTGTCGATGTCGACGATGGCAATGGCAGTGCCGGCCACTGGTTGTCCGACCGAGCCCAGCTTGTTGCCGTGCACGCGCCGTCCGTCCGGAGTGACCACTTCTTCCGGTGAGTTGGCGGCCACGACAGGCGCCAATTCGGTGCAGCCGAAGCCTTCCACAGCCTCGACGCCGAGCTTTTCCTTGATCTCGGCGGCAAGTGCTGGTTCCAGCTTTTCCGAGCCGAGCAGGAGCCAGCGAACGCTGGCAAACTGCTCTTTCGTGCAGCGGGCCAGGTAGGAGCGCATCAAGGTCGGCGTGCAAGCCATCAAGGTCGGCTTCTCGGATTCGAGCAGCTTTGCCACTTCTCGTGGATTGAGCGGGCTGATGTGATAAGCGGCGCCGCGTCCCAGGGTGGCCATGGTCCACAAGGTGACGGTGAAACCGAACGAGTGGAAGAAAGGCAGGATGCCCACCACCGAGTCGGTGTCTTCCAGCTTGGCATGGCTGTTGATCTGGTGGATGTTCGAAAGGACGTTGCCGTTGGTCAGAAGCACACCTTTGGGATCGCCTGTCGATCCTGAGGTGAACATGACGGTAGCGATGTCGCTCAACTGACTCCGCAGACCCGGCAATGCAAGGCGCATCAGAGGGTAGGGCAGAAGGTTCGCGACAACGTAACCCCAAGCCTTATCGGCTTTGGTGACCGCGGTCAGAAGGTCTTCGAGGTAGATCACTTCCGCTTCCAGTGGACCTTCCAGCTTGTCGACCACCTTCTTGGAGGTGATGATCACCTTGATCTGGCACTGTTTTGCGGCGTTGTTGATGATGTCGGCGGTGGCGGCGTAGTTGAGGTTGACGGTCCACTTGCCGAGCAATGCCGAGGCGAAATTGGCGATTGTCGCCGGCACCGAGGGCGGTACCAGAACGCCAATGGCCTGATGACCCTTCGTCTTGCGACTGAGGTAGCGAGCCATCACGCAGGACCGAAGCAAGGCTTCGGCAAACGTGATGCGCCCCTTTTGCGTATCGGTCGCGAACTGCTTATTGGGCGAACGGCGTGCCTGCTTGACGAACGCAGCAGCCAGAGACGTCCAACCCGCCGGAAGTGGCGAAAGCTGTTTCAACGTGACCATCTGATCGCGGGCCGGAAAGGGCACGCCGTATTTGGTCATTTTTGGTGATTTGCTCACGTGATTCTCCATTTCAAGTCGTAACTCTCAGCCGCTCTAAACGCCCGAGGCGTTCACCTAGGTAGGAGCGGCAGAAAGCGGGCGTTCTTGGTAGAACGCGGGAAACGGTCGATTACCTGGTCGGAGCACAAAGCGTCCTTTGCACTTGAAACCAGGCAGGAACACAGCGCAGAAAAGCCCTCGTCTCTCGAAAAAGAATGGACGAGGTAAAGCCGTTATGAATCGGCTCTAAACCCTGGAAAACGCGGCCTTGAACCATGGGTGAAAACCCGGTATTCGGCTACGTCTTCAATTCAGCTGAGGGCTATAGGGATTGGCTTTTCGCAGGTGTGTAGAGAAATAAAAGACCCTTCTTTCCTAACAGCGAGCGCTCATAGGCTCCAACTTTATAGTTAAGTTGGAAAAAGGCTCTCAAGCCCTCCTCTATTGGGCCTTTAAGGTCATTTGGCTGAACCAATAAAAATGCGTTCTCACTCATAAATGTCAAGCTGTGCAACAACTAAGCTGGGAGCGCCTCTCAGGGTGGCGCGCCTCGCGCTAAAGACGGGCCTGTTTCCGGCCAAAAACTGAACGCCTGCAAGTGGTGCACAATGCCAATGCAAAACCGGACTGGAAAAGTCCAGGAAAACCGGCGCCGGCGCTCGCACCTGCCACTGGATTGGCCGCTGGAGGTAAAACTGGATCGTCGTAAGTCTGCTGCGCAAGCGCGTTTTTATTGATTTAACTCAAATCGAGGTAAATCCCTTTGCTGAGCGGCTTTTGCTTCTTGTAGGCTGAAACCATTGATTTGCTTATGTTTTGCACAAGGAAATAGACCGAGTTTCCCCCTGAGCCAATTGACAAAGAATTCTCTGCCTCACTGAAAGGTGAGATTGAAATGGGCTCGCTTTTGGTGCAAAGCGTCGACCAAGTGAAATCGAATTGAATGAAAGAGGAGAACACGAACCTATGAATCAAGCGATGAACAGGAAGCTGAGCGCAATCCATCCACTCAGCATCATTACAAAAACGGGGACTACCATGGCCCGCGTGGAGGGTGGAGCGTTTGTCCGCAAGAGCGGAACTACCGCTTTTCACCGCGCTCGCAATGCCGCCGGCAACGGCTTTGGAGGCGAGATTCTCGACCGCGCCGATGCGCTTTTGTCGGACCGGACGCTCTGGTCCAAACCACCCAGTCACTCAGGATTTGTCGCCGGCTGTCTGGCCAATTAATCGGCCATCTGTTATGCCTGGACCAGGCTTAAGGACAAGAAGTATCGCTTAGCGCTACCTCTGCTACGGTCCGTAAAGCCTGTATACGCGAGGGTTTTGACTGGTGCGGCTCAAGTTGTAAGAAATCTGGCTGCTTGCTTTGCAATCCAGTCCCACAATTTTTTTCCGTCCATTTTTCAGTTCTTGTTTTCGCGCGCCGTTTTACTTCTGATCGCGCTGACACGTTAGCGGAAAAACAAGACTGCGACCTGGGTAAACCCTTTCGAGCACGACTCGCATTGAATGGCGAGAGTGTAAGCCAGACGAGAAGATCGTCACAGGAGACCTAACGATGAGCAATACAAAAGCCACCCAGACTGCCGCTTTCGGCCTCGCCCTTCTGCAGCAAGAGGTAGCCGCCAAGCCGGGCGAGAATGTTCTGATTTCACCGTTTTCCGTCGCTCTGGCGCTGGGAATGACTGCCAATGGCGCTCGGGGCAATACGCTTACCGGCATCAACACTGCGCTGCGATTGGGCAATGACCAGAAGAGCAACAACAAGGGCTTCGCTGCCCTTTTGGAGCTGCTGGATCGCTCCGGCATCGGCGTCACTCTGGATGTGGCCAATGCTTTCTTTGCACGCCTGGGCCTTGGATTCAAGCCGGAATTCCTGGAGACCAATCAGAAATTCTTCAACACCAAAGTGGACGAGTTGGATTTCGACGATCCCGCTACCATCGACGTCATCAATGGTTTCGTTGCGGATTCGACTAACAATCTGATCGACAAGCTGCTCAAGGATCCGATTTCTGCCGACACAATCGCTTTCTTGATCAATTGCGTTTACTTCAAAGGTGAATGGACGACCAAGTTTGAGAAGACCCTGACCGAGGACCTCCCGTTTGTCGGTGTCGGCGATGTGCCGACCATGTTGCGCCACGACGAAATGATCCATGATTGGGACGACGACCGTGAGTTCTACCAGTTCGTGTCGCTGCCCTTCGGTGAGTCCAAGGCCGTTCGCATGATGGTCTTTCTGCCCAATGTCGGCAAGAGCGTGGAAGATGTGCTGGCCAAACTTG
>CAZHEZ010000256.1:0-8739 GCA_964531315.1 uncultured Candidatus Obscuribacterales bacterium | reverse complement strand
AAACAGGCTGCCAGACATAAAGGCACATGCTGCGTACGCATCCCGTTGTTTAAGGGGACCCTCCACCGGCAGCCCAACTAGACATGGGATGCCGTAGTCCCGACCCCAGGTCAGCAAGCGATCGTGAATAACGGTCGCTTGTTGATTAAGGCTGGTTTTTTGCCGCCGGTGGTAATACATCTTGTAGTGCCAATTTTTGCAAGGACAGTCTAATGAACATTAATAAGAGGTTTTTGTCCGGCGTGCTTCTCTCTATCTTGTTTGCACTGGGTGCTTTTCATTGCGCCCGAGGGGCGGAAGCCGACGAAGATGCGGCAGTAAAGGCGGCATTGAGTTGGCTGGCCCTTGTCGATCAATCTAAATATCCTGAAAGCTGGAATCAAGCAGCCTCCTTTTTCAAATCGTCGGTTAAAAAAGGTCAATGGGAGTCTCAAATAAAGGCGGCCAGAGCGCCGATGGGCAAATTGATTACTCGCAGCGTCAAAACAAAAAAGTATGCAACCAGTTTGCCGGGGGCGCCGGATGGCGAATATGTGGTGATTCAATTCGACACCAAGTTTGCCAACAAAGACGCGGCTATTGAAACCATCACTCCCAAAAAAGATAAGGACGGTGAATGGAGAGTGAGTGGATATTTCATTCGCTGATAGCCGGGAGCGACTATGAAAACTGGCTCTTTATGCTCTCTATGCACTTTATGTGCATTACTGGCTTTATTTCTTTTGGGCCTTAAGCCCGCCTTTTGTGTGAATGCAAATTCCGACACCCCGGAGATTGCTCCTTCTTTTCAAGAACATGCAACGGACAAAAGAGAAAAACCTCTCAAATCCGGACCCAACGATTATTTTGGCAGTGCGGTTGTATTGTGGAGAGCCGACTGGCGTCCACATCGTCTGCCGGTCAAGATTTTCATAGACAATTCCAGCCCAGGCGACAAATGTTATAAGCCTGAGTGGAAACAAATGCTCTATGATTCGTTTCTTGAATGGGAGTCTGCAACAGATGGTCTTCTTAAAGTCAAAAGAGTGGATAAAGAAGATGATGCCGACATTGTTTGTCATTGGCTGGCCCATCGCTCTCAGTTAAATCAATTCTGCGATGCAAGAATATACAGCTACGGATACACATCTGTACGCGGCGTGGGTCTTGATGAAAAACACGAGCCGGATGATGCCACCATGTACATTGTCACGTGCCGGGACGAACGCGCAGGTATCGCTTACACGGACAGACAAATGAAAAGCATATGTTTGAATCAAGCCGGAAGAGTGCTTGGTATTCAGGGCAATTCACCTGATCCTCTTGATGCAATGGGCAAGCCCTTGCGGGCCCAGCAGCTCAGCGATCGTGATCGCAATACAATCAAGAGACTGTATTCTCTAAGACTTGATCCGGACCGCCCTTAGGTTCTTTCGATACTGTCTGTGGCTATGTTTTGGGCGCTGGTTTGACCAATTCAGTATGGACGTTTGCCCCTTCTTTTAGATCGATATCGGGATCGAGAAGAATCGTTTGACCATCTTTGATGCCGGTTGTTACTTCCATGTCTTTGCCGAAGTCTCGCCCGATTGTCACAGGAGCGAAGTGAACCGCACCACCGGCATCGACTCTGGCAACAAAGAGACCTTCCGGCTTAACGACAAGAGAGCTGGCTGGAATCAGAATCGGTGCCTGATCTTTTCCAGTACTTTCATTTTTCAAATTGAAATCAATAGTGCCGTACATGCCCGGTTTTAAAAGATTATTTTGATTGTCGATGCGTGCCTCCACTTGCATGGTGCGCGAGGCTGCATCAAGTCCGCCCGAGACTCTCGAAACACTGGCCAGAAATTTCTTTTGCGGAAACTCTGCCACCATCACTGCTGCGGGCATGCCCGGCTTGATGGCTTGATAGAAGTTTTGAGGGACCTGGACAAACACTTTAAGCACGTCAATGCGAGACAGTCTCATCAGCTCACTGACATTGCTTGCCGACCCTTCATTGATGAGGGCGCCGGCATCCAAACTATGGCTGGTGATGATACCTGCACAGGGTGCCTTCACGTTTTTGAAACTGCACAAAGAATTGACCCGCCCTAGATTGGCGCGAACCGATTCTACTCTGGCTTGAGCTACTTCCACCTTTTGCTTGTTGGATGCGACCTGGGCCACATTGGCCGTTATGTCTGCTTTTGCCGCATCGATTGCGGCTGTGTCCGAATCGACATTGCGTTCTTTTTCATCACGCTGTTCGCGGCTGATTGCTCCTTCACTTTCCAGTTCTGTATAACGCCCGATCTCGCGTTTTGAAAATAAAAGATTGGCCTCCATTTTTTTCAGATTGGCTTTGCTCGTGATTAAGGTGGCCTGTGCTCTGGCCAGGTCGGCCTGTGCACTCTTTACCTGGGAGCCAGCTTCTTTGAGATCAGCTTTCGCTTGATCCAACTGCTGGTCCAGTTCGGGAGCGTCAATGATGGCCAGAGTCTGGCCTTTCATTACAGTGTCGCCAATATCGACCAGGCAATCTTTCAGATAGCCTGCACAACGAGCAAATATCGGAATTTCCTGTACAGCCTGCAAATTGGCAGGCAAGACCAGATCGCTTTGAGCTGGAGCCTGGTGGACGACAATGGCAGGGGTGGGGGCGGCCACTCGCTTGGCTTTTTGTTCGATAGCCAGCTGTTCTTCAGTGGCGAATCTGGGCATCAGTCCGGAAAAAAGCACTCCGGCAATCACCATAAACGAGGCAAAGACAACCACGAATAGTACTTTTGGTGGTGCCTGAAAGGCGCTGTGGCGGGCTGTATCGCCTGAGGTTCTGGGATGCATCTGGCCGCTTTTGTCTTTTGCCTCGGAATCATTCTCGTTCAGGACTTCCATCATCTTGCCACCTCCAGACTTGTCACTGCACGAGAATGTGAATGCTTTTGATTGTGCTTTCTGTGCATCAAGCAGAAAATGCAGGGCACGAACAGTAATGTGGCAAAAGTAGCCATCATCAGACCTCCAATTACGGCGCGACCCAGAGGAGCGTTTTGAGAGCCGGCTTCGCCAAGACCGAGCTCCATAGGCAGCATGCCGATTAACATAGCAAAAGCGGTCATCAAGACCGGTCTGAAGCGGATAAAGCCGGCATTGAGCGCTGCTTCCCCTGGAGTAAAGCCTTCTTCCAGTTGTTCGTTGGCAAAAGTAATTAAGAGAATGCTATTGGCTGTGGCCACGCCAATACTCATGATTGCTCCCATCAAGGCCGGCACGCTAAAGCTTGTGTGGGTGGCGAAAAGGGCCAGGATAATACCTGAAAACGCGCCTGGCAATGCAGAAAGCACAATGATGGGGTCAGTCCAGGAATGGAAATTCATTACAAGCAGGCAATAAACGAGAACAAGGGCCAAAAGTATGCCGCCTACCAAACCTTGAAATGCGCTGGTCATGCTCTCTGATTGACCACGTATGTTAATGACGCTGCCTCTGGGCAAGTCTTTTTTGGCATCATTGACTATATCTTGAATATCACTGGTCACTCCCCCCAGGTCGCGATCTTGAGTATTTACAAAAATGTCGTAGACATTTTGAATGCGATTGTGACTGACTACGGCAGCTGTTTTCGAGCGCGTCAGTGTGCCCAGGTTGGTGAGCAATTGCCCCTGGCTCAGGGCTGAATTGACTGGTGTGCTTAGAATTGCATCGACATCGGTCATTTTGTTTGGCGGTGTCTGAATGGCAACGTTGTAATTGACCCCATTTTTCGGATTGACCCAAAAGGTGGGTGACGTCTGAAAGCTTGAGCTCAAGCTGATCAAGAGCGATGAGGCTATGTCTCTTTGGGTCAATCCCAGCTGATCGGCTTTGACTCTGTCAACATTGAATCTCAATTGCGGCGCGTCGACAATCTGGTGCAAGGTTACATCGACTGCCCCTTTGACGTTTTCAATTTTTTGTTTGAGATCCTGGGCTACTTTATAGTTTTTCACTTTTTCGCGACCGGCAACTTGAATATCTATGGGAGCAGGCAAGCCGGCATTGAGAACTTGACTGACGATATCGGCCGGTTGGAAAAAGCATGAAACGCTTGGGTATTGTCTGCTTATCATGTGGCGGATTTGCTTGGCATAATCAAATGTCGAGGTCTTATGCCCTTCTTTGAGAGATATGAGCATTTCGCCGTCGTAGTCGGAAATAGTAATATTGTCTCCATACGTAAGATTGACGCCGCTTGTCGGCAAACCGATATTGTCGAGAATGTCTCCTAAATCGCTTGCCGGAATGATTTGTCTGACTGATTTCTCGATTTTGGCGAAGATTCTCTCTGTCTCTTCAATGCGCGTTCCGGTCGGGCAAATCAGGTGCAATCGCAATTGTCCACCGTCGACGGCCGGGAAAAAATCTTCGCCGATGAACGGGAAGACGCCGAATGAGAAAGTAAACAGCATCAAAAAGGAGACGATGCAGAAAAGCTTTCTGGCGAGAAGATATTGCAAGAGTTCTCGGTATTGACCGCGCACCCATTCGAAGCAGTTTTCTACCACCAGGAAAAGCGGCTTGAAGGGCGATTTGGCAACCTCGTCATCGTGATTTTCGTGCCCGGTCAATAGATATCTGGACATGACAGGGACAAGAGTTCTCGACAGGACATAGGAAAACATCATGGCGAAAACGACAGAGAGAGCCAAAGGCACAAAGAGCGAGCGAGCCGGTTCGGTAAGAGCGAACACCGGCACGAAAACAATGCAAATGGACATGGTTGAAACAAATGCCGGCGTCGCCACTTGCTGGGCGGCATCCAGTATGGCTTCTTGAATTTGCTTGCCGAGAAAAAGATTGCGGTGAATGTTTTCCACCTCAACGGTGGCATCGTCGACCAGCATCCCGACTGCCAGGGCCAGCCCGCCTAAAGTCATAGTGTTCAAGGTCTGCCCTGCAGCGTATAAACAGACAATGGCGGCAAGAATGGAAAGAGGAATGGAAATTGCCACAATGACGGTGCTTCTCCAGCTGGCCAAAAGGAGAAACATAAATAGTGCCGTCAATAATGAGGCTGTGATTGCTTCTTTGACTACGCCTGCCACTGCAGCCTTGACGAAAATAGATTGATCGCAAAGCAGTGCGACGTGCAATTCCGGCGGCACGGTGGCCAGAATGCCGGGCAGGGCTGCTCTTACACGATCGACTACGGAAATGGTGGAAGCGCCCCCGTTTTTCAAAACGTTGAGCATAGTTGAGCGGCGACCGTTTTGATGGACGATATTTGTTTGCACCGCATTGCCGTCATGCACGTGAGCGACATCGCGAACGTAGATAGTGGCACCCTTCACTTGTTTGATGGGCAGATTATTGAAATCTTCAATAGCATCTGGAGTGCTGTTCAGTTGAACGGAATATTCTGTGGAGCCGATTTTGGCTTGCCCTGTAGGAATAATCACGTTTTGCTGACCGATGGCGTTGGCCACATCTGTGGCAGACAGTTTTTTGGACAGCAGCGCCTGCTGATCGAGATCGACCATGATCTGACGTTGTTTTCCGCCGTAGGGAAGGGGGATAGAAGCACCTTGCACTCCTGAGAGTCCGGTGCGGATGAAATTGAGACCGTAGTCGAAAAGTTCGGCTTCAGACAATTTTTCGCTGCCCACCCCTAACTGCAAGATTGGCACATCGGAGGCACTGAAAGATGTGATCAAGGGCGGTGTCGTTCCCGGCGGATAGGTGCGCAAGAGCGTCTGGCAAAGGGAGGCGATGGTGCCAACTGCCCGGCCCATGTCGGCGCCCTGGTGCATGTAGACCTTAATGACCGAAATCCCCTGCAATGATTTCGATTCAATGTGTTCGATGCCGCTTGTCACTGTGGTAATCGCCCGCTCACAGATGGTGGTGATGCGATTTTCCATTTCTTCGGCCGGCAGTCCGTTGTAGCTCCAGATTACGGAGACGACCGGCACATTTATAAAAGGAAAAATGTCCGTAGGCATTCTCTGAATACTGAGGATGCCCAAAAGACCTGTGAGCAACGCCATTACCACGAAGGTATAGGGTCGGTGCAAAGCTAGTTTTACAATCCACATGTCAAGCGGCTCTAGATCCCTGCGCTTTGTATGCTAATACTAATTATAGGTTATACGAACTATTCTTGTAACCGCTAATTAATTTTTAGCCGGCATCCGGTGTGAAAAACCGGTACTGGTGCGGATTCAAGCTACAATCTCAAGGTGGAGACAATTTAATTGAGTGAATCTGGGGCAAAATCGGTCCAGTCTTATGTTTCTGCTCGAGGAGATCGGGCAGAACGGCTCGTGCCGCCTCAATACAGGCAGTTTCTCGAGCGCCGCTCCATCGGCGCTCTTTTGAAACGAGCCGGCGCCTTGCTTTCGCGCCGGCTTTCCCGATTGCTGGCTCCGGAGGGACTAACACCCAACCAGTGGGTGGTTCTTGCCTGCCTGTGGCGCAAGGACGGACTGCCGGTCACTTATATTTCCGAACAAGTAGGGCAAATCGGAGGCACCATGACCGGCGTTCTCGACCGCATGGAAAGACGGCGCCTGGTTAAACGAAAAAGAGATGCCAATGACAGGCGTATCTATCGAGTCTGCCTGACCGAATTAGGCAAAGAACTGGTCAACACACTGCCTCCTCTGGCTGTGGAATTGTGGGCCGGTGTTAAAGAAGATATTTCTCAAGCAGATCTGGCTCGTTTTTCCCTTTTGGTAGATCGCGTCCTTGCCAATGTCTCGCCTGAATATAAATGCGTTTTGCCGGATTGCCAGGGCAAACTCAGTGAAGAATTGAGTGCAATTTTACCGCCCAAGTCGCTGGGCTATCGCATGCGCTCTTTGTCAATGCAGTTGACACGGCGCTTTTCCGAAAAGCTGGAAGCTTTGAATGTGACCACTGTTCACTGGCTTGTGCTCTGCCGTTTGTGGCGTGAAGACGGAGTGCCGGTCAGTGAAATCGCCAGTTACATCGAGCTGGAAGGAGGCTCTCTGGCAGGCGTCCTTGAACGTATGGAAGACAGAGGATTGATTAGCCGCCGCTCTTGTTCTGAAGACAAAAGGCGTATGCTTGTCTTTCTTACAGATGAAGGCGACCGGCTCTTTGACATTTTGCCCGAGATTGCCCTCAATCATTGCAATCTTTGCATAGGCGGCCTGTCGGACGAAGATGTTCAGTTCATGACACGCGTGCTTACAACTCTGATTACTAATTTAACTGCCCGAGAAAGTCTTTGATACTGCGCTTTTCCTTGCCATTCATAGGCTCAGCCGGTGATTGTCTTGCGTAAAGATCAATAGTCTGTTTTGAATGAAAGCGCAAAGAGAAGGTTATAATCCGCCCATCGGGCAAAACGGCGCACCTGACGCGCTTGCTTTTTTGTTTGCCTGTTTTTTACTGGAACCCCAAAATGATTACAGTCAACGAAGTTACTAAAGGATTCGGATCCAGGACGCTCTTTGATAACGTCTCTGTGAAATTCACTCCAGGCTATAGGTATGGCCTCACCGGTCCGAACGGCGCCGGCAAATCCACTTTCATGAGAATCCTAACTGGCGAGGTGGAGCCGACCAATAATGGGACAGTGAGCCGCCCGGCCAAGGTGGGCGTATTAAAGCAGGACCAATTTGCCTACGACAACGAGAGAATTGTCGATACGGTCGTGATGGGCAATGAAACATTATGGAACGCCTTTAAGGAACGCGAAGAACTTTGCCAATTGAGCGAACTTTCTGAAGCACAGATGCTTCGACTGGGCGATCTGGAATCGATAGTAGCTGACGAAAATGGCTATACGGCTGAATTTGAGGCCGGGGAAATCTTGCGCGGTATCGGCATTCCGGACGATCAGCATGAGAATTTGATGAGCACACTGGCCACTGATTACAAATTTCGCGTGCTTCTAGCTCAAGCGCTTTTTGCCGGACCCCAGGCTCTTCTGCTCGACGAACCGACCAACCACCTTGATCTGGAATCTATTCACTGGTTGGAAGAGTTTCTCTGCGAGTATGAAGGTGTGCTTATTGTGATTTCTCACGACAGGCATTTTCTCAATTCAGTCTGCACCCATATTGCCGATATCGATTACGACACGATCATCGTTTATCCCGGCAATTATGACGATATGGTCGAACACAAAATGCAGGCGCGCCAGTCAATCGAAGCGGACAATCGCGAAAAGGCTAAGAAGATTACTCAACTTCAGGAGTTTGTAGCAAGATTCGCCGCTGGTCAGCGTTCCAGTCAGGTGCAATCGAGGAAGAAGGAGATGGCTCGTCTGGCTCCTCAAGAATTGAAGAAATCAAATATTCAAAGACCTTATATTCGCTTCGAGCAAGAAAAACCGCTTGGTCGCGAAATCCTGCGCGCAGAAGGTCTTAGCAAATCATTTGACGGCAAAACTCTATTTAAAGACTTTCGTCTCGATGTATACCGCGGCGATAAGATTGCCATCATTGGCTCAAATGGTGTGGGAAAAACGACGCTTTTGCGTTGCTTAATTGGCGAACTGGAGCCTGATAAAGGCAGCGTCAAATGGGGCGACAATGCCACCTGGAGCTATTATCCGCAGGACTATCACCAGGATATAACCGAGGGTACGACTGCTTTCGATTGGCTGATGCAATACATGACTGACGAAGGTCATCAATTTGTGCGCGGCGTGCTCGGGCGCATGCTTTTTTCTGGCGACGAAGCGCAAAAGGCTACAGAAGCGCTGTCTGGGGGAGAAGCTGCTCGTCTGCTTATGGCTCGCATGATGATGCTGAAAAACCCAAT
>CAZHEZ010000255.1:0-8897 GCA_964531315.1 uncultured Candidatus Obscuribacterales bacterium | reverse complement strand
AGAAGGGCCGCAGTGAGAACCACCGTTCTTTTGGCTGTGCTGCTTTTGGCTCTTCAAGTGCCGGCATTGGCTCAGAACAACCTGTCGGCCAGAGAGCAGTGGTCGCAATCTCATTCATCCGGGCAAAAGTCTCTCGAATCAGGCAATTTGGACCAGGCGGAGTTTTCTTTCAAAAGTGCGGTCGCCCAGGCCAGAACTTTGGGTTATGCCGGACCTCTGGCCACCAGTCTGCACCACCTGGGCAAGGTCTATTACTTGAAAAAACAGTACCCGGAAGCGGAGGCCAATTACAAAGAAGCGCTGGCGATTTATGACGAACAGACCCGGCACAACAGCACCGTGCTTATGCAATTGGTGAAAGACTACGCGAAACTTTTGCGCGAAACCGGTCGAGAGGCGGAAGCGGCGGAACAGGAAGCCAGAATCAAGTCCCCTCAGCACAGAGCGGAAGGAAGTTGACCATTGCCCACGATTATCAGCATTTTTTTCTTCCTCATCTTGAATTCTTTCCGCTGCCTTTGCTGTAACAACGCCTCTATTGCGCCGCCTGGCTTGCTAATATAAGAACGCTTCCTAAGTTTCAGCTGAAAATATTTCGATGGCAAAGATTCTCATAATCGAAGATGACAAAAAGCTGGCGCAGGGCGTCATCGACTGGCTGGCTATGGAAAAACATACGGTCGATCATGCCGAAAGCGGTGAAGATGGATTACAGCTGCTGAGCGGCTTTGCCTATGATCTTTTGCTTCTCGACTGGCAACTTCCGGGTATGGACGGCTTGGAAGTCTGCAAACGTTTGCGCGCGGACGGCAGTGAAATGCCGATTCTTTTCTTGACTGCGCAAACCAAAGTGGAAAACATTGAAACCGGTTTGGATGCCGGTGCCGATGATTATTTGCAAAAACCTTTTCAAGTTCGGGAATTGTCCGCCCGCATTCGCAGTTTGATGCGCAGACCGAAAGGCTTGCTCACTAACACCATTACGGCTGGTTATCTAACCGTCGAGCTGGACAGCCACTATGTGCAAATTGGAGACAAACGCATCAGCCTTACTCCTAAAGAATTTGCCTTGCTCGAATTTTTCATTCGTCACCCCAATAAGTTTTTCAGTTCTAAGGCATTACTGAATGCAGTCTGGCCTTCCGACAGTGAAAGCGCTGAAGAATCGGTGCGCACGATCATGTTTCACCTCAGAAAAAAAATCACCCCACAAGGCGAAAATTGCCTGATCAAGACCGTTCAGGGTTCGGGCTACATTTACGAAACAGATCAAGCCAATCCGCCCTCTTGATCTTGAATTCATGATTGAAAAATTGCTGATACCGGATTTGATGCCTAACCATGACTGAAAAGACAAAGAAGCCGGTCTTCAAAATCGAAAGCCGCATCTTCACGAAAAGTCTGATCCTTTTGTCGGTCATTCTTTTGCCGGTGGCCGGGCTCTTTCAATACATGAATCAAGAAGGTGATGCTACAGAAAAAACGCTCAATGCAGAGCGTGACCATCTGGAGTATTCCACGCGCATCAACAGAGTCGGCTCCAGCACGGCTCTGGCATCTGCGTATATGCTCATTCATGTGCTTATGAATAATGACCGCGCCAATACCAACTGGCTGAAAAAGCGGCAGGCAGCCCTTGAAGAAACCCGAGGACTGGAAGCTTTCGCAAAACGGACCAGTGACTTCAGGAAAAGCAAAGTCGTTAACCAGCTGGTGCAGGCGACATACCAAGCCATCGATTATTGGTCTCATATCAAGCCTGCCGAATCGACAAACGACTTCCGCGAAATTGCCAATCAGTTGAAGAGTGTTCGTGAGTATTTCAAATTTGTCTATAAGCTCCAGGATTTTTTTCACAATATCGAAATAGATGAACAGATTCGTCTGGTCGAGGCTATCGAGAAAAGGAAGAAAGACAGCGCCAATTTCTGCCTGGGACTCAACTGTGCACTGATCTTTCTGTTTGCGATGGGAACCGGACTGGTCTTTGTTTTCAGCCGTGAAATTACAGACCGGTTGAAAGTAGTGGTTGAAAATGCAACCAGGTTGCCACAGCGCGAAAGACTCAATAAAGGGGTGGACGGCACCGATGAAATCGCCTATCTGGATGCTGTTCTCCACGACGCTGCCGAAAAGCTCGAACAATCAGCGCAATTCAGAAAGAGCCTTTTGGAAATGGTGGCTCACGACATGTGCTCGCCTTTAAGTGCGGTCAATCTGTCTCTGGCCATTCTTCAGAGTGGAGCAGCCGCCGCGGAATCCGCAGCTGATCCATTTTCACGAGCCGGCAAGAAAATCGAACAACTGGTTCTCAAAGCCAATAATCTGCTTTCCATTGAAAGACTCTGCGCTAATTCTCCGGACCTGGCTCTGGATGTCCAAGGACCGATTGATGAGAAAACTGATTTTGACCATGAGGAAGAAGAGGATGAAAAAATCACCGAACTATCGAGACTGATACGAGTTGAGTTTCGCAACTCATCCGGTCTGGGCACAGAGGCAGCCAAACGATTTCGTCCAGGCATATTCAAAAAAGGTTTAATCCTGGTTCTGGTTCCGCTTACATTTTCGACGGTGATGATTTTATGGGCCAGCCAACTCAATCAAAGTTCTGCCAGTTTTTTGGATGAGGAGCTAAAACTGACTCAGATAGCTATTTCGATTAACAATCTCATGCGCGCTACGGTGGCAGACATGGTGACAGCCGGCTGCTATCAGCTGTATGGCGATCCGAGCAATATAGTCCTTCAGGAGCAGGTCAAGAAAGCGAGAGCAGAAACGACGCAAAGGTTGACGTTTCTAGCCAAAGAAGACGCGCAGATCATGGCAGATCTGCATGACCTCAGTGAGCTAGATCGCAAGGAAAACGAGCGTCTGGTTCAATTCAAGCCGGTCGTAATTGACGTTCGTTCATTACCGACTCCGGCCTTTGCGGCACCCGGGCGATCCTTGATTGTCTTCAGCATCAAGAAAATGGAAAAGATTCAAGGCATCACCGATCGGCAGATTGAGAAGATGGTGGTGACACGCAGAAATGAAGAAGCAATTCAAAAGCAGCTCAACAATTGCCTGCAAGTTGGTATAACTGGCAGCTTGCTAATGGCACTAATTATGGTGTGCGCATTCGACAACAATATATCCCGCCGCTTGAAAGTGCTGACGGCAAACGCGCGCTGCTTGCCGCTCAGAAAACCGCTTCGAGAGCAAGTTAAGGGGCGCGATGAAATCTGGTATCTCGACTTTGTCTTGCATGACGTATCGGAGACTCTGGAGTCAATCTGGCAGCAACGCAAGGTCTTAATGGAAGTTCTGGCGGCCGATCTGAGTCAACCCTTGAAAGAGACCAGAGAAATTCTAGCGCTGGTGCCGCCTGAAGAGACCGCTCAGTTCAATGATGTGAAAACCCGACACTTTAACTTTGCTACCGCCAACGTTGAAAGAGTCTTGTCGCTGGTCGATGCGCTTTTGACCATTGAGAATCTGGAACAGGGAAAAATCGAATTGGTCAAATCTCAGTTTGCAGCCAGAGAGGCGGCTCAAGAGGCGATTGTTTCACTGACGGCTCTGGCGCAGGATCGCAAGGTTTTATTGGCCAACGATTGTGCAGATGTCCAGCTTGTGGCCGATAAAGGACGAGTGATTCAGGTGCTGGTCAATTTCCTCGGCAATGCAATCAATCATTCGCCGGCCGATACGACCGTACGCATTGATACGTCGCTTAGCCCGGGCGGCGTGCGCTTCGATGTGATCGACAGTGGTCCCGGTCTGAGCAAAGAGATGCGCAGCAAGGTGTTCGAGAGATTTTTTCAGACTGCCGATTCAAAAACGAAAGGAAAAGGCTACGGATTGGGTCTGGCGATTTGCCGCATGATCGCCGAAGCACATGACGGCATGGTCGGCTGCGATCAAGCGGCGACCGGCGGTTGTTCCTTCTATGCTGTGTTTCCCAATCAAAACCAGTAGGGCGCCATTATGGCAGCTCGATCATTGTACGCACGTTCCAGAGATCGGGAAAACATCTCTTGGTCAAAGTCGAACGCAGATAACCGACGCCTTCGCTGCCGCCGGTGCCACGTTTGAAGCCGATGATGCGTTCTACGACCGTGACGTGATGCATGCGCCAGAGAGCAATATTCTCATCGAGATCGACGAGCGTCTCAGCAAGCTCATAAATATCGTAATATTTTTCCGGCTCTTGATAGATTTTTCTGAGTTCTAGAACTCGCTGCTCGTGCGCTTTTTCGCATTCATCAGATTCGTCTTCATTGATTTGATAGGCGACCTTGAATCCTCTATCGATCAACAATTGATAGAAGGCATCTGACAAAGTCGGTGCATCCAGACGTTTTTGCATTTGCGCAAGTGCTTCCGGCTCATTTGTGAAAAACTGCAGCAAGCGCGGTTCTTTCATGCCTGCGGCAAATTCTATTTCTCTGAATTGAGAAGATTGAAAACCGGAAGCCGGGTTCAATTTACTTCTAAAGCCAAGGAAATCGACCGGCATCATCGTTTCTAGAATGTGAATTTGATTGACGAGCACCTCTCTGAAAATCGTGGAAACCCGGCGCATAAACCAGGTGGCCCGCGGCGCATTGCCTGAAGCGAGCTGCTTCATGGTTTCATCGATTTCGTGAAGAATCAATTTGAACCAGAGTTCGTAGGTCTGGTGAATGATAATAAAGAGCAGCTCGTCGTGATGGGGCGGATTAGACTGACAGATTTGCAGGTCTTTAATCTCCGGGACCTTCAAATAGTTGTTGTAGCTTAATGCGCCCGAACCGTAAGGGCAGACGCCCAGATGATGTTTCTTTGCATCGGTATCCGTTTCACTTGTCATTGCTTTCTCCCGACAATGGCGCTTCTGGCTTTGTTTCCTTAACAGAACTGGAATCTTTTTGAGGGGCCGTCTTAAGTTCAGCTGGTGGATTTGTTTTTAATTCAGGCCCCTCTTTGGGCTGATCTTGACCCGGCTGATCCGGCTTATTTTCGGGCTTTTCATCAATTTTCGTATCCGGTTTTGACTTTGATTCCTGGGCCGGTTTTTTCTCTTTTTTGCTGTCCGTTTTTTTCGGTTTTTCTTTTTTCGGCTTGGCTTGCTTTTTCTTTTCTATTGTCTGGATTGGTTTGCCGGGCACAAGTGGCAACGACACTTCCGAATCCAGGCGTGAGCCTTCAGCCAGAAGAGCGAAGCTGGCCGGTTTGCTGCTTGAGTATTTGTAAGCCAGGGCGCAAGAGATAAATGCGTTTTTTGCTTTCTTGATTAGAGCCGGAAAGGAAACGTGATAGGTTTCGATGGTGATTGCGTCCGGTGCCACGTGAAAGAGGCGGTAAGCGCATGGATAAACGGCCAGGCTCGGCGAAGAGACATACCAGATATTGTTTTCCTGCTGCACTTTGCTGACATGAACGTGCCCGTTTACTACGAGGCGCACGTATTTAGAAGTGGCAAAGATCTCGCGGGCATTGTCTCCGTTGGGGACAATATAGTCATCCCATGGCGGACCGGAATCATACGGCGAAGGCGGCAAAAGCGGATGATGCGAAAAGACCATCGTGAAACGCCTTTGATGCAATTGCAGATCTTCTTTCAGCCATTCTGCCTGAGCTCGTCCAAAATCACCCGTATTTAAATTCGCTCTGGATGTATCCAGTCCGATCATGTGCACGCCTGAAAGCGGATCCTGCGACCAGTAGGATTTCTTGGATTCAATGCCTTTGCCCTTCCAATCCGGTCCATAGGTGCGCATTTTATCGACCGGTGCAATGCCCGAGACATCGGTTTCACCAAGGACAAAATTCCAGGGACTATTGAGGCTCTGGACTACATCGATAAACAATTGCCAGTTTGTATCGTCGCGCCCAGGTCCTTCGACATTGTCGCCGCCGAAAATCGTGAAAGCCACATTCTTATCGTTCAAGCTCTTGACCACATCCTGCAGGAAAAGTTGGCTCTCCTGCAACATTTTGTAGCTATCAGGCTGGCCGATTGCTAAGTGCGCGTCTGTTACGTAGCCGAATGTGAAGGGCTCAAAGAGCCCGACAGCTGCCTGTGAATCTTTACTTATTGCCAGGCAGGCAACAGAGGCCAGACCAAAGAGAAATCGGCGCCGGCTCATGTGCGCAAGACTTTGAATTTTTTGAGCGTAGGAGTCCAATCTTGCTTCCTTTTTTGTGTCTGCTTAGTCCTGACTAAGGCATGACATGGTTCTGACTGGGGCTTGTGGTCGGCTGACAGCATCACTTTATAGTGAATACGACCTTCTTAGCCAACCCAAAAGGCGCGACCACCCATAGTTAGTTACTTTTTAGGCCGCAAGCGCGCCACTTATGAATGTTTATCAGGATGTATACTCTTTTGCCTGTCGCGCGTCCTGGCGGAATTCTCCGTACATCTGTCGGAGCATTCCTTTGGCTGAAGGGCGAGTTTTCAATCTGAAAGAAAGGTGAGGTTATGACCATGACCACGGAAACTATTCAAGAGCTGGATATCGTCGAGATCAAAAAGCTTTTGCCGCACCGGTATCCGTTCTTGCTTGTCGATCGCGTCACCGAAATCGTCCCAGGACAGAGTGCCAAAGGCTATAAGAATCTGACCGCCAATGAACAGTTTTTTGAAGGGCATTTTCCTTTCAAACCGATAATGCCCGGGGTATTGATGATTGAGGCTCTGGCTCAACTTGCCTGTGTGGCGCTTTTGAGCAAAGATGAGTTTAAAGGCAAGCTCGGTGTTTTTACGGGTATCGATGCCGTCAAGTTTCGTCAGATGGTAGTGCCGGGCGATCGCCTGGACATGCAAGTTGAGCTCATCAAAATGAAAGGACCGCTCGGCAAGGTAAAGGGAACCGCCAAAGTAGGCGACAAAATCGCCTGCGAGGGGGAAATTAGTTTTGCCATGATTGCGAAGGAAGGTTAGGCGATGGGAAGCACAATGGTCGAAATGGGAATTCACCCGACTGCCATCATTGGTGATGGCGCCAACATCGGTGCCGACGTGCAAATCGGACCCTATGCCGTGATCGGTGCAAACGTTACAATCGGGCGCGGGACGATCATCGGTCCGCATGCAGTTATCGACGGAGTGACGACAATCGGCGAAGAGTGCAAAATTTTTGCCGGCGCCTCCATTGGTCTGGCGCCGCAAGATCTCAGCTATAAGGACTCGCCCACCGGCGTGCAAATGGGCAACCGGGTGACGGTGCGCGAGTACGCCACAATTCACCGGGCATCGAAAGATCCGATGACTGTCCTGGGTGATGACTGCTTCATAATGAACTACTCGCATGTAGCACACGACTGCAAGCTCGGCAAACATGTGATTATGGCTAACGCCACTACTTTGGCCGGACATTGCGAGGTCGGAGACTATTCAGTTTTTGCCGGACTGACTGTTTTTCACCAATTTTGCCGGATCGGCCGCTTTAACATGGTTTCCGGTATTACCGGCAGCCGGCTCGACTTGCCGCCATTTGCGATGAGTGACGGTCGGCCATTGCATGTTCGCGGCGTCAATATGATCGGCCTGCGCAGAGGCAAGATTGGACCGCAGGTGAGAAGCGCCATCAAGGAATCTTATCGATTGCTCTATCGTTGCGGACACAACCAGACACAAGCACTGGACCTGATCGAGAAAGAAGTCGAGCAATTTGACGAAATCAAAGAGCTGGTCAATTTCATTCGTACTTCAAAACGTGGTGTTGCCCGCGGCAGTATGGACGATTTTGATGAAGAAGGCGGCAGCGATTTCTAGCCAGCGGCGGCATTGGGCTGCCCTCACCGGGGACTGAAACCAATCTCCATAACGTACTATTTAAATAGGTAGGAGATCAGTCTTGTCAGGTGGAGTGGCGGTAAATTCCTGCCAGGCGCCTGCCAGGCACTTTCCTAATGGTGGGAATGCTGAGCCGGTCTATCCTTAAGCCTGGGGACCAATCCTCGACAAAGTGCTAGAGTAGGGTTTATTGACGCACCGGTAGCCACTTTTGAGTCTTCCCACAACAGAGTCGTCCATTTCTGAATCCGGAACATCTGGGTATGCTTCTCTGTTCCACAACAAGCAGTTTATGTGCCTGTGGATGGCGCAAGTCTTTTCTCAATTTGCCGACCGGGCTGTTTTTGTTCTCTTTGTTGCTGTATTGACTGCACAGGCAGCCTCCAGACCTTTGGAGCAAACTGTACATGCCGCCGAATTGACCAGTTGGCTTTATGTGGCCTTCACAATACCGGCGGTGGTGCTCAGTCCTTTTGCCGGTGTCTGCGTGGACCGCTGGTCGCATCGAACAGTGCTTATAGTTTCCAACCTGATTCGGGCATGTTTTGTGGCTCTTGTGGCCTTCAGCTGGGTCAAGCAATATCCAAAAGTAGCCTTTACTCTGGCCTTTTTAATATCTATCGGTGCCCAATTTTTTGGACCGGCAGAAACGGCTTCGATACCACGGCTGGTGAAGAGAGAAGATTTGTATTGCGCCAATGCTCTTTTCTTTACGACCATGATGATCGCGCTCGGATTCGGATTTGCCATTGGCGAACCGATTATTGCCCACACCGGAATTGGTGGCGCACCATTCGCGGTAGCGGGTTTATTTTTCATTGCTTCGGCTCTGCTTTGCGGGATAAGCGACAACAAGCCGCAAAAGCAAGATCGCGAACCCTGGTGGGAAGAGCTGCGGGTGGGCATTGCCTATATTGTCGACAGCCCGCCTGTTTTTCGCGCCATATTAAAGATCACGATTCTCTTCAGCACCATCATTACTCTCAATATCATTGCCGTGGCTCTGGTCGAACAGGTCATTCATTTGCAACCCTTTCAGTTCGGTTATGTAATTGCTGCTGCCGGATTGGGAATGATGATCGGAAACTTCTGGGTCGGGCACCAGGGGCCCAATGCCTCACCCAGACTG
>CAZHEZ010000254.1:0-8939 GCA_964531315.1 uncultured Candidatus Obscuribacterales bacterium | reverse complement strand
AGCGGCTCTCATTCAAGCAAGAGGACATCAGATTTTACGGTCATTCAATCGAATGTCGCATCAATGCCGAGGATCCCGACCGCAATTTCCTGCCGTCACCCGGCAGAGTGGACGCCTACATCGCCCCGGGCGGTCCCGGCGTGCGCATAGACAGCCATTGCTACCCCGGTTATTCGATACCGCCTCATTACGACTCGCTTTTAAGCAAACTGATAGTCTGGGGGCAGAACCGTCAGGAAGCTATCAACCGCATGCAGCGCGCTTTGGACGAATATGCCATAACCGGTATCAAGACAACCATCCCCTTCCACCAGAAGGTCTTGGCAAACATTCATTTCCAGAATGGTGACGTTTCGACTGACTTTATTGAAAAACACATGACTCCGGTCGATGCTAAGAACTAGCCGGGTTCTATGCCCAAGAAGCAAACCCAGCCGGATGCTGAGAACAATATCGCTGGTTCGTATACAATAAAATATTCCAGCCCTATGTGGCTCCATAGCTCAATGGTGGAGCAAGCGACTCATAATCGCCAGGCTACAGGTTCGAATCCTGTTGGAGCCACTCTTTTAATCTTGACTAGACTGTAGATAATGCAGACGTCGTCTTTTAAATTGGTCTGGGCGGTATTCATTTTCGCTCTCTTTTTTCAACCGGTGCCGGTGGGTAGTGGCGCTGCGCTGGCGCCCATGCAAATGCCGGAACACAAGGACAACTATTTTCTTGAAACCACGCTCGGGCACCCGACCCTGTGGTTTTCAAAGGACATGCCGATCAAAGTGTTGTTCAAACAACCGAAAGACGTCCTCAACTATCAGCCGTATCAGCAGGAAGTGTTCAAGGAATGTCTCAAAGAATACGAGCGCGTCTCTGCCGGGAAGATAAAGTTCGCTGTTGTAGAAAAACCACCTTACGATATTGTCGTCAATTTCTCCTATCAACTTCCTGTGGGTGCCAATGTTTATGATGCCGGCTGGACGACTGTGCAAAATAGTCCTCACCATATAGACCGCGCGTGCATAACGATAATGACGCGCAATAAATCATGGCTGGAAAAGGAAACTTTAAGCGAAATTTGTTTGCACGAGATCGGCCATGCAGTCGGCATGCACAACCACAGCCCCGACCCGCATGACGTCATGTATCCGATTTGCACAGTCATTCCGCAGAAGTTGAGCATTCGTGATGTAAACACACTGTCAATGCTCTATGACTTCAAGCCATCCGATCAAGTGCTGGCAAATTTACCGGAATACTGTGAGCACATTTCAGAGACCGTGCCCCGCTATCTATCGCAAACGCAAGCGCAAGATTATTGCGCAAAACTTTCTTCTCGTTTGAATTTGACGAATTGGATAGCGGCAGGCACTGAGCCACGCACTTGCGACATCAGTCTTTTGTTGGATGGGCAAGGCAATATTCACAATTATCGAATTACCAGGCGTTCTGGGTCTGTCGCATTCGATAATTCCATGCTTTCTGCCCTGGTCACATCTATCCCTTTGCCAAAACCTGCCGATGGAATTTTGTCGAAGGGTCCCTCTGGTGCGCGAAGAATTGCACTGGCATTTACGTGCTCATCTGATGGAAAAATTGTTTCATTGCCTGTGCCTGCGGATCAGTGTGCCGATCTAGTACCCTGCGCACAGGCGCCTGCGGCTCAGCCGTTGTATACCGATCTTAAGTCCGGCGCCACTACTACGGCGCCGCCTCTAAACGCTACTGCCCCTGAGGTCGATGTGCTCGAGTGGGCCTCTAAAGTGAAGCAGCTTGCAAAGAATCATTGGCAGCCCGATGAGCCCGGCAATGTTGTACTACTCCTGGGCATAAAACAGGACGGGCAAATTGCACACCTGGGCATCAAGTCGTCTCTGGCCGATGTGGCGTTCGAAAAGGCGGCCATCGACTCGTGCATATTGGCTGAGCCCTATCCAAAACCACCTGGAGATGGCCAGTTTGTCAAAGAGTTAGAGATTAACTTCGACGGTTCGAACAATCCTTAAAAGCTATCTATTCGATAAATTCCCCAACTCCTGCGCATGCAATTTCGGAGCTGTAACCTAATGTAGACAGGGCAGTCCGGCAGTCAAGGATCGCGGCCGAACGATTTGCTATAATCTCAGCGGAGCCCCTTGGAAGCCAGCTAAAGAGCCGGCCGACCGTCAATGGAAGCGCATGCATTTGTTGCCGGCGTCGACTTTACCGAGTGAGAAAATCTGATTGCGCTTCCTGATTCAAGGCTACGGACAAGCAATTGAGAAGCGGTGCTAAACCACGGAGTGCTGGTTTTAGCAGAAGATTTCCGCAGTTTTCGGAGTGACTATGGGCATCGTCACCTGTCCGACAACCAGCCAGATCGAAGAGCTGCTGCGTGGGCAGATTCTTGGCGCTGAAGCAGCCGATCTTGCCGAGCATATTGAAGGTTGCCTGTCCTGCAGTCAAAGAGTCGAAGTCATAGCCAATAAATTTGCGGCGCTGGCCAAATCGTCTGGAACAGATATTGGTGAAATTGCAGCAGCCGCAACCGCCGCAACAGGCGAGGCAGCCGCACCACGAACTTTATTGTCTCTGGCCAAGGCGGATGAAAGTTTATTTTCCAACGAACTAGTGCGTGATCCGCTCAAATTTTTGTCGCCGGCCCAAGGCCCTGATGAACTGGGCAGACTGGCTCACTATCGCATTCTCAAGATCCTCGGCGAAGGCGGCATGGGTATTGTCTTGCTGGCGGAAGATACTCTTTTGGAGCGCTCGGTTGCCTTGAAGGTGATCAAGCCTGAATATGTAAGCGACAACAGCGTGCGCCAGCGCTTCCTGCGCGAAGCGCGGCTGATGGCGTCCGTGAAAAGCGATCATGTGGTGACTATTCACCAGGTTGGTCAGGCGGATGACAATTGCTACATTGCCATGGAATTGTTGGAAGGTGAATCGCTGGATTTCCTGATTGCGCGCGTCACCAGACCGGCACTAAGTGAAACGCTTAGGATTGCTCGCGAGGTGGCCCAGGCCCTCGAGGCAGCGCATGCGAAAAGCTTGATTCACCGAGATATCAAACCGGAAAATATTTGGTTGGAGTCGCCAAACGGCAGAGTGAAACTGCTTGATTTTGGTCTGGCTCGCCCGCAAACGGTCAATGTCAGATTGACGACCAGCGGAATGATCATGGGCACGCCCGCCTACATGGCGCCGGAACAAGCGCGTGCGGAGCCAGTCGATGAAAGGACTGATTTGTTCAGCCTGGGTTGCATTCTTTATGAATTGATCTGCGGAGAGCTTCCTTTTCGCGGAGACACTGTTTGGGAAATCTTGTTTGCTCTCAATGAAAAAACACCTCAACCTTTGACTGATCATTGGCCGGGAATTCCCGATCAATTGAACGAGCTGGTTATGCAGCTTTTGACCAAAGACCCCGCCGGCAGGCCGCAGACTGCAGCAGAGGTAATCGAGCGGCTTTTGACCATCGAAGGATCACTTTCAGAGCACGATAATACTTTGTTTGCGATAAAGAATGTCAGCGTTCCTGCCAGCTCAATCAATCCGAAAAATCGATCCAACGCCGGTATTGCCAGAGAAAAAAGGCGCGACACCTCTACTTCCAGAATGTCCCAAATGATCCAGAGGGATGCTGAACGGCGTCAGGTAACGGTGCTTGTTTGCAGTTGCCAGCTTTTTGATTCGGAAGAATATTTCGAGCAACTGGATGCCGAAGAACAAGCCAATGTTATGAACGATTTTAGAACTGCCTGTGAGCATGCCATTCACAGTTTTGATGGGACCATCGTTCAATGCAATGAGGAAGGACTCCTGGCTTGTTTTGGATTTCCAATTGCTTACGAAGATGCGGCCGGCCGTGCTGCCAGCGCGGCATTATTAGTGCGCGAGGCACTGATTGTGCTTGCCGATCGTATTAAAGGCAGATACGATCTCAAACTCGATTCCTGGTTGGGAATTCATACCGGACTGGCAATTGCAAAGGCAAAAGAAAATGGTGTTTCGCTAGTAGGTGAAGCAAGGAATCTGGCATTGCGATTGAAAGAGGTTGCCAGCCCCGACCAGATTGTTTGCAGCCAGGCTACTCATCGCTTGCTCAGAGGCAGATTTGATTGTGCCAAATTGGGCTCTCATAAATTCAAGAGTGTTGCCGGGCCGATCGATCTTTTTCAAGTTCAATCCGAAATAGAAGCCAGCGGCTTTGTTGAAACTGCCGCACCGGTTGAGCTGTCGCCACTGACAGGGCGCGATCTGGAGATCAATCTGCTCAAGGAGCGCTGGCAGCAAGCAAAAGAAGGTATGGGGCAAATCGTTACTCTGGTCGGCGAGGCCGGATTGGGCAAGTCCCGCCTTGTGCACGCCATGAAGCAACTCGTTTTGGAAGACACGAATGGCTTGTCTCCCAATCCATCTCCGTATACAAGCGTCATTTTACAAGCCGGAAAACGATCGCCCGTTGTAGAGTGGAGGTGCTTTCCTCACTTCCAAAACTCGGGTTTTTATCCTGCCGTCAATTTCTTCGAGCGGCTGCTTCATCTCGGGCGCGAAACGACTCCGGAGCAAGGGCTCAACCTTTTGGTGGAGCATTTGCAGGCTTACGATCTGGCGCTACCAGATGTGGTGCCTTTATTTGCGTCTCTTTTGAGTCTGCCGACAGACGATAAATTTCCGTCACTTGGATTGTCTCCCGTACGCGAAAGGCAAGAATTATTCAGAGTGCTTAAAGAATGGCTACATGCCTACTCTGAGGAGCAGCCGATTTTGTTTATCGTCGAGGACTTGCACTGGCTGGATGCTTCAACCCTGGAATTCCTCGGGCAGTTTTTATCTGCAGTATCAAACGAGAAGATTTTGACACTGCTTACTTTCCGTCCGGAGTTTCACACGCCCTGGTCAGCCCTGCAAAATCAGACCAGTATCGGACTGAACCGACTGACTAAGCGCCAGGTCGCAGATTTGATGAGGAAGAAAATCGGCAGTGATTTGCCGGATGCCGCCGTCGAACAGATTTACAATCGAGCCGGCGGCAATCCTTTATTTGTCGAAGAATTCACAAAAATGATGCAAGAGTCGGGCGTTTTAGTGCGTGGACGGGGCACTAGCTTCAAGAGCATGATCGGCCGCGAAATTCCCACCACTCTTCAAGACATGCTCATGGCTCGTCTGGACAATATGGAGGGTGACAGAGAGATAGCCCAGTTGGCGGCCACCATTGGCCGCGAATTCAGCTTTGAAATTTTGTCGGCGGTATCAGGTCTCGATGATGCAGCGCTTTGCGCAAATCTGGCCAAGCTTGTCCATGCCGAAATTCTTTATGAGAAGGGTAGGGCGCCGAAATCTACTTATATGTTCAAGCACGCACTTCTAGAGGACGCTCTCTACAATGCGATGGTAAAAAGCAAGCGCCAGCAATATCATGCCCGTCTGGCACAGATGCTGGAAGGGCGCTTCCCACAAATTGCCGCCACTCAGCCCGAACTTCTAGCCCATCATTTTACTGAAGGTGGGATGAGTGAGAGATCTTTGAATTATTGGCTGGCTGCAGGCTTGCGCGCCCAAGAACAGTTTGCCAATTTGGAGGCCATCAATCATTTCAACAAGGGATTGGAATTGCTCGCCACCTGCCAAGAATGCCCTGAGCGGGATGAAATTGAGCTGATGATGCTTACACCTTTAGGTTCTGTGTATCAAGCCGCACTTGGTTATGCCGCGCCTGAAGTCGGACCGGCTTTCGAGCGAGCCCGCGAACTTTGCCGCAAGGTCGGTGAAACTCCGCAACTGTTTTCAATTATGTGGGGAAATTGGAGCTGGCATTTAGTGAGATGCGAATTGCCGCTGGCCATGACATTAGCCGAAGATATGCTCACCTTTGCAGAAAATGTTCAGGACATAGGCATTCGCATGGAGGCCTATGTGGCGCCGGCTGTCACTCTCTTTTATCTGGGCGATTTTGTCGGATGCCGCAAGTATTGCGAAGAAGCAATTGCTAAGTACGAGAATTTAGAACATTGCCGAATTTGGTCCACGATGACCGGACAGAATTCCGCCCTGCACCTGCGTGCATATCTTATGGTGGCTTTATTTCATCTGGGCTGTCCCGACCAGGCAGTAAAGTTGAACGATGAGTTGATTGCGATGGCCCGCGAAATTGCCCATCCTTTTAGTCTTGCTCATGCTTTGCATTTTTCCGGATGGCTTTTCGTAAACTGCCGCATGGGTGAGCGATTGTACGAAGCCGGAGTAGAGGAGAGAAAGATCGCTGTCGAACAAGGATTTGCTTTGTGGGAATCGACCGGAACATTCTTCACTGGTGCCGGACTTTTCTTGAAAGGCGAATTAGATGAGGCAATTGCGCTTATGGAAAAAGGTGTGCACACATTTCGCACCATAGCTGCTGTTTTGACTTTGCCCGGTCAACTGGGAGTTTTATCAGAGGCGTATGTCAAAGCCGGCCGGCTCGAAGATGCTCGTGTGGCGCTCAATGAAGGATTGGAAATGGCGAAAGGCAATAGCGACAGAAGTCGTCTTGCTGATCTTCAACGCCTGGACGGCGAACTGGTCCTGCTTGAATCAGGCGATCAAGCTGCCGCCGAAAAGTGCTTCCATGATTCTGTAGAGACTGCCTGCAAGCAGCAGAGTAAAGCGATGGCCTTGCGCGGAACAACCAGCCTTGCCAGTCTCTGGCAAAAGCAGGGGCATCACGATCAAGCCAAGGCTGCATTATCGACGGTCTACAGTGTCTATGACGAAGGGTTTGCCACCGAGGACCTGATTAAGGCAAGGGAACTGCTCAAGGTGTATGGACTTTGAACTGGGCTGAATATTCTTTCAAGAGTCGTAACCTTGCCCTGCTGGCGGTCATACTGGCAGTTGTGTTTTTGCTGCCAATTGAAGCGCAGCTTAAGACCGTTTCGGCCTTGCCGCATTTGACTGTCTGGGCTTGGGAGCGCGACGAAGACCTGTCCTATATCGATCCTTCTCAAGTTGACGTCGCTTACTTTGCAGGAAACATCTATGTGCAAGGCTCGCTGGTTGAATTTCGGCCGCGCAAGCAAAAGTTGAAACTGCCTAAGGGCGCTTGCACCTTTCCTGTCTTTCGCATTGAAAGTGTGCGTCGCTTGGGTGCGCAATCCAATGGTAATGCTGACGCCGCTAATCTAAAAGCTGCTGATTATGTCGCTCAGACGATTGCCAATCAGATGAAAAGACAGGGATATCCGAAAATGGTGCAGATTGATTTTGATGCTCTGGAAGACGAACGCCCGTTCTACAAGGCTTTGTTGCGCAACTTGCATCGTGATCTTCCTGTCGGTACAAAAATCTCAATTACAGCGCTTGCTTCCTGGTTGCTCGCCGATAAGTGGATCGAACCTGGCAGCTGTGATGAAGTAGTGGCTATGCTATTTAGCATCGGTCCTGGAAAAAAGGATGTGCTCTCCAGGCTAAAAAGAGAAACTTTAGATGCCGGTGCCGCTATCCCGGTTGCAATTGGAATTTCTGCCAGTGAAAGCGCTACGAATAAATCGCTGTTCGAGTCAAAGTTGCAGCGCAATACAGACAGCCTTTATATATTTAGTTCGCGTCCATGGACGGAGAATCGACTGCGTGACATTATCAGGGAGGCATTGGATAGATGAAGAGAAGTACTAGAAGCCTTGTTGCTATTTTGCTGTCACTTGCTTTTCTTGGTATGCCGATACCACCTGCGAAGGCCTGTGCGCCTGATCTGGCATATGCAATTTTGATCAATGGAAATCATCCCGATCTGCCTTTGAAGCTTTTTGCTGCCGGAAACATCGGCATTATTCAGCCTGGTTGGGCGAAGTCCTACCTGGTGGTGACTTATCGCTATCTATCCGGAAAACCGCTTTCGAAGCTGGAACAAGAAAGCATCGTCAAGCTTTGGCACGATCGAATTGCTGCAGGTTCTAACTACACCACTGTCACTTTTCCAAATGATAAACACGAGTATGTGGAATTGCGAGCCAAAGCTCTTGGCGATAGCAAAAAAGACAACTCGGAAACATATTGGAAGATGGACAAGTATGTCTTTGACAATGCAATTGGCAATACTGCCTTTTCCCTTGCTAAAGACACATTGGGTAGTTTGCTTAAGAAGTATCCGCCCAAGAGCAAGCAGGTTAGAGACTGGGTGAAGGCTCAAGACGGAATATTCGGAATCGGCACGGAGGAAACAATAGTTCCGGCTGCATTGCCGAAGTCTGCTGATCCGATTCTTCAAGAGGCGAGGAATTATCAGATTGCGGCCGCGAATTTCTATCTAAAAAACTTTGATAAAGCTGCCTCTATGTTTCAGCTGGTTGCCGATCATTCAAATTCAGGTTTGAAACAGACTGCCTCGTATATGGTGCTGCGCTCCAAGTCCAATCAGATAATGAGGGGCGACGGCTCAGGCGATGCCGAGGCTGTTGCCAAAGTTCTGCAAAAGGCAGCCGACAGTGCAACCAAGGTTTCTACACGTGAAGATATTCTTGATCTCTTGCGTCCGATTTCTTATTTGAACCTATCGGCAAGTGAAGTTGCTAAAAATCTGGCTGCGACTATTTTGAATGGTTCCAGCAAGAGATTCGGCAGGGACGTTGGTGATTTTACGTTCCTTCTGGATGGCAATGCACCGCTTTCCGGTCTTGATATACAGGGGTCAACGACTAATTCGGACAGTTCCAATGATTCGAACTCTTCAACTGATTCGAACTCTTCTACTGAATCCAACACCGATAAACCCGCCGAATCTTCAAAGGCTGGTCAGAATGGCGGCAACAATTTAGCATCAACAAATGATTTATCTGACTTTGTTCTCAACATACAAAAGACGAGTTATATTGCCTGGCCAGATTCTGCTGAAGCCAAGGCCAATGCTAAGGGTGAAGTTCTCCTCGCGGCCATGCACGCGCGTGATATGTGGAGCTAGTCGTAGAGTCCGGTTTGGG
>CAZHEZ010000253.1:0-9071 GCA_964531315.1 uncultured Candidatus Obscuribacterales bacterium | reverse complement strand
GAAGGCTGCCAATTGCCGACGCCATTTTTCCGTGGTTCCCTCAGCCAGCCGAGCCAACTTGCCCTGCTTCTCGATAATGCTCACAAAAGCTTGACCAGTAGGGGCAGGCAATATTGTCTTGCCGCCTGCCAATAGCACTTTGAGATGTTCGTATGGATAGACTCCGCAAGTATAGTTCATGGAGATATCTTTCATTTCTTTGTCGAACATGAACAGGCGTTCCGTCACCACTCCGGCGCTGATTTTGGGATCTTCCAGCTGCATTCTCACCATCGACTGAAAATCCCAGACGCCGTCGAAGACAGGGCTCCACATGACATAGCGAGGCGTGTTGGCCAGGACAATCGTGTCGGGATGCTTGATTTTACCCTTCTGCATCTTGATCACATAGGCAATGTCCTTTTGCGCCTTGTATGAGGTCTGCCAGGAATTGCCGAGCTGCCAGTTGGCAACAGTAAAATAGACAGTGGCAAAAGCCAGGCCAAAGGAGATAAGCGCTGCCGTCAAAGATTTAAAATTGGCCGGCAGGTATTGCCTCAAGGCGCGGGCCAGGAGAAATATTGAAACGGCAAAAATAAAGCTCCACCCGACTGCCGCTCCGGCAAATATTCGATTGACCAGAGTCATTAAGGTGGGCTCGTAATCTTTGTTTAGACCAAAGATGGCCAGCGAAACAACAATCGCCAAAAGACCTGAAAAGGCCAGTTCCAGTGCCGGCAAGGCAGGCACAGAAAAATTCTCCTTTTCAATCAGCCAGAAAGTAGCAGCTGAAACAGCGACGGCAAAAAGGCAGAGAGTCAAAATTGAAAAGGCAGAAAACGGCTCAGTCAGCCTCAATTCAACTTGAGATTGCAAAAAAGGAAAGGCGTTGAGCGGGCTCGATATGAAAGCGCCCTCTGTTATTTCGTGAAAAATATGCCCGATGTCCGGCTTCAGTGTGTGCAAATAGCCCACGCCAAGCCGGGGAACGATCAAACGCTGGTAGATAAAAAGGCTGCCGCCGCAGGCAACGAGAGGCAGAAACGAATAGGTGGCCAGCTTCAATGATGGCAAAACATTGTCAGTTCTTTTGGTGAGGAAAAAGACAAAACAAAATGTCAAAACTGCAAACGGCATAAAAACTTCGTAGTTGTAAATGCTGAGAGCGAAAGGCAACGCGGAAAGAGCAAATAAAGCCGGTTTGCGCCGGGCGGCGCCCTCAATGGAAATGAGCAGGCTGCCCAGGAAAAGGGCCAGACTCAAAGCCACAGAACTACAAAGTATCCAGTAATGCGTGGAGTCGCGAATCGGATAAGTAATAAAAGAGCAAACGGCGACAAACGCCAATAATCTGCTTTGGCAAAAGCGCTTGATCACAGCATAGAGAAGAACCACACAAAGCAGCTCCAACGCCCCATTGACCAGATGATAGCCAAGCGGCCGCAAACCAAATAACAGATACATGGGAGCGAAATGCAGGACCTCGACGGGCCGAATGATCACTTTGGGATCGTTGAAAAAATAGTTGGAGAAGGCGCCCAGAACATCTTGCGGGCCGAAATGCAAACAGCTGAGCATCAGCCAATCATCCAGATAAAATCCGACATTGCGCAATGCCGGTCCAAAAGTCAAAATCTCAATCAGAAAGAGCAGTGCAATCAGGCATATATCCGCATTGATTCGTACTGAATGCTTGCCTGTTTTTGATGAAACAGGGATGGCGGACTCCTTAACGGCGCTCATGAGCGAACTTTGCACTGTAGCCCCTCATTACTAGACCTTTTGGGCCGTTTCCGGCGCCGGCAAATTGCTCAGGTTTTCTCTCCGCATACCGGATTGAGGTCTTATGTTCTTTGCGTGCAGTAATTTCATCACCGACTCCACTTCCGACTCGATACCCATGGTGCTCGAGTCCAGCCGCAGATGCGGTTTTACAGGCGGCTGATAAGGGGCATTCAACCCGGAGAAGTCATTGATCTGGCCGCCCGAGGCCTTCTTATACAAGCCTTTGGGATCGCGTTTTTGGCATACTTCAATCGGACAGAAAACGAAAAGCTCGTTGAAATCACTCTCGCCAATGATCTCTTCAGCCATACGCCGATCTTTTTCATAGGGCGAAATACAGGCGGTGATAACAACCGCGCCCGTGTTCAAAAACAATTTTGCCATATGGGCGACACGGCGGATATTCTCAGAGCGATCCTGGGGTTCAAAGCCGAGATCGGCGCACATACCGCTGCGTAGATTATCTCCATCCAGAACCACTACACGGTAGCCGTCCAGGAACAGCCGTCTTTCCAGAGCTTTGGCCAGAGTGCTCTTGCCGGCGCCGGATAAGCCGGTCATCCAGAGGACGGCACCAGGATGTCCATGTCTTTCTTCGTGTTCGTGCCGTTTCACGAAGCCGGATTCCATGACGATGTTCTTGCTTTTGCTAGTTTCGAGCCGGGACTGCACTTTGGCAGCTTTGATCGAACCACAGGCCACCGTTTCAAAAGTAGTACAGATGACCAGCTTGTCCACGCCGACATTGCCGCCTCTATCGAAACTGACGGGACGCTGAGTCTTGATAATTACATCTACAAAATCGCCGTTGGCAATTGAAAGCGGCGTAGTGGAGGCGCTCGCATCACCTGGTTCCAGGCGGCAAGTAACTTCTTTAGTGCCGACCTTGAGCAAATAATCGCTGGCCCAATTCAAAGTTTCTGAGTTGAGCCAGATCAACTTAGCTTGAATTTCGTTATTTACTTCCACCGGTTCTTCCGGAAGAGTAACAATTTCCCCGCGCTCCACAAAGATTTGATCTTTCAGCCTGAGGGCAACCGAGTCGCCCTTTACGGCTTTATCGAGCTGACCGGAAGGGAATGTTTCAATGGCGGCAATGGTAGAAACTTTGCCGGAAGGAGAGAAGAACACACGGGCTCCCGGCGCGATTTGTCCTGAGATAACGCGACCGACATAAAAACGTTCATCAGTAAAACGATAAACATCCTGCAAAACCAAACGGAAGGGCTCTCCTGCACCGTCTTCGTCGACCTTGCTGGCTGATGCCTCTGTTTGGGCAACCAATTGCGGCAAAAGGGGCAGGCCCGCGTACCAGCTGAGATTTTCTGACGGTGCGGTCAGATTCTCGCCTTTGAGTGCCGAGATTGGAATGACAGAAAGGCAGGTTTGTCCTTCTTCCTCAATGCGCCCGCGAATATCGCCGGCAATTTCCTCAAAGCGTTCCTGAGAATAGCCGGCTTTGTCCATTTTGTTGACGACAACGATGACGCTGCCGATGCCCAGAATGCCCAAGATTTTCAGATGTCTCAAAGTTTGGCTGCCGATTCCATCGTAGCCGTCTACGACAAGAATGCCGGTTTCGGCACCGGAAGCGCCGGTGGTCATATTTTTCAAAAATTCGAGATGGCCGGGCGCATCGATTAAAAGAAAACGCTTGCCGTCAAATTCGAAATTGACTCGCGTAGTGTCAATGCTGATGCCTTGTTCCTGCTCCTCTTGAAATGCATCCAGGAAAAACGCCGGTTCCAGCTGCACGCCACGAGAATCACAAGTCTTGCGAATCTTTTCAATAGTTTGCTCAGACACCTTGCCGAAGTCCATGAGCAGCCGACCCAGAAGAGTCGACTTGCCATGATCGACATGGCCGACAATAACTATTTTGCGCTGGTTGTATTCCTTCATATTGTTTCCGCTCACATGTAACCCTGACTGCGCAACTTCTGCATCGCATAAGTGTCGGCATTGTCTTGAGCACGGCCGGCCCGCTCCGATGTTTTAGTGAGACGAATCTCGTCGACTATTTGATCGACCGTACTTGCACCTGAATCAATGGAACCGGTGCACGGCCAGCAGCCCAGACTCCTGTAACGCTTGCCCTCGGCATTGCCGAAATAGAGCGGCATGATCTCCAGTTTTTCACGCTGTATATACTCCCAGACATCCAGCTCCGTCCAATGCAAAAGCGGATGAACTCGCATATGCACCGACTCGGGCAAGTGCAAATTATAGTGATTCCAAATTTCCGCCACCTGGTCTTTGTATGTCCAGGTGCCGTCGTCAGGGCGAGGCGAAACAACTCGTTCCTTAGCGCGCGAGCCTTCTTCATCTCGTCTGATCCCGAGGAGTAATCCGCCAATCTTGTTTTCTTTGATGGTGTCTAAAAGAGCTTGCGTTTTCAGGGCACCGCAGCAGACAAGGCGCCCCTTGTCCGGACCCATGCCCTCATCGAGGGCTTGAGCGTTCTGTCCGACGATCAAGCGCAGACCATTTTCTTTTACGTACTGGTCGCGCCAAGTAATCATCTCCTTGATCTTGTAGCTCGTATCGATGTGAACGAGAGGGATCGGACAATGGCCCAGAAAAGACTTGCGCACCAGGTGCAGGAGCACGGTCGAGTCTTTGCCCATCGACCATAGCAGTGCAAGGTTTCTAATTTTTTTGTAAGCCTCTCTGATTATGAACACACTTTCATGCTCGAGGCCTGTGAGGTAGTCGGTCATTATCAATACTTCGCGTCGGATGGCTCTTGCTGGTGGAGGGTTTGGTCGGAATTATGCGGCCGCAGCTGAGCATATCAGGACTGAACCGGCAGTCAAGGAGATTGATTTTAGAAACAATTTTTTCTTCTAGTCGTAATGATAAAGTACTCTGAGTTCTTGCACTGTGCCGCTTCACTCTAGCAGCAGCTCTTTAACGCCCTCAGTTTTGCTTTGCGATACCTTGCCTAAAGCATTTAGAAGATTTACCAACCCATGTTTGCCGATCAATTGAAGAAAAGATCAAAACTGATTGACGGCGAGGGTTTCAAAAATATTGAAGACGACCTTTTAGTATCAGTATCGAGCCCCGAAAAAAATGGGATCGGTCTATATCTTTTGTCAAACACAAAGATATTCGCGGTCGAAGAGATGCCCTGCACCGGCATCACCATGAGCGATGAAGCGCTTTTCGTTAGTAAGGCATTTGCAGATCATCTCAGACTTTTTAAAATCGCCGCCGAAAGCCGTAAGGAAATAGTTGATACGAGCTTTGGAGATGTTCACGACATAAAGTTCTTCGATGGCAAAATATACATTGTCTCCACCGGCACCAACGAAGTAGTCTCAATCTCGGCCGATTTCGACGGCAAAATTATTGACCGCTGGCGATTCAGCGGCTGCGGTGAATCTTGGCACCTCAATTGCCTGGACGTATGGAATGACAGGCTTGTTGTTTCGGCATTCGGAGAATTCGGCTACTACCGCGAGTACCAACGACAAGACAAACGCGGGCGCGGTATTGTCGTTGATGTCGCTACAAAAGAAATTGTCTGGAACGGTCTATCCACGCCACACAATCCCCGCCTGGATAAATCAGGCAGGCGCCTGATCTGTGATTCTTATACATCGAGAGTTTTGCTCGAAACAGCCGATCGAAAATCGTCCGAGATCAGCTTTGCTGGCGCCTTTACCAGAGGTCTGGCCGTCGGCAATAAACATCTTTACGTGGGTCTGAGCGCGCTGCGACGCGGCGGTAAAATAAACACAACAATTAACTGCGCAACTGTTTCCTTAGTCGACCCTCAAACCCTTGAGCAAGTGGATTCTGTTGCCCTTCCGGCCTCTGAAATATACGACATCCTGGTGATATAAGAGAATCGCATGTCTTATCGGATTTGTTTCATTTCTCCAACCTTTCCACCAGATTTTGGATGGGATTCTGTATCGCGCCAATCACTGGAATTAGCACTGGGACTGAAAGCCAGAGGGCATCAAGTCGGCGTCGTGTCGCTTGCCCGCATTAGCGAGTCCGATAGCCTTCAGGACGAGATGGCGATTGTGCGCATTGCGTACAAAAATAATGCCACCCACCATGTGCTTAATTTGATCCAGGAAACAACCCCTTTCAGCAGGTTAAGCCTTTCGCTGATCATGCAATTCTGGAAGGGGTTTTTAAAACACGACCTCACAAACAATTTCGACGTAATAATCGGGCCGGATTATTTACCGTGCGCACTTTTACCAGCCTTAACCAGCAGCGCCGCCTACTTATTGCAAAGGCATTCCAGCCCCCCTCCGTTTATGTCCGAACAAATGAAGGCGACAGGCACTTCTCCTTTTGCACTCGATAAACGATTCAACGATTTTCTCAGTGAACTGAACAACGAAATATGCGACTGCCTTGTCTCGGAAGAAGCAGTTCAAGGCAATCAGACCAGAAAGACTCACGTCGTTCCCTTTTCCATCGATGCGGAGCATTTTTGCAGCAGCGGTGAAAAGGCGATTGACACAAAAAATGGCCCAGCAATAGCCCTTCGTGGCCGAGCCAAGAGTGAGGGGGAGATAAGCTTCATCAAGGGACTGCAGACCAGACTGAGGCAAGAAAATTCACACATCTATGTCACTCTGATCCTGGATGATTTGCCGGTTGAAAGGCGGGAAGAGGATGAAAAAAATAAACTGGCAGAAAAGGGAATCAAAGTCGATACGCTGATCAATTCCAAACTGGTCAGAAACCTGATGCCTGCCATTTGGCGCTCCCATGATATCGTTTGTATGTTGCCTGACAGCGCTCCCGACCCTTATTCTTTTTTAGAACCGATGGCTTGCGGCGTGCCAGTTTTGTCGGGCGAGAACTGGCTGAGCAGTGCCTACGTAAAACCTGGCAAAACTGGAAGTCTCTTGAAGGATGAAAGTCCGGAAAGCTTCGCTATCGAAATCGACAAACTGCTGAGCGATGAAATCGCCTTCAATGCACTTACCCAATCAGCACGCAATTGGGTTGTCGAACGTTTTTCCCGGCCTGTAGCGGCACTGAAAATTGAATCCGCTATCAAAGACGCCGTGGAAAGAAGATCTTCTCAAGCCGGCGCCTCGCAAAGAGCACAATCCATCTCGAAAGTGTTGGATCGCTCTTTTGATCTGGTCGTCCTTTATCAACAAATGCTCTATGACTTCCTTTTCGTTCGCTCCACGTGGTTCAAGTTAAAGCATTGGACGCGACGGCTGGTCAGTAAGAGCAGCGCCAAGGATTGAAGCGCTTCAACATGCACTGGTTGGCAAAGCACCGCGATGCTCTCATCATGATGGCAATTGCCGTAATCATTTTGTTTGGCTGCTTTGGCAGAACCGTCATCGGCCGAAAGGAAATCTCCAAATTGCCCTTGCTGGCAAACGATGATTTCTTTTTCAACGACAAGATACGCTTCACATATATCCGTCCGCAGTTCGACCCGTCGCTCTATCACTTTCACATACCTTTTCAGCTGTATGCCGCAGAAGAGCTGAAGCACTTCCGCATTCCCTTGTGGAATCAGTGCTTTGGCTGCGGGTTTCCTACTTTCGCCGAACCGCAATACTGCACCTTTTCTCCCTTTCGCGGAGTGTTCAGTGCCGCCCACAGCTACCTCTACAATGTCGGTATTGTCGTAAAGGCTGTTATTGCCGCACTGGGTACATTCGCCTTAGCCAGATTGTTATCTCTTTCATCGGGCACTGCCGCCTTTGCCGCTTTTTCATATGGTCTCAGTCCGTTTATCCTGCGCGAACTGGAATTACCTAATGAGATGGAATTTTTTCCACTGATTGCCTTGCTTTTTATTTACTGTACAAACAAAAATTCATTATTGTGGCGCGCTCTTCTGGGCATGATTGCGGCCATATTTCTGGCCTCGATGCATCCGGAATTCTTCTTCATTGAGATGTTGTTTGCCACCGCCCTGTCGTTTGCAGTCAGGCCTATCATTGCTGCCCAGCCGGACCACCATCTGCAACCGGTGAAAAAATGTTTGCAAAATTTACTGATTTCCGGCTTAATCGCAGTCTGTCTAGCAGCTCCATTGCTAGTTTCCTTCATTGAACTGGCATCAAACTGTGACTCTTATAAGTTCCACGATCAAGTCATTCAAAAAGCTTCTATCGATACTTTCCTGATCGGGCTGACTACACCGCTATACGGGGGCGGCAGCCCTTTTATCGGCGTCGTAGCACTTTTGATGGCCTGCTTTGCCGCCATATTTGGTGGAAAGCGACAACTACCGCTTTCGGCTTTGATAATTGTTCTCACCCTCTGGGCGTGCGCACCGGGTGTGTTGGCACTACTTGTCGAATGCAAGCCTTTCTCTTTCATCCCCCCTCGTTACCTATTGGCGCCCCTTCTATTGTCCTTGACTCTGGCGGCAGCGCTGGGCGTTGAAACTTGCCTGCATAGCCTCCAGGAAAAAAAATGGAAACATTTCATCGTGATTGCTGGTGTTGCCGGCATATTGGCTGCTGTTCCTCAATTAGCCAAAAACTCTGTAAGCAGGCTGCCCGGATTTGACGGCACCCTGCCAGCCGCATCACTGTCACCGCCGCAGGTTGTTGCAGGCTACATTGCTCTTGCGACAACATTTCTTGCCCTTTGGGCGGTATGGAAATTGAAAACCAAATCAACACAGGGCACCGTTCTGGCTCTATGTTTATGCGCCTTGAATCTATATAGCTTGAGCGGCTCCACTCGAATGGCGCTGCCCCCCACCTTTCCTTTCGCTTTTAGATCCAGCCCTACTATTGAAAAGATCAAAGCGGAAGGAGCGCGCATGAGCGCCGCCGGATTGATCTGTTTCTCGCCAAATATCAGCCTGGCCTACGGTGTGCAGGATTTTCGCGCAACCGGACCAATCCAACCGAGGTGGGTGAGCAAATTCGATCGCATTTGCTACCAAGAATTACCGAAATATGAACCGACTAGAACGAGCTACCACGTACCATCGCTTCTGGATGCGGCCAGTGTCAAATATATTGTTTCGGCCTTTCCCTTATTGTCAATAAAATCTCCACCACTGCCATTCAAGCCTTTGCCGGGCTTGAAAAATGGGCCGCAAAAGCTGTTGGACAGCCTCTCTTTGGAAGAAGGCCAATACTGCCTGACGAGCAAAGGAGAACTTTTCACAAGACTGAAATGGAAAGGCAGCAATAATTTAGTGAGAAATTTCGCCACTCAATTGGACATCGTCGATGCCAGCGGACAAACCGTGCGCCAGGGTCAAAGGGTGAATCTTTCCAGGCTGGCGGCAGACTTATACGGAGCACAGTCCATCGCGATTAAGGTGCCAGAAAACGAGAGCC
>CAZHEZ010000252.1:0-9126 GCA_964531315.1 uncultured Candidatus Obscuribacterales bacterium | reverse complement strand
TGGGCGGTAAGAATCGTTCCTTAGATACCAGTCAAATGGTTGTCGACGAGCTGTTTAAGTACAAACTGCCGCACGAGGGCATGTTGTTTCGACGTAAGTTCTGAGTTGGTTAGAACCGGTCTTTAGAAACGCACCTGACCTAGCTGATTGCCGCGTTGCACCGTGAGCTGCATACTTTGTTGTCCCGCCTTTTGCTCAATGGCGCTGTTTAAGTCGGCGGTGGATTTTATAACTACTCCGTCCACGGCTTTGATAACATCACCCTGCAAGATGCCGGCCCGGGTGGCCCGTGAAGCTATGCCCACCGCCACAATGACAACACCTTCACGACTGGATTTGCCAATTAAACCGACGCCGTTCATGAACTCTTGCCCTTTGGCAGCCGATGGCTGACCAAGCTGGTTGAATTTGTTGCCGCCCGGATTGCGCATTTGCTCTTGCTGCTGAAAAGCAGCTTGCGATGCCTTTTCGGCCTGCTTGCGCTCGGCCGTATCCTTTTTCATGTTGCCTTCCAGTTGCTGGACAGCCTGCACATATTTAGGTTCGGATGGCTTGAGCTTTTTGGCTTGCTTATAATATTCCAGCGCCATCTGATAGTTTTTCATCATTAGATAAATAGTGCCGATGTTGTACTTTATGTTTGCTGTCGGCGGCGCCTTGGCTTCAAACTGTTTATATAGATCAAGAGCGGACATGTATTCACCGCGTTTGAATGCGGCAGCGGCATCCTCAGCCAGAACCTTCATTTCTCCGCTCAGCCCGTCCACCTTTTCTTTAGAATGCGCTTTCTTTTCGACATCGGCAATCGCTGTTTTATATTCTTTGTTGTCAGGTCTGGATGACGATGCTTTTTTATAGCTGGACAGGGCTTCGGCAAAATTGCCGGCCGCCTCATAGATGATGCCCATGCTGAAGTGAGCTTCGGCGTTGTTCGGATCCAGCCTGATCACCTGTTCGAATTTCTCTGTAGCCTCGCTGGCTCGCCGGTTTCGCCACAGGCCGACACCCTCGCCTAAAAGCCTCTGAAGTTCGGCATCTTTAGCAGCCATTACCTGCATTTTTGCTTTCTCAATGGCATCTTCAGCATCATAATCGGACTGGGAAGCATGTTCTCTTGGTGATGCCGCTGGCGGTGGCGCAGGTGCTTGCTGTCCTGCACCAGAAACGGTGCCGTCCGGTTCGCGTTGCGGACCCAGCGCCGTTGACACCTTCTGAAGACGCTCTTGAATTGCACCTTCCATCGGTTCGCCAAAGACCCGCTTTTCGATCTTCTGCAGGCGCGCCTGATCATCTACATCTTCATAAGTCTTGAAAAAAAGGCGTTTTTCCAGGGTGGAAAGCTGTTCTTTGACACTGCCACTGGTGCCCTGTCCCTGCACGGGAATAGCGGCAGCGCCTGCCAAACTCAGATTTATAGAAAGCAAAAGACTAGTAAGCGAGGTTCTTAGTTTGACCTTACCCATTGTTGGACTTTCTCCATCGGAAAGCGCCGTCCGAACGCTCCTGGATCAAAGCCGCTTTCGCCTGGCTGTTTGGCATGTGACTCCCAACCCTGAACAAGAGTAATGGTGGCACACCGGGTCCCTTTTGGAAAAGGCGGCAGAGGAGTAACCTGACTCAATGCTAACATCTGCAACTGGTCATAAGCATAAATCCCGGACGACTGTTTTAAGGAAAAATTTCCCACTTGCCCATTGGCAGCGCATGTGAATTGAATCAGTGCCGGTCTGACCGAAACGAAGCAAATGTTCGACTGAGCCTCCAGCCTTCTCAAGTTGTAATGCCAACGGGCAGCCATTTGACTGATCCAGCCCGACCAATCGACGTCGTATTCGTTTAAATACGAGGGTGTTGGTTGTGCTTGTGCCGACGCGCGAGCACTCTCAGACAGATTAGGATGCAATCCGGACGGCATACCCGGCACTATTTTTTGATTCCTTAGCGGCACTGCCGGCGTCGACGCTGGCGAACCCAGAGCCGGCACGCTGCCGGTTTGCTCTGCGGTTGCAGAAGGAGCCAGATGAGACAAGAAAATATCGCCCTCATCGCGGCTTAGTTGAGGATTTTGATTGACCTGGGCGTTCAGTTTGAAGGCGGCCGGGCGCTTGACTGCGTCTGACTCGTCCGCCAGCGCAGCGGTGGAGAAGCTCGCCGCCAGAAAGATGACAATGCTCAGGCGCACAACGACAGTATCGCGAGGTTTTTTCATGATTCTTGGAATCATAAAATCGGCGGGCCGGCCTGTAACTGGTGAAATTACGTAGGCATGCTTAGATACGCTTAGGATTGAGCAGGCGACCGATAAATTATTGTCAGATGCACGAAGCACAGGGGTTCTGTCACAATTTATCAAACCAGTCCCAAAGCACTGATGAGACCCGAGCCATGAGGAGAAGCTGACATGAGTTGCGGCAAACTGCCCGGCGATGACGTTTTTGGAGAAGGCGGTCCTGGAGTCCATCATTATCTGGACCAGGAAATGGTGCGCGATCTGACCAAAGAGCTGCCTTTCTGGCTGGGTTTTGACCAAATGACCGGCATCGGTCTGGGCGCAAAACGAACCAGGATGCTCTTCGAGCATTTTTTATCTGCCGAAGCGGCCTGGAAGGCAAGCGCCTCCGAGCTGAAAACTTTGCCCTGGATGAAAGCGGACCAGATCGAGCAGTTTGTTCAAAAGCGCTCCCAGATTGACTTCGACAGTCTGCTTGCCGTTCTTGAAAAAACCGAGGTGGCCGCACTGCCCTATTATCATCCTCTCTATCCGTCCAGACTGAGAGAAATTGCCGATCCGCCCCTGGTTCTATACATGAAAGGCCAACTCACCCCGCAAGAATTGGATCATTCGATTGCCATAGTGGGCACCAGGCGTCCGACCGCTTATGGGCAGAGATTGGCTAAAGAATTCGCCCGCGGGCTGGCGGAATCAGGCGCCACAATCGTCAGCGGCATGGCCGTCGGGATTGATTCTTTGTGCCACTGGGGAGCCATCGAAGGTGGTGGCAGGACGGTGGCGGTGCTGGCTAGCGGCCCGGATCTTTGTTACCCAACTTCCAATAAACCTCTCTACAACGGTCTGATTGACGGCACGCACGGGGCGGTAATCTCCGAGTTTTTTCCAGGCACAAAGCCTGAGCCCTGGCGCTTTCCAGCCCGAAATCGAATTATCAGCGGCTTGTCTAAGGGTGTAGTCGTAGTTGAGGCAGGAGCAACTTCCGGTTCGCTGATTACGGCAGATATAGGTTTTGAACAGAGCCGGGAAATCTTCGCCATACCGGGGCGTGTCGATGCCCCGATGTCCATGGGTTGCAATAAGCTAATCGCCCAAAACAAAGCGCAACTGGTCATGAATTACATAGACGTTCTCAATTGCCTGAATTGGGTTTCCGTCCCCACCTCAAGGGACGTCCCTTCCATGGTTGAACTGTTTGGTCGGGAAAAGGAAGTTTTCGAGCTTGTTACTCAAGAGCCGATTCATTTCGATGTCTTGAGCCAAAGGCTGGAAATGTCTGCCGGCGAGCTCTCTGCCACTTTGACCATGCTCGAACTGGCTGGAATTGTCGAGCGCCTGCCCGGTGACTGGTATTCTCGCCAGTCCAATGTTTCCACTGTCTGAAGCGCCCTAAAGCCAGTCAAGCGCCTCAAAAACGAATTTAACCTGTTAAAAACCTTTGTTTTTTGTCTTATCGCGAATATTGATTTATTAACAGGGTATCTTAAATGAGGGGGCAAGGTTCCTTCATTTGCTCATGGCGAACAACAGAGTTGGCGTAAGCCGGAGCAGAATCGCACCCGGGGCAAGCAAGTAATACTGAATAGCTCGAACTAAAGGAAGCCTGAAGCAGTAACACATGAAGCTTTGTCTCAGATGCAATCAGTACTTTGCCGATGGAATGGCGGCGTGTCCAAGGGACAGTTCCATTCTCGAGTCGGTCGGTAAAGACCCGCTTATCGGCGCATTGATAAACGACCGCTATGTTGTCGATTCAGTTATCGGCAAAGGATCAAGCGGAATCGTTTACAAAGCGACGCGTCTGATGATGGGTCGAGAAGTTGCCGTCAAAGTACTGCACAGCTTCCTGGGTGCCGACTCCGGATCTCTTGACCGGGTTTTGCGCGAGTTTGCTGCCGCCAGTAAGCTGCGCCATCCGCACATTATTACGCTCTGGGAACACGGCATCACTGATGACCAACAGCCATATCTGGTCATGGATTACCTGGAAGGCGGCACACTTGCCGACTTAATCAAGGAGAGGAAATATCTCCACCCATCGCGGGCTCTGCCTATCGTCGAACAAGTCTGCGACGCGCTTTCGGAAGCACATTCCCAAGAAATAGTGCATCGCGACATCAAGCCGGAAAATATTGTGCTTGAGGAGATGGGCGATGGAGACGACTACGTCAATGACTATGTAAAAGTGCTTGACTTCGGGATCGCCGATGTGCCGGAAGCAAAGTCCTCCCAGGTTGGGCGTCCGAAAACAGTGGCGGGAAGCCCTGCGTATATGAGCCCGGAGCAGTGTCAGGGTATGCCTCTGGATGCTCGCAGCGATATTTATTCGATGGCGGTAATGGTCTTTGAAATGTTGACGGGTGAAAGACCGTTTCAACATGAGGAACATCGTGCGCTAATGCTGGCCCATGTTACGGAGCCGCCCATTAAACTGGGCGCCGTCCGCAGTGACTTGCAATTCCCCGAAGAACTGGAAAATGTGATCGCCAAGGCGCTGTCGAAAAAACCGGATACGCGCTATGCCGACATCAACGAGTTCTGGCGCGCTCTCAAAGATGCCTGCAGAGGGATTAAATCACCGCCTCCTTCCTCGGCCCGTCCAGCCAAGAAAGTCGACAGCGTTAAGGTAGACGCCTTTGAATTTATGCCCGAAGAGAGGCTGACCAGCGGGGAATCGATTGGGCAGGTCATCCCCTGGGGAGACGATATTGCGCCCCCACCGATGCCACCACCGATGCCGGCACAAACTTCCTTCACTAATGAAGCAGCCAGGGCACTGGCAGCCGATATAGAAGGTGACCTCTGGGCGCTTGAACCGCACAGAGACGACACTCCGGCAACGCCGGCTCCGCTTGATCCGGAGAAGTGGCTGAAGCAAAGCCGCGGAGAAGATATTACGACCAACGGTGAGTCTTCATTTGAAAGTGGCTGGGGAGAAGATCCTGCTCTGTTCCAGCCCGGCAAACCTCCGCCCCCTCCTCCTCCCGGCTACCAGCCGCTGCCCGGAATCGGGATCACGCCATCGATTTCGCCGTCTATTAGTTCGCCGCCCAAACCAAGCACTCCCAGTTATGCGTCATCGGCTCCTGCTGCACAAGCACAAGTTTCTTCCACCCCGCCACCACCGGCGCCACCAAAACCGGCGCCCGCTATTCAGGCAGCAGCACCACAGACGACACCACCACAAACAACACCACCTCTGCCTAACCAGGCAGCTCAAATCCGTCGCCCCCTGGTTCAACCACCCAGCAAGGGCGGTCCGGCAGTGCCTGCTGTGCCAAAACCGACAGCCGAGACGCCGGCCCAAACGCCCACCGCTCAATCGGGACAACCACTGGCCCAGGCAGCAGCAATTGCACCCAAACCGATCGGCCCTGCACAATCGCCAGCCAGCGGGCCGCCCTCCGGTCAACCGTCCGTACAAAATCGCCCGGGTCTACCAGTTCAGCCCGGAACGCCGCAGGCTCAGCGCATCGGCGCTGCACCCTCTCCCTTGCAGCCTGGTCAGCCTGCTGCTCAGGGGTTACCTCAAGGGCAGAAAATTGGCGGTCCGCCACAGTCTCCTAGAATCCAAACGCCAGGTGTTCCTGCCCAGTCAGCACCGCAAGTGGTGCCTGGTCCTGGCAATCCGCAGCCCCAGGCAGCACCGCCTGTGCCACCAGGCGGAAAGCCAAACGAAATTTCCGATGCCCTCAATCGCATCAATTCCGCTCTCGAACTGAAATTCGGAGATCTTGATGACGACGAGGATGAAGAAAAAGCCGCCCTGGCAAAAAAGGCGGAAGCAGCCAAGTCTGCTCCGGCATCGCCAGCTCCTGTAAAAGCCGCGCCCCAAGATTTCGATAGAAAAAGAGCCGATCGAACTCTGATTGAGCCAATCATCACTGAAGATGAGTTGCTGACACGTGCTCCCCAGGATTTGGCCGATATACCGGCTCCGCTGCCTCCTCCTCCTCCTCCACCACCTCCTCCTCCGACCACTGCTCCTGCCCAGGGGACACCGGCCCGGCCCGCGCCACCACCACCGGCGCCCCCGAAGCCGTTAGACGAAACGCTCAAGGAGCGTACTCTTGCTGCCAATGCAAATCCGCCGGCACCAATGCCGGAGGTCGCCAAAAAACGACCCGATCAGACAATCGTCGAAATGCCACCCATAAGTGAAGACGATTTGTTAACCCGAGCGCCCAAAGATATCGCTGACGAGCCGCAGCCCATGAAGCCCCCGGCGCCGCCGCCACCACCACCACCTCCTCCTGCCCCGGCCCCTCCTCAGAGACCGGCAGAAGAAAAACGTCCGGCCGCAGAAACAAAAATTCCACCCAGAGGTCCGGACCCTATGAGGCCCAAACGGCCGGATCAAACGCTCATTGAAGCGGCGATCAGTGAAGACCAGTTATTGACGCGTGTTCCTGAGGATGTCGCCGATAAGTCTCCGGTCAAAAATCAGGGACCGGCACAGCCCCAGGCCAAACAGCCTGAACAGCCGGCCAAGGCGCCATTAGCCGAGAGCAAAATTCCACCAAAAGACCCGGATCCTCTTCGGCCGAAGCGGCATGACCAGACACTTATCGAAGCAGCAATTGATGAGAGCGAGCTATTGACGCGGACTGCCAAGGACGTGGCCGATGAGAAAATCGAGTCGGGCCAATCGCCTGCCGATTCAAGTGACTTTATTTCTGGTTATGTTCCGCCTTCCGCCTCGAAAGAACCGATCAAGGGCCCGCTTCCGTCAGGGTCTGCCCTTGAAGAGCCTTCTGAATTCGGTAAGAGCAGCCAATCTATTTCCGATCGCCTGGCCCAGGCGGCCGGCAAACAAGGATTTAGCGCCAAATCAGCGCTGTCTGAGAAAGAATCACAGAGCGAGACTGCCGCCCTTCCGGAGGCGGACAACTCGGCTGTGAGCGCCAGGGCATTGTTCAATCCCAGTTTATCGGCGGATCAGTCTGAAGCCAAAACGCAGACCGACAAGAACGATCTTCCTTCACAAAAACCCCCGCAACCGGACTTGTCCAGTGCTGCTCAGCGCCTCTTCCAGGCTGGAATGTCCGCTGAAAAAGATAAAATGCCGCCCCCTGCTCAGCAGTCAAAAACCGGTCTGGGCGCGCTTATGGCGGCAAAGAATGCGCCTCGTCTGCCGGATCAGGCATCCGCCCCCAAGCCCCCCGAAAAGCCGGTGGCAAACCCTTTAGAATCCAAGACGGGTATGCAATCCATGGGTCCGGCTGCTAAGCTTTCACAGACGGACTTACCGTCCACTGAAACCGCTGCAAAGGCTGCCCAGCCCGAGCCTGCACCTGAAACAATGGAACCTCCCACACAGCCGACGCCACCAGCCGATAACCCAGATAAGAAGCCCAGCACAGGCTTGGGTAATTTGCTCTCGGCCAAATTGGCTCAAGTGGAAGCACCTAAAGAAGAGTCCGAAAAGGCGAAACCATCGCCGGGTCCGGTCAGTCAGGTTTCTCAGTCGGCAAGCTCGCTGGCTGCTGCCAAACCAGGCGACTCGATGCCGGGCATGCAGCCTGCCAAGCCGCAGGCAGCCAATCCGATGGAATCGCAAAGCAATCTGTCTGCGGCTCAACCGGCTGAAAAACCGAAAGCAAAGTCGTCTGGGTATTTCAGCGCTATCCAGTCGCGCACCAATATGCCTGCTCAAATGCCGCCGGAGACAAGACCGGACCCGCCAAAAAAATCTCGCACCGACTTGCCTCAGCAGTCATTTGAATCGGCGGCAGCAGCCAGCTTTACCTCGCCGAAAGCAGACTTCAATGCCTCCACAGGCTTCAATTCCGAAAGCGATTTCAAAGGCGGCGGCGCCCAGGATCGCCTTGCTGCTGCCAAAGGCATGGCTTCCGGCGCGCAGTCGGCCCAGCCGGCTCAGGCTGATCCAGCTTCAGGCAGCCCGTTGGGAGACGAAAAGTTTTCATCGGCTGTAAGCAGACTGATGGATGCTGCCAAACGCAAAGAGCAAGAAGCTTCCAGCAAGAGCGGCAGTTTTTCTTCCGGTGCTGCAGCGGCGCTCTCGTCCGGCTCTCTGCCGCATGGAGGCATTCCTTCCGGGGCCGTGCCTTCCGCACCGGAATTAGGATCGGCGGCAAGCCGCCTGGCTGCGGCCAGTGGCGATGCCAATGACACTCTTACTTCCGATTTGATGAATCGCTTTTTGGAAGCCGCCAATCGCGGCTCCGAATTGAAGAAAAAGGCCTCCGACGCCAACGTTGCCCGAGGCGAGGCAATCAATCGCGAAATGGCTCAACCATCATCGGCTGGCCCGTCGATGGAAAACATGCCGCAAATAGACATCGCCGAGCAGACCCAAGAGCGCTTGCGCATGGCTATGGAATCGACCGGCAAACATGCTGCCCGCCCGGCTCCGCCCAAGATGCCTGATTTATCGTCGATGCGTCCTTCTGATTTGCAATTGCACACTTTGACGCAGATGCGCGGCTCTGATATGGAGCTCAATCTGGATGCGCCAGGCAGTAAGAAGGATAGCCAAACCCGCACGCGAATGCGCAGCGCCTTCAAGAATCAGGGCATCGATATTCGCTGGGTAGTGCTTGGACTGGTGGCATTAATAGCTTGTGGAGCCGGATATTGGTTCATTCTCAAGCCCATTCTCGATAAACCACCGGCAGTGACGGAAACAGGACCAAGTCCTGCTCAACAGAGTTTCACGGCAGGAAAGTTCTCCAAGACTATCGAAGTACTCGAGAAGAAAGAAAAGAAAAACCCGCTCACCGACGAAGAAGAAGACCTTCTTCAAAATGCTCGTTACAAGCAAGCGGAAATTTTGGTCAAATCAAAACGTTTTGCCGAAGCAAAGAAGCTGCTCAAGAAAATCCCGGATGATTCGGTCCTCCAGGCTAAAGTCAAAGAGCTGCAAAAGAAATATC
>CAZHEZ010000251.1:0-9185 GCA_964531315.1 uncultured Candidatus Obscuribacterales bacterium | reverse complement strand
GAGGCAAAGCCACAACGCCGCCGGCGATTGCCAGCTGCTTATTGGTGACGTTGTACTTCTCTTTTAGCTTCTTGGCCTTGTAGATGACAAATTCAACTTTATTTTCCGGCACTACTTCTTCCGGCGGCGCTTCGATTTCAGTGCCGCAAGTGATGCAGGGACCTGGCTTAGCATTGAAGGACATGCAATTGGGACATTGCAAGGCTGCCTTTTCCGCAACCGCTGCCGGCGTGTCGCTTTCCAGCTTGGTGCGCAGTCCGGCGATGCCGTCTGTTTCTTCTTCGGCACCATCCTGTGCGGTTCTGAGCTTGCGAGCGCTCATATCCAGCAAGGCGCCGATCCACATCATCTGGCAAAGACGCTGATTCTCCTGCCCTGGCTTCGGTGCGATTGCACCGCCGTGAACACCAACCAGCTTGTAGTTTTTCAAAATCAAAGCGCCTGAAGCGCCCGGCAAAATCGGAATGGTGTGCAGGAGGTTTTTCGGCTGCAAGACGCTGGAAACGCCGAAGAAAGTACCCTGCTGCCAGGTGGCCGCACCGGAAAGCGGATCAAGATAGAAGGCTGTAACCGAATCGCCGGGGTTGATGTCGAAGTCGGTGTGGGAGACAAGGGGAGTGCCCAACTGGCCGTTGCACGGGAATGGCGAAGCCCGATTGAGCAAAGACACATAGCCTTTATTCACAAGCTCGCGCAATGCCTGCAAAATCGTATAAGTGTCTACGCCAAGGCGTTCCGGCAGTCTGTCTACAGTTATGTATCCATCGAGAGCGGACCACAGAATTTCAACGAACCAGCGAATATTTTCCGAGACGTTTTCCGCATTCATTTCGCCGACGCTGCGCTGGAATCGAGCTTCCATGCCAGTAGAACTTAGATAATTGACAATCTGTGGCACTTCATTGGCGCGCCTTACAGCTTCTTGAATCAGTTGATCGGTGGGTACGGTTATATCGCGCACTCCACCCCAGTTGAAAGTAGCACTGGGCTGGAATGAATAACCTTCAGCCGGCTTTCTGTACACCAGCTCGGCAAAGGCCATTTCGCCGATCATGGCCCGATAGTGAGCTTTGAGAATGGTTCCCTGCCCCAGCTGCAAACGAGCCAGAGCAATATTTCTCTTGTCAAATAAAGTCAAGAGACCCTCGCGACGGGATTCCAGAACCGAATTGATAACCGAGAAAAGCTCTGTTCCACGAACATTTCCAGAGGCTTCTACACCTTGATTCGAGAAAGGAATTGAGAGAGCGCGATTGATTTCGGCAACTTTATCGGCTTGCAATTCAGACAACTGAGAGTCCATGACAATGGTCGCCAGGTCATTGAGCAAAACCGGCGGCACATCAAGCGGCGAGCCAGTTTGTTGCAGATAATAATTGCGGGCTTCGCGGCGGTCGAAATCGTTGTGAATGGCTATCGACTTAATTCCGATAGTGACATCCGGGTGTGGAAAATAAATTTCCAGCGCCCAGGGAGCCTCCGAATAGTTGTAGAGGTTGTTGGCTGTAGTTACCGCCCGGCTCTTGGATACGATGAAGCACTGCCCGAGCATTTTACGGGGAGTGATGGTTCGATCGTAGATAAATCCAGTTGCGTGAGCGAAGTTTTGTTGGAGACTGTCAAAACTCATTTTTACGTCGCAATTCCGATGGAAGGTGCCTTCTCGAGTCGTTATACCACTATTTGAGCGCCAGCTCCAAATGATGGCTCTTACCTAGAATAGCAAGATACTGGATCGTCTGTTATAGGAGATTTCCTATATATACATTGGGTTTGAAGGATCCAACGAATTCAAGAGACAAGAGATTTAAGGGGGACTGGGCTGACCTTGCGGCTCTTTAGGCTCGACCACCCTCAAAGGCGTGAGAATGCGTCCCCTCACAACGGTCCAGACCGGCGGCAAGCAATAGCGACAGGGGACATTGCCTGAGGCGACAGCCTGGCGGCGGTAATAAAAGGCAACTCGCTTATTGAGTGCCATGATGCGAGCAAAAGGGCAGGATGGCCTGTGAAACTTGTGACTCTCGGCATTGCCTATGTACTTAATTGGCTGCGCGGTTTCCACACGATCGATGGCTTCGTCGGCGCCTGCCGGCAATGCAAGAAGTGACAACAAGATTGCCCAGGTGAGATTGGTCATGCGCGTGTCTCGAGTATTGCCCTAAAGGTAAATACGTCTCGCCAGGCAAAAAAGTTCAAATCTCAGGCAAAAAATGCGCAAAAAATAGTTCGCATAAACTGCAAATGCGAAAGACTCAACTGGACAGAAATCTAACGCCTGGTTCGAGAAAGTGCTACGACGCGATTGTCTATGGACGGAGCTTTCATGCGATCTTCAATCGACTCCACCCAGCCTCTGAGCAGATCGAGGTGGTTAAGACCCTTTTCTCCCAGCCGTGTTTTGAATTGACGCAATTGGCGATAATACTTGAGCAGCGAAGTGAAAAGACGAAAAACCGCTTCCGGTTCGGTGGAGCCGTAACAGTGCAGTCCTAACTCCGGCACACCGACTACATAGCGACCGCGTGCTTGCCAGAGTCTAGCTGAGAGAGTGCCGTCGCTCCAGGGCAATGCCACTTCTCTGTATTGATCAATTGTCGATCGTGTCATCCCAGAATGCCGCCTTGTATTTGCTTTTATCCTTGGTCAATTGAGTAAGACTCAACTGATTTTCACTCAATTGAAATTGATCGAAAACTTCTAACTGAGCTTGATCTGGGCTGTAAAAACTTTTACCAGTATAACTCCAATTCTCAACTCGTCTAGATCAAAGATCAAGTCAATGAGCATTGCATGCCGAAGTTATTGCTACAGCCATTCTCAATTACTGTGCGCCTAACTGGTATGTCCGCTCGACACGACAGCCCAAAACCCCTGCTAGCAAAGGGTTTTCATGTATCAATCTAAAAATCATTCAGACTGTTTTTTTTTCAACACGCAAGATTTCCAGCAAGAATTATTGTGTGCAAATGTGTTGAACACTACAAAAAAGAAGTTAGCCAGCATACATTTTTTTGCTTCGCTGATGTCGCCGAAAAATATTCACGCCCCTGTAAAACGCTTTATATGCGACGCTTTCCAGACTTTTCGCTGGTCTCAACCGGCAAGTTTTCGATCGATTAGTTCAATGACTTGAGAAAATATTCTTTCTCGATCTTCCACATCGACCATAAACCAGTTGGCATTTTGATTGCCGCGAAACCACATGATTTGCCGCCTGGCTAGTTGGTAGTTGTGTTTTAGAGCATCTTGCCTGGCATGATCGAGCGAGCAATTCCCATCTAAATATGCAATTACTTCCTTGTATGGAACCGCATTCAGAAGAGCGCGCGTCGGTCCGAAATCGGCAAGCAGTGCTTTTACTTCTTGAAGGAGGCCGGCATTCATTTGTTCGTCAAATCTGCTTTCAATCAGATCCTTTATATATTGTCGATTGTTCACACCCAGGGCAATCCAGATGGTCGGATAAGGAGCAGGCTTGACTGTGGCCGCCTCCGAAAAGGGTTTTCCCAGGGTGATGGAAACTTCCAGCGCGCGCACAACTCTATATCGATCGTTGGCATTCAGTCTTTTTGCAGTCACAGGATCAAGCGCGGCCAAACGTTGAAAAAGCTGTTCATTGCCGCTTTTATCGGCAAACTCATTGAGTTCTTGACGTAATTGCTGATTGGGCGCCACCTCCGGTATGGAGAGTCCCTCCAGAAGGGCTCTTGCATAAAGGCCGGTGCCGCCGCAAACAATCGGCATCTTGCCGCGCGCGTGAATGTCGTCTATGGCGCGCCCGGCAGCTTCTTTGTAGTTCGCCACCGTATAAATTTCATCCACATCGGCCACATCAAGGAGATGATGCACGACCTTTTCTTGCTCTTCAATGGATGGTTTGGCCGTGCCAATGTCCATTCGCCTATATATTGTTCGGGAATCGCAAGCGACAATTTCGACCGGCAAACGTTCAGCCAGTCGCAAGGAGAGCGCTGTCTTACCTGCCGCCGTCGGTCCAACAATGGCTATGACCGGCTTTGATGCTTTCGGCTCAGTGCTCTTATCGGCCGGACTCATCGGTTAAAAAATTATGGTCAAAAAGAAGATCAGGCCACAGAGAATGGACAGCTTGTACATAATCGGCACGCCGATCATAAGCGCGATCATGCGCTTGCGCTTGAAGCCCAGAACAGCCTTAAAAGCGGCATATTCGAGATAAATCATCCAGACAATAAGGGCTGAGACAACCAGCCATCCCAGAAGAGGGACATTGAGCAAACACTTGGCCGGATTGATGAAATAAAAGGGCAGGAAAGCCCAGCCGGTGACAATGAACGAAGAACCTAGATTGCGATTAGGGGAGCCGGCAATACGCGCCAAAAGAAAAAGCAAAAGGGAGAGAAACGTCCAGGTGCTTACGCCGACAAACATGACTGCAACAATGCACAACTGAGACAATGTGCTCATGTCGCCGCCGCACGAACCGATAATGGCAGTAAGTGAACTGGTCATGACTGTAAAGGCGGCAAAGACAAAAGCCATGCCGTCCGACTTGTACTGGCAGTCGTCTGCCAAAACAGTCATGGTTTGTTTGGGCGCCAAAAGGACACCGTAAAAGACATCAGCCCATTGCTGAATGCCGGCTTCTGGTCCGGATGTCTTCTTCAATTCAAGCTCGCCAAAAGCATCAGTCATGTGTTCATTGCCATTTTTGCTATTGCATCATCCACAAGGGCTGCTTGTAGAGTTTGTTCATTAGATAGTCGGAAACGATTTCGTCAGCTGCCATATTAGCGTTGAGATGATGAGGCATATCAGTGAATACATTGACGTGATTTGTCGATTCCAAAAGTGCACTGAAAAGACCGCCTTCCCCTTTGTCGTCGACCGGCAATTTCTCTTTGAGATTGTTCCTCTTCATGGTCTCGGCTTGCAGTGCCTCGAGCGCGTCGTCATATCCGCCCAGCTGATCGATGAGCCCGTTAGTTTTTGCTTGCCGACCGGAATAAATGCGCCCGTCGGCCAGACGTTTCACGTCTTCCACTTTCATGCGCCGCCCTTTGGCTACGGCTGTGACAAACTGATCGTATGTATCGGCGATGATTGCTTGCAGGATATTCTTCTCTTCATCAGTCATGGCTCGATAAGGTGAGGCAATATCTTTAAAAGGTCCAGACTTTACCACCTGAGCGGTGATGCCGACTTTGTCTCCGAGAGTCTTGAAATTCATCAAGTTCATGATCACACCGATAGATCCGGTGATCGTTCCTGGCTCTGCAAAAATTCTGTCTGAGGCACAGGCAACATAATAACCGCCCGATGCGGAAAGGTCGGACATTGAGACATAGATCGGCTTGCCCGCCGCCTTCACAGCCAAGACCGCATCATTGATTTCCTGCGACGTGGATACTGTTCCGCCTGGAGTATTCATCCTTATCAAAACTGCTTTTATGTGATCGTCTTTGGCAGCTTTTCTAAGGGCCTTGATGCAGAGCGCAGACGATCCGGCTTTCCCCGAGAGCAGCCCTTGTTCAGGTTTATCGACGATCATGCCGGTCAGTTTGATCACCTGGATGCGATCCTTTTTCATCAATTTGGAAACAATGAAATCGGAGCCTTCAGAGTCGTAGTCTTTTTTATCGGATGCGCTTTTGTGCTCGATCAAACCGGCAGGAATCGCGGCAACGCAAAGAAGAAGGATGATCCATACAAACCATCTTTGATTGATACGCACGTTGACAGTCCTTTTAAATTGGTTGTACTGGCTGAACTATTGCGCCTGTCGAGATGCTTTCACGAAGACGAGTTATTGTGGAACCGCCCCGTCGGTGGGAGATATTTTAATTGAGCCGCCCTGAGTCTGCAGTAGTTGATCGAAGGCCTGCATTTGTTTTTCAGTGTACTTTGGCTTGGCTGCCGCTTTGTTTTCTGCAGTTTTGCTTTCTGCAACCTTCTTTTCCACGGGCAATACCGGGTTCTTCGCCTTTTCACCTTCTTGCTCGGCCAGCAATTGATCGTTCAAGGACTGATCAAGTTTGTTGACCGCGTCAGAACCGGCCAGATCGATTAAGCTCTGGCGATATCTGCGAGCATCGGCGACTGCTTCCTCTACATCACCTTTGGCTCTGGAAACCCAGTATTCCATTTCAATCTGCTTAGCGGCGTCTTGTCCGGCGCGCGCGTCTTGAATCATATTTTGCAGATTTTCGGTTGTGGTTTTGGCGCGATCGATGCGCTTGACGTACTTCTTATAGTCTCTGTAATTTTCAGTTACTTTGTCAGCCGTGTCTCTGACCATTTTGTACAGGCTGATGGCCTGCCCCTGGTCGATAGCCGCCCGCTTTTGCTGTTTGGAATCAATCAAGCCCATCATATTCATGACCATGCTGGAACCAGCCTGAGTGGTCGCATAACCCATCGGACTGGGAGACATCATAGCCATGCCGCTGGCGCCTGCCACCAGGGTCGACGAAATCATGCGCATCAAAACGGTAGTGGCGTGACCTTTGTCACTGCTGGGCATCAACTTTTGCACAACAAACTGAATATCTTGATTGCGCGTCAAAGTCGCTTCCCAGAGTTCAGAAATTTGTGCTCTTTCACATTCGAGATCAGTAATTACCTTTTGATCCGTCTCTGCATCAGTGTCCATCAAAGCAAGCGGCTGAACATTGACATTCTTCGCTTGATCAATCAATTTTCCTTTGCCGGAACCTAGCTCGGACTTCAATGATTTGGACGGCAATGTAGTCGGCTCGGAACCACCGTCTCCATCCAGCGGGCCTTTAGGAGATATGCCCATTGTCTCGGCGTGCAGCTTCATGTACTGCTTGTCTATGCCATTGCCGGCTGATGCATCTTCGCTTTTTTCTTCGGCCTTTTCTTCAGCCTTTTCTAAAGGCTTATCGTTTGATGCTTTTTCATCGCTCAAAGTGAGGGGGGCAAGACTTACAGGTGCGTCAGACTTGGATGCGTCTTTCTTTGCAGTCTCTTTACTGACGGTCTCTTTTTTGGCGACTTCTTTCTTTACGGTATCTTTTTTACTTTTGCTCTTCGTATCTTTTTTTGATTCTTCTTTAGGCTGGTCGGCAGCCAATGTCGGTGCCGCCTGCTCGTCACCGAATGCGGTATCAGCAGAAGGACCAGAATCCTCGTCTAATTTTGTTTCCGTAGGCGTCTGCAATTGAGACTTCTTAGCAGCGATGAATGAAAGTGCCTGTGCCGGACCGGCCGACAGACATTGCGCGCAAAGCGACACGGTCAGCGCTATAGCAAGAGGAGATGATGCACTCCTGTGCCAATTGCGAGACTTAGAGGCGAGCATTAAGACCAACCTTCCCAGTATTTTTTCTGGATTGCAACCCACATAAGTCGGGAAAGACGAGGACAGAGAAAACATGTTCCAATCACGAATCTCCGACGAGAGTCCTCATCAAATGCAGTCGCCAATATAGCATGGCATCTCCCCTTTGAAAGTTACCTTTTGTCAATGTGCAAAAGCGGGGATTGGCTCAGGCGCTGGCTTGCAAGCTTCAGTTACGACCCTTGGAAACGCCCATTACGACAATTACCAGAGCCACCATGACAACTATCTGCGCGAATTGGTCCGCTACAAAAGTCGCCTCTTTCCACATGGTTGGGAAGCTGAAGAAATACCATCCTTTAATTAGAATGGCCAAAGCCACCAGTCCGGCCACGGCAGGATTGACCGAACCGCCGCCCCCACCTTCATGGGCATCGGAGGCAAATTTGTCAAAAGAAGGCCGTGAGGGCATCTCCGGCTCCTCTGAAGGCTGGAACCTGGCAGGCTTGGAAGGCTTCACCGTTGTAGGCAGACCGGAGGTGGAGAGCCGGGCTGGCATGGGCGGCAACTCGGGAGTCTGCGGTTCGGCGTTACGCGCAAAGGGCGATGAGGCCTGCTGCAATGAAGGTTGCGGAGGTTGGGCCGGCGCATAAGGTTGGGGCGCTGGAGCCTGCATTTGCGGTTGCATTGGCTGCGGCATGGGCGGCTCAGCATAGTTGTTGTTCGGCTGAGGCGGCGTCAAAGGCTGGCGAAACAAAGGAGAACCGGGATCTTGCGGGTTTCCGTAAGCAGGGTCCGGACCTTGCTGATAAGGCTGCGGCGAAGCCGGAGGCTGCTGTTGTGGCTGAGGCTTGCCGGGCGGAACTTGATCATGGGCAGAGGTAACTGCCCGCAGCAAAGGCGATCTGAGAGCTTTTGGATCGGCTATCTCTTCGTCTTCATCGTCATAGTCTTCGTAATCATCGGAGGATCCGCCACCCAAAAGTGAAGAGCGCAAACGTCGCGGTTTTCCAGAACCCTGCTCAGAGCCGGGATCCCATACATCAGGCTTAGATCTCCTGTCATTGGGGAAACCGCCGCCCGGTTTGTTGGTGCGCCTCAATGTCGAAAATGCGCTGTCATCGGCATCGTCGCTGCCTCCACCTAAAAGCGGTGAACGCAAGCCTCGTCCCGAACCTCTTTCATGCGGTTCCTCATCATGATGGTCCCTGGAGCGATGGGGAAATCCGCCCCGAGCCTGGGGTTCATCATAATCGTCATTATCATCGGCGCCGCCCAGAAGCGGTGATCTCAGTCCACCTTTTGTGGTCGGCTTTGATTGGGGGCGAGAAGTCGGTCCGCGTCCTTTGACTGGCGGTTCGTCGTCAAAATCATCACTACTGTCGTCGCCGCCCAAAAGGGGCGAACGCAAATGTTTGGGCTTTCCGACACCTGGATCGGGCCCGCCGCCACGCATCGAGGATCTTCCGCGCTTGACATCCGGCTCCGGTTCTGGCTCGTCTTCATAGCCACCGCCCAAGATCGGTGAATGCAAGCGCTTTTTCGGGTGCTCCGGCTGGCCGCCGGTATTAGCTTGATTAGGCTGATTTGGTTGGTTGGGCTGGTCGGGAGGGCCGGAGTTGTATGAATTGGGCATCTGATTCCACTGGTTGTCAGGAGGCTGAGAGGGAGCGGTATTCGGGCTAAACGACTGATTTTGAGGAGGAGCCGGTGGTTGTCCAAATCCAGGAGGAACATTGCCCAGTCCCGGCGGAACACTGCCTAAGGCCGGCGGCTGCAGCGGTCCGGCTGGTGAAAATCGCTGCCCGCATTCAGCACAAAAGTGAGCGCCATCGTCATTCATCACATGGCAGATCGGGCATTCAATCACTTAATTCGTCCTATAAAAGAACAATAATCT
>CAZHEZ010000250.1:0-9205 GCA_964531315.1 uncultured Candidatus Obscuribacterales bacterium | reverse complement strand
TCTGATTCATGGCTCTGATACAAACACAGCAACGTTTATTACTCTTGAAGAGGCACTGGAAAAACAAAAGGTCGTCATCGAAGAAACCGGCAATGTCAGTCAATTGAAAATCAAAAATGCCGGCGACGAGTGCGTCTTCATTCAATCCGGAGACATAGTCAAAGGCGGCAAGCAAGATCGCACTCTTCAGCACGATATGATTCTCAATTCCAGATCAGACTTCGTGCCGATAAATTCCTTCTGCGTTGAGAGCGGACGGTGGTGTAAGCGTGGACGCGAAGACATGTCTCACTTCAGCCAATCCAATCATTATCTCGCCAGCAAACCATTGAGAATGGCGGCGAAGATGGGCACACAGGGTGAGGTCTGGAATGAAGTCGGCAGCCTGCAGTTTCGCAGTGCGGCTAATGCTGGGGTGCCACTAAGTGCAATGCAAGACGCCAGGTCTGCAAGCAGTCTGCAATTGACACTGGACAGCGAGAAAATCAAAGAGTGCACAGAACGCTATGTAAATGATCTGCTGCAAGTAATCAACGAGAAGAAAGATGTCCTGGGATGCGCATTTGCAATCAATGGTGAGATGAACAGCATCGATGTTTATTCTTCCAATAGTCTTCTCAAGAAAATGGGTCCAAAATTGATAAAGGCCGCTGCGGTAGAGGCTTTCGCCGAACAAAAGAAGGACCAGGAGTCGGCACCACCAACGATATCGGATCTGATCGCCGGTATGAAAGATCTCGCCGGTTCAAAAACAGACTTCGTAGCGGTTAACGGCAACGCGAAGATATTGATGCAACAGTCGCCGAAAAACGTCCTCTTCGAAACACGTGATCTGATGAACGGCGGTCAATGGATGCACAGGAATTATACGGCGAAATAAAAATCACAAATGCCGCATGCAATGCGGTGGCTACGGAATTTCTATTTTATTGGCGTCAGCGATTTGACCATGGCGATCGCGTCGGCATCTTTGATGCCCGTGGCATAGAAATGGTAGTGACGCTTCGTATCCTTAGATGTTTTCTTAATGGTGGCCAACCAATCACTGAGGTAATAAATGTCATTGGTATCGTTTCCTTCCGAATGAGGTTTGAAAACGTAAATGTCGAACTTTCCAAATACCTTCGACTGTCCTGTCAATGTTTTATCACCAGTGGGTCCGTCTCCTATTCCTGTGTAGGCGGTTTCGACGGTGAGCGTATGATGGCCTTTGCCGCGAAAGAACAGTGCGTAATCCGGGTGTTGAGCGTCATCGCCAGAAATTACTACTTTCTTCAGGGAAAACTTTGCCGGAATGAAAGTTGGGTAGACAACGGTGACGCCGTGCTTTTGAACGCCCCTTAAAAGTCCTGCAAATTTCTTGTCCAATTGAACAGTCTTGTTGTCGACGGTAGTGACACTGCTTTGGTCGGCGGCCATCGCTGCCGCCGCCGTCATCATCAATCCGGGCAAAATGAAGAGAATTGCGCGTTTGAACATTGTCATGCCTCGCCGGATGGTAGATTCGATAATCGAATCAATATTCTACACCGGTGAATCAGTCATTTCTTCTCATCATCTGCGTCAATTTTTTTGGCTCGCGCGAGATCTGCATTTGCTTCTTCAGTTCGCCCAAGAGCTGTCAATGTTTCTGCTCTATACCGAAAGGCTTGCGACTCGTAATCATGCAGCCGTGCATGCTCGTTGTCTGCGTCTAGCGCCTCTGCATAATGGTGCAACCCACGCTGTGCATTGGCAATACTGGCGAAAGCTTCTCCATAACCAGGATTTTCTTTTGCCGCCGCAGTGGCAATCGGCAATGCCTCATCATAGCGTTTCAAATTGTTCAATGCCCAGGCCTTGGAACTGGCCGCTGAAACGTTATGAGGATTGATAGCCAATGCCTGATTCGCACTCTCAATCGACTTCAGATCTGCTGAAGTCGATAGGCGAAGATACGCGTCCGCCAATCTGTCAAACGAGTGTTCGTTTTTCCAATCAATCTGGACGACCTTGTTGTAGTGAAGCACAGCACCGTCGTAATCTGCATCTGAGTACAGTTTGTCAGCCAGCGCCAATTCCGACTCCAGTTGCGCAGGCAAAAACCAGGCGCTGGTGCCAATAATAGCCAGGGGAAGAATGAGGGCGAGCCCACGCAGCGACCGCCGTCCCCAGACAGGCAGTTCGTCAATGCTCGACACATGGCTTCGATGCCTGACCAGATAAAAGCTGGACGCCAATATCAGTGCGATACAGGCGCCGAGTCCGATGAAAACATGTGGGCCTGCAACTACGGAAGGAAGACACCACAGGGCCACAGCGCATAGGCCAAAATAGACAATATTAAACAACTGGCGACCGCGAGTTTCCGGCCAGCCTCTATTCCAACCGGTTGTTACGCGGTCGGCACCGGCGAAATTTCCAGCCGAGCCCCAGGAAAGCAGGTCGGGGCTGGGAACCTCGCTTAGGCTCGCTGCCTGCGCCGCAGAAGCTACAGCTGGAGGCTCCGCCACTTCGGGCGCAGACTGTTCGGCCGGAGCCGCAGCCGGGTCGAGCGCTATTGGGGTGGAAGAGACGGCGGAATCGGCAGAACCCGGGACTTCCTCCGCGACCAGCTTGATTTCCTGTCCGCAGCGTTTAATGTCCTGGTAGACCGGCTCCACGGCGCGGTCGGTCAGTCTGTCTCGGTCCGCAACCTTAACGTCCGGCTCAGCACTGGAGCAGCCTTTCGCATTGTTCTTGCAACCGTCCATAAGAAACCAGGTGCTAATGAGAGTCCAAACCAGTCCATATCGGAGCTATATTTATCTATTCCCACTTTAACTCAGATAGCCATCCTCCAGAGCCGGGTAAACCCTGAACAACGTGCCTATACGAGCTATCATGTTGCCATCCCCAGGATGATGATGATTTATGACGACACACACCGACCTCGACACATATTGGCATAGCACCGTCCAAACAGTGATGCAACAGCTTGGGACGTCCGATACAGGGCTGACCGCAGCTGAGGCTGCCACACGCTTGAGCCAGCGCAAAGCAGTCAAAGAAGGCGGCAATCTGCAAGTGGTAGGGCTTTTCTTCAATCAATTCAAAAATCCGCTTGTGATGCTGCTCATATTTGCCTCCCTGCTCTCGTTTTATCTGAACGACCAGGTCGATGCGACGGTGATCATGGTCATTGTCGGTCTGAGCGGGTGCCTTGGATTTTGGCAAGAATGGGGCGCGCATGACGCGGTCAAAAAGATGCTGGCCATTGTGCAGACAAAGGCGATTGTGATTCGGGACGGCAAGGAAGAGGAATTACCGCTTGCGCAAGTGGTACCAGGCGACCTGGTGAAATTGAGCGCCGGCGCCACCATGCCCGGTGACTGCTTGATCATAGAATCCAAGGATCTCTTCGTCAACGAAGCAGCTCTCACTGGAGAAACATTCCCGGCTGAAAAGCATGCCGGCACCGTCGAAGCTGATGCCGCCTTAAACAAGCGCATGAATTCATTGTTCCAGGGCACCAACGTAGTAAGCGGCTCGGCCAGGGCCATAGTCGTAGAAGTCGGCGACGACACTGAATTCGGTAAGGTGTCTCAAAGATTGCGCACCAAAGATCCGGAGACAGATTTCGAACGCGGAGTACGCAGGTTCGGCTATTTTTTGGTCGAATTAACAATGGGGCTTGTATTGGCGATCTTCGCCATCAATGTCCTTCTTAAAAAACCGCTGCTTGATTCATTCATGTTCTCGCTGGCACTGGCAGTGGGTCTGACGCCGCAATTGCTTCCGGCAATTATCAGCGTCAATCTGGCTGGTGGTGCTAAGCGCATGGCCAAGGCGAAAGTGATTGTCAAACGCATGGCCTCCATTGAGAGTTTCGGCAGCATGAACGTGCTTTGCTCCGACAAGACAGGCACTATTACAGAAGGCGTTGTCGAATTGAGCGGCGCCGTTGACATAGAAGGAAAGCCATCCGACAAGGTCTTGCTTTATGCATTTTTGAATTCGTCGATGGAAACAGGCTTTATCAATCCGATAGACGAGTCGATTCGAAATACCAAAGTGACTGGTGCTGAAGCATACAAAAGATTGGATGAAGTTCCTTATGACTTCATTCGAAAACGCCTGAGCATTTTGGTATCAAACGATAAAGGCAGTTTGATGATCTCCAAGGGCGCGCTCAAGAACATACTGGACGTGTGCACACATGTCGATACCAGTGATGGCGGCACGGCGGACATCGCCGCCTGGCGCGAGAAGATCGACGCATACATGCAGGATTCCAGCAGTAAAGGATTCCGAGTTCTTGGGTTGGCTTATAAAAATATAGAAGGAAATAAGATCAAGCCCGCCGATGAAACCGACATGACTCTTACCGGCTTGCTGACTTTCACGGACCCGGCCAAGCCCGGCATTATCGATACAATCAAAGAGCTGAACGGTCTTGGCATCGCTTTGAAAATAATTACCGGTGACAACCACCTGGTGGCAGAAGCGGTGGCTAAGCAAATTGGTTTTGATTCGCCTCGAATATTGAGCTGCGACGATCTGCACAATATGTCCAACAGTGCACTTGTAGCTAAAGTCAATGACATCGATGTTTTTGCAGAGGTGGAACCCAACCAGAAAGAAGCGATTATTGTCGCGCTCAAAAAAGCCGGCAATGTTGTCGGCTATATAGGCGACGGCATCAACGACGCTTCTGCGCTGCATGCGGCCGATGTGGGCATTTCCGTCAACAACGCGGTAGATGTGGCAAAAGAAGCCGCTCAGTTGGTCATGTTGGAGCACAACCTTGAAGTTCTTGTTCAAGGCGTGAAAGAAGGACGCACCACGTTTGCCAACACGCTCAAATACATCTTCATGGCCACCAGTGCCAATTTCGGCAATATGTTCAGCATGGCTGGTGCATCTCTCTTTCTGCCGTTCTTGCCCTTGCTGCCCAAACAGATTTTGCTGGCCAATCTAATCACCGACTTTCCGGAGATGGCGCTTGTTACTGACTCGGTGGATGCAGAGCTGGTGGAACGTCCGGGAAAATGGGATCTCAATTTTATACGCTGGTTCATGCTCATATTCGGCACCATTAGTTCGGTTTTCGATTATGCAACATTTGCGCTGTTGATTTTCGTATTTAAATCCCCGGCAGGGGAGTTTCGCACCGCCTGGCTGACTGAGGGCATAGTATCCGCGTGCTTGATCGTGCTCGTATTGCGCACGCGCAAACCATTCCTTATGAGCCGCCCCGCGCCAGCGCTGGCTCTGGCAAATATTGCCGTCATTATCTTCACGCTGGTGCTGCCCTATACGCCGCTGCGCGGCATTCTCGATCTGGCACCACTGTCACCGGCAATTCTCCTCAGTTTGGGAGGAGTTATAGTCGCTTACGTGCTCACAGCCGAGATTGCAAAATCAATGTTTTACAAGTGGTACAAGCCACCTGGTCCGCCACGACTGCGATGAAACCTCAGTTGCGTGATGGATCAAAACCGACAAAATTGGGAACCAGCGAGAATGAAAATGCTCCTTGCTGACTGTTCCAGTGAGTCGTAAGCAGTCCATGATCGGAGAGACCACGCGTAATGAGCGGATTCTTGAAGAATGGCCGCACGTCAGGATTGGAGAGCGATCCCTTCAGGTTCTTGAACAAGAAACCATCTAGCCTGCCTCCCATAGCCTGGGTATATGTTCCATCTCCCGGATTGGCGATTTTGAATCCGGCCTTAATCAGCGGATCAAGTTCGCGCGACTTATCGAGGAAAGTATTCCAGTCACCGGCGATGATACCAGAGAAGTCTTTGCCTAAGACATCGGCTAAGCGCTGAGCTTGCTCGGTGCGAACCGGTCCGGTAGCTTCAGGTCCGCCTCTCATCGACTTCAGGTGAACAGTCACGGCGGAGAATTTCTCCCCTGTTGCTGTGTCTTGCAGATCGACGCGGAAAGCGGGTCTGAGATCAGGAATGTTATTTACATTGGCGATCTCTTCATAGCTGTGCGTCCCCAATACTTTCAAGCGCGGGTGAATGAGGAAACCAACCGCCTGGCCTCTGCTGTTATCACGCGAGACTTCAAAATTGTAACCGTTGTCTTTGGCAATTTTGGCCAGACCTTCAGCATTGGTTTCTTCCACAAACATGAGGTGGTGCCGCGGCACTATCTGCTTGTAGGTGTCGGTGAAATAGGCAGCCTTATCACCGGTCAAAAATTCCATATTCCATTCGCCGAGAATCAGATTGCCGGTATTCTGGGCCAAGGGCATGCCTTCTACGCTCTTTCCAACTTCTGCTGCCACCACTTTTGCATCCGGTAGTGGGCGGGGCTTGGCGTCGTGGAAGGTGCTGAGCTGATCAAGATTGGTAGCGTCAGGATGATAGAAGCCACGGGCGACAATTTCGTTGGGAGTTAGATTGGCAAACTCCTCAGTGGTCGGATAGGTGGGTTTGTTGTCCTTGATCCAATCCGAATAAGATCTCGAAAGTGCATGAAGGTCCGTCCGCGAACCCAGGTTGAGTTTTGCAGCCAGTCCCTCGCCACCAGCTTCAGGATCGATGATTCCGTTGATGTTTGCTTCCGGAATGGCACCTCCCTTGGGGCCCCGAATTCCGCTGTTGAGGTTGACTTCGGCATTTCCGGCAGACGCCGCACGAACCTCAGCCACCTTTGTCGAGATGCGCTTGAATCCTTCGCCGGCCAAGGGCATGACCGAATTCAGCGCCAGGCCTTGAACAGCCGACTGTAGAACATGATCGGTGCTTGCCAGCTTGCCGTTTGAGAACAACTGAGAGCCTTCGCTCATGACGGCGCCGCCGACAAATCCGGTCATCGGAATGGCGGCCAGTTTACCTGCCAGAGGCAGCTCGCGGCTGAGCATGTTGCCCTTGTCGAAGACCATAAATCCAAGTCCCATGCCGACCGCATTGCCAAAGCGAGTGTGAGTTTCGTCAGGCTTTTGCAGGGCGCCGAAAAGGCTGGCGCCGGCAACATTTGCGGCTCTGCTTGAAGTAAGCAGCGGACTCAATACTTCACCGGTGCGGGTGCCCACCAGAGCAGCATCAGCGGCTCTCATGGCTTTGCCGGCTCCAGCGCCTGCTAGCATGAAGGGAGCAACAGCGCCCACACCGCCGGATAAGCTCTGCACATACCAGTTGGTGCTGTAGGGAGTTGCTGTATCGACGCTCAGGTGGCATTCGGGCAGGTGCGTGGCGTCGGCAACTACGTTGTAAATCGCCAGTGGACCGGCATTAAGGGCCGGATTGAGCACGTTGTGCTGAGTCCAGCTCAAGGCGCCTTCTGATTTTTGCTCTTTTGGAGACTCTGGAGGGATATCGGGCATGGTTCGCACCGAGGAGGCAAGGGAGCTAGCAAGAGTTGCCAGGAGTTTCCCTTTTTAGGCGCCTGACTTCAATGGGGCGGTTACGAACCCTCTTTCGTAATCTCCGCGCCCCAAGATTAACTCCCCCGTGAGATTAATCAGCGATGATTTGAGCCAGCTCTTCGCCCATGGTCAATAGTTTCTCGCGCCACATCTTCAAATGATTTGTGCGCAGCATCAAATCGCGCGAGTGCTCTTTGTCTAAAATTTGTATTCCTTTCATTGCCATTGCACTTAGTTGATTCACTTCCTGATCAACACTGGCAACATAATTCTCATAGCCTGCAAGCAGAGAGCGCTTGTTATGAACGAGCATATCGGAGAGATTGAGAGCTTCTTTGGAATTGGCGTCCATGGAAAAACGCTCTGCCGGCAAAGCTGTTCCACTTGCCACTCGAAGCAGAATTCCGAAAAGTTTTTTGGAAAGGTATGACAGCATCGAGTCTAAGATCAACTGTCCATCGACTTTCCAAACAGTGGCACCCTCTTCGGTCGTGCCATCGATTTCGATATAACTCGAGAAGAAAGATTCGCGCCCGGCAAAAGTGCTTAAGTTCTCGATCGGGACTATGTAGGCAACAAGCTTATGCGCTTGAGCCTGCATAACGAGTGCCCAAGGATCTGTGACAAGAGTGCCCTGGAATATTACTGCAGAATCGCTCGATTGACTTGTGGACGCAGGCGCGACCGGTCTATTGCAGATGACATCTCGCTTGTCGGCAGTCTCAGCCTTGCTGAGTTCGAAGGCATAACGCTGAAAGTCATCGAACAACTTGTCCAGAAACTGGACGCTGCTTAAATGAACCGGCAGGCTATGAGTTTTTGTGACTACCGCGGTAGGTTCTTTGTTTACATCAGCAATCCAGTGAGCAGTCTCCTCACCGGTGAATTTGCCCTGGATTGACCCGAGGATTTTCTTTGACAAGTCATCGGAGGTCTTAGCCCTGCTGGGTGCAGGCTCTCCCGAATTCGAATTATCCACTCAACAATCCCCCATCATCACGTTCACCTATTATATGGCGCCCGGTGGAATACTCACTTAACTTTCGACCCGGGAGTCGCTTTGGCCACAGCTGACTTAATCTCCATCGCCTGCTTCATGAGCTTTTCTGCTTGCTCTGATTCATCGAGCGCCAGATGTAGCGAAGCCAATTCCTCTATTCGCGCTGCTGTTTTGAGGCTGTTGGTTCCATACATTTTCTTTGAGATCTCGACCGAATGCTCCAATAGTTTGATCGCCGTGCCGCACTGCCCTTTTTTGTGACAGAACATCGCCAACTGAGCGATGCGCTCATCTTGAGATTTCGATTGCACGCCTTGGGGCTTAGACACCCCTTCTTTGTTTTTTGTCTTTTCATTTTCAGATTCGGGAGGTTCGCCCTCGATGCTGGAATTTTCAGAATTGACAATCTCAGCGTTCTTACTCCCGCCAGACAGTCCAGTTTCCACTGCAATACCAGCAGTGTTCAAGCGCAAAATCTCCTGGTCCAATGAATCTGCTTCAGTGAATTTTCGCTGGACGTATAAGACGTCCTGCATCTTCTTCAAAGATGGCAAAAGCTCCGAGCTGTTTCCGGAGTGGCGCGCCTCCAGGATTGCACGCTGCAAATGTTTTTCAGCGAGGGCGTATTCGCCTTTGTCGAAGGAAGAGCTGGCCTCGCGATAGAATTTCGTCCATGTCGCACTTGCCGGCGCATATGGTTCCTTTTCCGATGAGCCAATTGCAACTTCTCTTCTGGGAGCACTGGTCGAGACATTGCTGCCTTTCAGAAAGTAAACACCAAATCCGATGGACAGGGCAAAGAGAATCAGAAATGGCCATGAGTTTTTTGCCAGCCTGGAATTGGCACTTTCAGTGAAGGT
>CAZHEZ010000249.1:0-9224 GCA_964531315.1 uncultured Candidatus Obscuribacterales bacterium | reverse complement strand
GGTGTATCCGAATTGCTGAGCATGGCATAACAGCCTTTATCAGTGAGCTTTTTAAACAGATTGGCCAGCCGTTCTTGATCGCTGACGCCAAATGAGTTGCGAGTGTAACTTGTAAAATTTGAGGTGGCGTTGAGCGGCTGATAGGGCGGATCTAAGTAGACAAAGTCGCCTTGCTTGGCCTGAGCTGCTACTGCTTCGAAATTGGCTGTGACTATCTTGGTGTTGCACAAAGCTCTCTCGGCCGCGCGCAAATTCACTTCATCGCAAATTTTGGGATTGGTGTATCGCCCAAATGGCACATTGAACTGCCCTTTTCGGTTGACTCTGTACAAGCCGTTGAAGCAGGTTTTATTCAGAAAAATCAGTCTGGCGGCGCGTTCTGCCGGTGAAAGCTGGCTGACGTCCAGGGCCCGCACAGCGTAGAAGTGGTGCTTGTCGTTTCGGTGTTTTTTGAGAAGCCTGATCACAGAGCCCAGGTCATTTTTTACCATGTTATAGCAATTGATCAGTTCGACATTGGAGTCGGATAAAACAGCACGCAAATTGGGGTTTTTTGCCACCATATGAAAGAAAACAGCACCGCCGCCTAGAAATGGCTCAAAATAGCGATTGAATTCAGCCGGAAACAGCGGCGTGTAATGTTTGATCAATTGGGTTTTGCCGCCCGCCCATTTAACGATTGGGGAGGCGACGGGATAGATGGCGCCATCGGAAACGGCGCGTCGGCGAGCAGTAGCTGCGCTAACAGCAGGAAAAGGTTTTGCCAAAATTCAAGCCACTTCTTTCTAGTAACCGGCGGGTTGCTAAATAGTGTACCTCCCAAACGTCAGGTCCGTAACCACCGGCAAAGACCGTTGCCAGAGAAATTCCCTTGTCGGCAAATGTATCGATTACCAATTCATCGCGTGCTTTCATGACGGACAGAGGCAGTCGAAAGAAGCTTGTACCGGGCAATACATCCTTCTCGTATGGGTCGCTTCCGCCCACATAAATCACCATATCCGGTGCAAAGTTGGAGAGCGAAAATTTTAATCCGGCTTCGGTTTTGGAAAGATACTGGTCTTTTTCGATTTCTTTTATCGGTATGTCGAGGTCGCTTTGCTGCTTGACCTCCGGCCAGCCTTCTTCTGAATGAACGGAGAATGTGAAAACACTGTCGTCGTTTTTAAAAGCAATAGCGGTACCGTCACCTTGGTGGAAATCAAGATCTACAATCAAGGCCTTTTTGATTTTTCCCGTCTTTTGCAGGTGCCTGATTGCTATGGCAATGTCGTTTATTGGGCAATAACCCCTGCCCTGATCCGGAAACGCATGATGATAACCGCCGCCTAGATTGGCTGCCAGTCCTGTTTCCAAGCTGAGCTCGCAGGCTTTGAGAGTGCCGCCGCTTTTCAATTTGAAATCTTCCAGGATAGTAGGAAGCGGTCTCACAGCGCGTTCGGGGAAGTATTCGCTTTGGCGAAATTCGAAAAGCTCGATCCAAGTTTTTGGATCTTTCAGTGTTTCCACATATTCGGGAGTATGGACGAGCAGGACCTGTTCGTCGGTAATTGGTTCCGGCACCAGATATGGCAGAGGTGCGCCAATGTCCTCACTGAGCCTCTTGAGAACCAACTCTCCGCGATCTAGCGCGAATGGTTTATCAAAACCAAATTCAGAAAGCGGGGTTTTATAGCGCGGAGAGAATACTAGATTGGTTTTCATGACTTGCAGAGTATAACAAGAGAGATTGAATATATTGTCAAGATAAGCCAACTAAGTGAACTTTGAAGAAGTTATCCTCATGATCTTAGTCAGGTATTAGAGCCAGACAAGAGGAGCAGATTGAACCAAACTGTACGACTCTTCTAGATTCGATCCCACTAATTTCTCCTACAAAACGTCGCTTGGTAAAAAACCAAACGCATCTAAAGCTTCCGACACCCACGCGCGCTATACCTGAAGGACAAACTCTCTTTTGAGCTGTCTTTTGGGGATGAACGCGCTCTGGCGCTGTCGATGAACTTTCAAATCTAGCGGAGTGCACGTCGTGCATTCCAGGTGTTTCCGCTTGTTGAAGCAGTGCCGGCCTGACTGATTGAGAACGATCGCGTTTTCAGGTCACGGTTTGGCACAGCTTCAGGCGGTTCTATTGGAGGTAGCCATATGTCATTCGGCCCGTTAATGCTCGGGTTCGGTCTCCTGTTCGTGTTCCTGATCATGAATGGGCTCTTCGTGGCGTTTGAATTCGCCATCATTGCGATTCGCAAGAGTCGTCTGGAAGAGCTTGTTCAAAAGGGACATGCAGGGGCTAAGCGTGTTCAAGAGATGCAACTGAAGAGGGATAAAACCATCGCCGGTGCACAACTTGGAATTACGCTGGCGAGTCTGGCTTTGGGTTGGTTGGGAGATAATTCCATCCTGCCCCTGATCAAATCCGTGATGTCCGTGATACCGGGAGTTGCCGAAGCGCAGCTGCCGGCCGGTATCGGGATCTTCCTATCGTTTGTCGTGCTCAGCACGTTGCATGTCGTCGTTGGGGAACAGGTGCCGAAAACCATCGCCCTGAAAGTTCCTGAGCGACTGGCATTTTTCCTGGCTGGACCGTTTCACCTGTTCTGTCTGGTGACGGCACCTTTGGTATGGGTCATGAATGGGCTGACCTGGCTCATTCTCAAGCCCTTCGGTATGGGCAAAGCCAGTCACGACGAAAACCGGCTGCCCACGCCGGGTGAATTCCAGATTTTGTTTGAAGAGAGTGTCAAAGCCGGCACACTCGGAAAGCAAGAATCAGACTTCCTCAAGCGCGCTCTTGAATTGAAAGCGGTGACCTTGAAGGAAGTAATGGTGCCTAGAACGCGCATGGACTGTCTCGAGGAGAAAATGAGTCTTCTCGACATGATGGCTGTGGCCTCTCGCACCAAACACAGCAAACTGCCGGTCTACCGCACCACGCGTGATAACGTCATAGGCATTCTCAACACTCGCGATTTGCACGACCTGTTCTACGCGCATCTGAAAGTGCGCGCTCAAGCAGGAGATGCCACAGCAGCTGGTGCGGCAGCCGCGGCCATGGGTGCTGGTAATGCGGAAGTTAGCCAGGCTCTGCCTGGTACACCGCCGGCGGTCCGGGATCTCTCCGGCGCCACCAAGCCGCCTCGTCTGTTCCGGCTTGCCGAGTATGTGCGCAAAGCCTACTTTGTGCCCGATACGATGCTTGCCAGCACTTTGCTCGAGCAGATGAAGGAGCGCAAATTGCAGATGGCTGTGGTCATTGACGAGTTCGGTGCCACGGTCGGTATCGTCTGTCTGGAAGACCTGCTGGAACAGTTGGTCGGTGAAATCTGGGACGAGTACGATACGCCGGGAGCCGGCATCGAGCAAATGGATGAGGAAACCTGGCATGTGCCAGGCGATCTGACTTTGTTTGAGTTCAACAAGTTCTTCGGCGCCACGCTCAGCTGCGAAACGCACTGTGTGACGGTGGCGGGTCTTGTCATTGAAGCGCTCGATCGTCAGCCTGATGGGGGTGAATCTGTCGAGCTGCAGGGCTACAAGTTCACCATTCTGGAGATCAAAAACCGGGCTGTCTTTCGGCTCGCCGTTCAGCGTCCCCAGGGCTCTCCCCCTCTCAATCAGCCCGCTGAAGGACATGACGTCCACGGTGCTTAAATCTCGCCTGCTCCGACCGGTGTAGTGCACCGCATTTGGTGCGCTACGCCGGTGCGGGGCGTTCCGGGTTGTCGCCAGCATGGAGTCGGTGCAGTCAATGTGCCGCGTTCCTGCTGGTTCAGCGCAACCAAATGAATAGCCGCATCAAACGTTTTGATGTCCGGCCAATGGAGACTCCTATGATAAATCTACTTGCTATTGTCGCCGTGGCGCTTGCCATGGCGGCTTGTATCGCGATTATACGGCGGGGCTCCGCGCGGCTTCGTGCAGAGGCTCGTGACCCTGTCGGCAACTTTTCGCCGTTCGTCGTCAAGCCGTCCATCCAATTGGGTGACGGCGCAGCGCCGTTCGAAATCGTTTTTGGCGGTGCCGGCAATGCCGCCGATTACAAAGTGCGTGTCTACGGAGACCGCACCGGCACGTTCGACTTCACGCCGACCGTGACCTATCCGGTCAAGCTGCCCGACGCGCAACCCGCTGTTCCCGTGCACTCGGTCTTCCGTGTGCCGGTGACCGGGATTGAGCCGGGAGAACGCTTTGCCTATCGCATCAATTACCGGAGCAATCAGGTATTTGCTGCCGCCGCTCAGGCACCGACTGGACCGGGTGAGAAGACTCGCGTCGTCGTCACTGGCGACATCGCCAAATGGGGTGTCGATGAGCGCCGCGTCGCCAATCGCATCTTCCAGGAAAAGCCCAACATGCTGGTCCTGGTCGGTGATATTGCATACGACGACGGGCGCATTACCGAGTACTTCGACAAATTCTTGCCGGCATACAATTCCGACGAAGCTGCCGATGCTCTGGGCGCGCCAATTCTGCGCTCGATTCTCACGGTGGCCGTGCCCGGCAACCACTGTGTCGGTCGCCCGGAAACCGAAGCTGTCCCTGACTTCAACGAGTTCGCCGACCACTTCGCGTATTTCGTGTACTGGGCTCAGCCGCACAATGCGCCGATTCCCCAGGCTGCAGTCAATGCCTACGGCAAGGACTTGCTGGGACCGCAGTCGCGCAAAGACGCTGTCTTCGCAGCGGCCGGCCAGCGTATTCCCAGCATGTTGAACTTCTCGTTCGACCATGGTGACGCGCACTGGGTGGTTCTCGACTCCAATTTCTACACGGACTGGACCGATCCGGTCATGCGTGATTGGTTGGAGAAGGACCTGATGGCCAGCACGAAGACGTGGAAGTTTGTCACTTTCCACCACTCGGCCTTTCACTCCAGCCGCAAGCACCAGGATGGGCTGCGCATGAGGCTGGTTGCGGATATCATCCAGAAGTGCGGTGTGGACATCGTCTTCACCGGTCACGTTCATACGTACGAACGCACTTATCCGCTTACCTTCACCCTCAAGCCGAAAACCGCCTCCAGTGAACCTGCTGCCGCTGATCCAAAGGATCTGCGCAAGCCCTCCCGGTACGACGGCGAGTTGACGCTGGACAAGGAGTTCGACGGTGAGACGAACACTCGTCCCAAGGGCGTCATCTACCTGGTCACAGGAGCTGGTGGCGCGCCGCTTCATACCGAGGCCATGCCTGAGGAAGTGAAGTGGCTGCCGCAGACCGCGGTCGCGAAGCCAGGAAGGCACTCGATTACGGTCATCGACTTCTATGGGACAAAACTCGTGGCCCGCCAGCTCACCGCCCAGGGCGAAGAGCTGGATCGCTTCACGATTACCAAGTAGGGCGCGGCTGAGACAAACCTCAGTTGCCCTTTGCTTGTCCGAAACTGGCGCGGGAGGCAAGATGCATCCGGGACAAACCGGGCAAATTGCTTCCCGCTGCCATGTTTTTCGAGCCCTGTCCAAATAGACAAACTTGATTCGCGGCCGCGCCGTGCGTTCGCCTGAGGCCGCAGTGGTTGACTCTGTTGCTTGAGGCGAGCGCATTGTGCCGGTTGTTTTTTCGAATCGAGCGTCAGGCAGAAAGCTCTCGTTTATTGCAGAACTTCAAAGAAAAACAAGACTCACGATCTCGGAGGACAGTAAGGATCTCCGGGAAGAAGGTGCTATATGACCCCGACAAGGACCGTTAAGGTCAATCTTGACGCCAGTCATTCCAATGAAATTTACATCGCAGCTCTGAAGCCCAAGGACAACCTTTTCCGCAAGCTTCTCTCCACCCTCTGGCTCTTCATCGGTGTCGGCTCTCTGATCTGGTTCGCCTGGTCTGAGCCGTTTTCCAGCATGTTCTTCAGCTGGCTGACCAGCCACGGCGTGGCACCATGGGCAGTGACGTTTATCCTCACTCCCATCGTCATGCTGGTGCGCGCAGTCATCGCAGTTGAATCGATCGGCTACGGATACCACCGCTTTTTCCAGCATGTCGGCTATCTCACCCGCAAGGCTCAGGTGTTCCGGCGGAACCAGCGTTTTCACTGGATTCACCACATGATCATCTACCCGATCGGGCGGCTCTACCGCCATGGCAAGCGTTATCACGCTTCAGAGAAGGGACTGGGACTGAGCTGGGTGATCCCTGGCATGATGGTGGCCGGACTCTATCTTTACACCCACGGCATCACGTTTGCCAGCTTCGCCTTCATTGGCGCGCTCTGGTTTTACGCCAAGATGGTGGTCGATCTGACGCATGCGCGTTTCCACTTCGACAATCATCCCTGGGTGGGCAAGCCCTATTTCCAGTGGCTCGAGGAGATTCACCTCCTGCATCACTGGGACCAGCGCTACAACTTCACCATCGTACATCCGCTCATGGACCAGCTTTTCGGCACCTATCTGGACCCTGCGACTCATCGCAAGGAATTGCAGATTTGCCTGGAAGACAATGAAGTGACGGTGTCCGATTTGATCAACTGGCGATATCTGCTCACTGAAGCAAGCCCGACTGAATATGCGGCTTTCGTTTCGGCGGCGCAGAAGTATCCCAAGTCGCTTCGCAAGGTTGGGCATCTGCTCACCGTGCTGAAGCATCGAACCGACAGTCATCCTGAGGACGCTCAAGCTGCAGAGTTGCATGCCCGCGCACTCAGTCTGGTCACCGCCGTCGGCAAGACGCCGGAGACTCTTTAGGCTTGGTTTGTAGACGCTAAAACGTCTGCTCACTGAACCGCCTGACTGTTCCGATTGACACGCTATTTCCCGAGAAGGGGGCGTATTTTGGTCAGGTTTTCCCGGAGAATGACCCGAGCTCAGAAGTTTTGAGCTCCGGTCTTTCTCTCTTTGTAGAGGTTTTACTACAGCATGTCGTAACAAAGTGTTGCTTGTTGTTCTTCGGCTCCAGTTTCAGCTCCAGGTCTGTTCCCTGCAGTTTAAGCCGCGCTCTTATCCGTCCCCTCTGCCACCGCTGGTTTGACGAGCCGGCGCAGGTGTCGTGTCTCTGGAGGAATAAATCGCAGTTGAGAAGTCTATCGTTGTCGAATTTCCGGTGCCCTTGTAGCCCGAGTCCAGGCTTTCGCCGTAGTCGCGAACGGTATTGCCATTGTATTCGCGACTGTATGCAGAATCAGAGTTATACATCAAATATTGTGCGTCGTGGTAATCAGCGTTGCCGCCAAACATCTGGTTTTTGAATGTTTCCCGAGCGGATGGATCTTCCGGTGCATATTTTTTCCAGAGCGGCTGGCCGGTGCCGTCATCGTCCATGGCGTGTTTTCTCAAATGCGAAAGCGCATCCATTTGGGCATCGGTCATCGGTTTGCCGCTGTTGAAATCGAGGCCCTTGAGTGCGCGCGCGTCAGCCTTGGTAAATGCATCCGAATCGCTGCGCGCAGACAAGTGCGAGCGCGCGGAATTGACGCCTTCAAAAGGACATCCTTTCTTGCAATCTAGGGTAGTAGCTTCCGCTTTTTGTGTTTTTGCATGAGGCTTTGTTTCTTGTGTTCGATCTGAAGGATGAATCGCTTCAGATTTCGGGTGCTGTTTTTCCGCACGCTTTTGATGACTCCAAACTTCATCGAATGCATGCAGTGCATGGCCCCGTTGTTCAACAGGGGCGGCAGTAGGGCGATCAGTTGGGTGAAAGACCATTAGTAAAAACTCCAATCAAGCGCGCCATGGCACGCGAAAATCTGACGACTTGCGACGATGAGCTGTTTTCGCTGTCTAGCCAGTACGGGGTAAGCCTTCAGCAATTGCTGTATTGGGCAGCTCTGCTTCCGGTGCGATTATATGTGTGCGGGGGTCGAATCGTGAGTGTTACTTGAGTATCTTATGCGGGCCAGCGTAAACGCAGCGTGAACATTCAGTCGTATGAGGTTATGTCGAAGGTAAATATCTTTGTTTTTGTCACTAATGCTAATAAACCACCTGTAGGTCAAGACAGAAGATAGATAATCATTTTTTGCGGCGAAGTTGTTTCACAGCTGCTGCAGCGCTTTCACAAAGACTTCACCCACTTTCTGCGATTATCGTCACGCTTCTGGCAAATTGAAATCGGGGCTATTAGCCTCTTTTACTAAGTAGCGCATCTGCGTGCGCAATTCGTTTCTGCCTACAAAGGTCGGCTTTGCATGTCCACTGATCGAGGTGACAGTCAAGTTTCCGCGGCTCCAGAGTCCGGTATCTCTGCGGCGCCAACTATGGCCTCCATAGCGGTAGACAGTCAAGTGGGTGCAACGCCAGCCTCTGCTACGGACTTGGCTAACAACGATAAGACAATGGCCAGTGTTGGTTTGGCGTCCGCACAAGACTTCTTCGGCCCGCCCGGCGAAGAGAAATCAGACGAAACTAAGAGCGACAAAACTAAGAGCAATGAAGAGTTCGCCATGTATGGTTCGACAAAACAAACTGACTTCGGTCCCCCTAGTGAAAAAGACGACGACAAGGATGAACCATACGAGCAAAGAACACCTCGAAATGGAGAGATCACCAATACAAGAGAACCAAATACCAAAGACAAAGAGAAGGACTTAAACCCGGAAAATCAAAATAAACTAGAAGACCTGAAGAAAGCCGGTGACACTGCTTACAATCAAAACGATGGTGATTTAGCGCCAGTTCAAAAGGCTCTGCAAGATCAAGCCGATTTGCAAGGCACAAATCCGGACGGTTCTCCGAAAGTCCAAATTCATGCCTATCAAACTACCGACCAGACTCCCCTGACTTCCTTCTATGCCAGCTTTGGCAATAATAGAAACGAGCATGAGGTTACTAAAGAATTGATAGATGGTTCCAGGCGCTATGGAACTGAGTTCCCATCGAATAAAGCCGGCTATATAGGCACTGTTCCTGGCGGCAACGGACCGCGCGTCTAGGTTGACGTGTGCAGTACGCGGCATCAAATCAAAACCAACATTCAGCCAGTCGTTTGAGTGTTCCCTGCTTAGCAGCTACCGCGGGGTAAGCCAGCCTTACTAGCTGCAAACAAGACTTATTTGTGTAATTGCATAGGAAAAGAAGGTACCGGCCACTTATGGTGAAGTCCCTCGCTTCTCTATCCTTTTCCATTTTGAATTAACACTCTCTACCTCCCTTCCATCCATACAGACCGGCTTTCCGCCACTCCGCGTGCTTGCATGCAGAGATGGCCCCTGTCGGGTGGATGACTTCACAAGCAGCGAGAAGAAGAAAGGTCAGTAATATGAAACCTCGTAAGAATGAGAACACTATCATCAA
>CAZHEZ010000248.1:0-9452 GCA_964531315.1 uncultured Candidatus Obscuribacterales bacterium | reverse complement strand
TGAGTTTGGGACGAATATTGTCCTTCGGTACCGGACGAAGCGAATTGATCACCTTGAGCTTGCGCGAATGCTGGTGCGTTGATTGCGAGGGCAGCAACGACGGAAAGTCCGAGAGCAGACATAGTAAGTTTACGGATCATGAGTGAACCTCCTGCCAGAAATATTCAAAAGTTAGTAAGTGGATTTAAAAACGGGTCGCGAGAAGTGCGACCTCTTGGAATCAGTGGCGCTAGATTACTAGATAACGCGTTACAAGTCAATCAGCAAAATGTTGTCTGGAATACAGTTCTGTTCCACTCAAAGCCCGAAACTGCATACTCCAGTGGCTTTTGGGGCGGCCGCAGGTTTTTTTCAGATCAACTCTCCTTATATATGGGGAGCAATCAGGTATTGGCCAGAATCCGCCGCATCCGCCCCGGGCTGAAGAGCAAAAGTTCCAAAATCGCAGCGGCATAACCGCCCAAAGAGGTCTCGCCCAGGCGCTTTTCCAGAGTGCGCACAGCGACGACGACATCGAGATAACTGGGAGTCCCTGCACCACGGGAGAGCGCCACAATCTTGGCGTTCTCCTTGAGCAAGACATAAGTGACGAGCAGATGATGGAAGCCGGTTATTAAGCTGAGCTGACCAAAGCCGGCGCCGAAGTAGAGCTTGCCGAAAATGCGCGAGCGGAAGTAGCGATAGATCAGATCCTCTACATCTTTATCTTGAGGAAAATCGACTTTCTTTAGTTCTTCAAAACCATATGATTTATTAGGTGCTTTAAGGCGCAACCCGGGAAATATGCCCTCGAACAAAACCTGATAAGCAAAGCGTCCGGCGTTGAGATCTCCTTCTCCTCTACCAAGTTTTTTAGATGGAAAATAGATCTTATATAGAGCAACTAATAGGTTTTTGTCCGGACCCTTCATTGCGCCTGCATTGGCGGGTGGCGCAACCGGGCTGCCTTTGAAGCGAGACATCAGCATGTCGGACACAGCCAGGAAGCGATCGTCGAGAGGCTTCTCGCGTTCGCCCCAGATTTTCAGCATCTCCGCTTCGATTTCGAGATACTCGTCCCAGGTAAGAGGCTTATCAACAGCCAGTTTTAGATTGGACCAGTTGGGATGGTGATCGGGAAATAGCGTTTTGAATTCTTTAAGTTTGGTCTCAAGATAGTCGCGCTGCTCCGTCAAAGGTTTGCCGGAATTGTTGACCACGCCCATGCTGACAAAACTGACAGTGGCGTAAACGCCGCTCGGGGTCTCGTTAAAGCAATAGGGAAACAACTGGCAAATCGAAGGTTTGAAAGTCGAACCGTGCTTGGAGTGAATGAAACAAAGATTGTCTTTGAGAAATGGGCAGTGACCGTCGCTGCCCTCTTTGATTGCATAGGCGTAGGGAGTGCCTTCCGACTCGTAGGGTCTTAGTTCGCGAAACAGCTCCTGGCTCTGGTAGCGGCTATCGTACTGACTCCAGTCGACGCCGCCGATGCGCTCGAAATCATCCTGCGTCATGGGCACGGACCATCCGCCGCAGCACTTGCCGCAACCAGTACATTCGTAATTGATCTCCTCCGGCAAATGGAGCGTGAGATCAGTGTCAGTTGAAGGCATTCGCTATACTCCAGCGGCGTTTGTGAAAGGCTTCCGACTTGAACATACCAGATTGGCCGGTTTCCAAACTTTGAACGGACTGTCCGACCGGCACATCAATCTATGCGTTCTACGCCCGCACCAGTTTCCCAAGACAAACCGGTCGCGATGCACCTGTGCAAATCGGCACGTTGTTGTGAATGCCGAAGTAAGTTGTGTAGGCTAGCAGCGCAAACAGCAGCGCTTCTTTGTATTTTGTGGAAATACCGAAGTCTTCGTGTCTGGCAATTGAAACTTCATTGGGCCAGTAGTTTTTCAACAGGCGAACCAGTTCGTCATTGAATGTGCCGCCACCGCCCAGTACGAGCCGTTCGATCTTTGTCACCGGTTTGACGAAATCTTTATAGCCGTCGGCAATTGTCGAAGCAGTAAAAGCAGTCAATGTTTTTACAACGTCGGCTTTGGCAACTTTCTCGCGCTCGATATATGGGACCAATACTCGATCGAAATACCCAAATCCGAAAAGCTCTCGTCCTGTGGTTTTTGGCGGGCGCCTGTGGAAATATGGGTGCGCTTTGAGCTCATTCAACCATGGTTCGATGATTTGTCCGCCCGCGGCAATCTTGCCTTCTTCGTCGTATTCGCAATTGAAAAACAGCTGGCAGGCGCGATCGATAAGCATATTGCCGGGACCGGTATCAAAGGCTGCTACTGCTTTCCCATGGTCGTTAATGGCGGTGAGATTGGCAATGCCGCCGATATTCAACACACCTGTCGCTCTGTGGTCTTGCCCGAAAAGAACCGCATCTGCAAAGGAAACCAGGGGAGCTCCTTGCCCACCGGCAGCCAGATCGGCGGTGCGGAAATCGGCGACTACAGGGATGCCCGTGCGCAAGGCAATCACCGAAGGCTCTCCCAGTTGCAGCGTTCCGGCAGCACTCAATCCCCACAATGATTTTGCGTCAGGGCAGTGCCAGATCGTCTGTCCGTGCGAGCCGATTAAGTCAACATCGCCCTTAGCCAGATTGCTCACCTTGAGCAGCCTCAAGACTGCTTCGGCAAAAATCTCACCAAGTGAGGTATTGAGCAGGCAGACTTCCTCCAATGTGGCGGTGCCTGAGCCCACCAATTTCATCAGTCGGTCGCGAAATCTGTTTTGAAATGGATAAAGCGTGCTGCCCAACATTGTGAACTTAAGCGCCGGTGTGGAATCTGCCGACCCGTTTACATGACCGCTGCCCACTGGTTCTATGCGAAAAGCCGCAGCATCAATGCCATCCATGGATGTGCCGGAGTTGAGCCCAATGACGGTAAGTGGTTTCATCTGTGAAGGTTCGCTCTCAAAGTGGGAAGAAACATCTACTTGACTGGTAAGCTATCCTGAAATTCAAGTATAAGAAAGAAGAATACACCTGATTGATGTTCATGACATAGAGGTAGCGTGAGGGCGAAGACATGCGTCGCCCAGACCAGGAAATCACCAGACCGGGCGACCATGGCGTCGTCCCTTAGAAAACCAAAGGCGGTTCATAAATGTCCAGCAGCAAGTCGCTTGAATACCAGGAAAGGCTCGCCCAAGGCGGATTGATGATCGGATTGGGGAAACGGAGCAGGCGCGCATATGGATTCGATGAAATCGCTCTGGTGCCGGGATCTTTGACTTGCGACCCGGAAATTTGCGACATCTCGGTCAAATTGGGTTATCACAAACTGGAAATTCCAATTATCGCCAGTGCCATGGACAGCTGCGTCGATGTGAAGATGGCAATTGCGCTAGGAAAGCTCGGCTCTCTGGGCGTGCTCAATTTGCAAGGGCTGCAGACGCGCTACGAAAATACTGAGGAAGCCTTCGATGAGATCGCCAAGAGCGACAAAGACAGCTTTGTGCAATTGATGCAAAAGCTCTATACCGCACCGGTTCAAGAAAATCTGATTGCCAAACGGGTTGAGGAAATTAAGAAGGGCGGCGTGCTTGTCGCTGCCTCGGTCACCCCCAATTGGGCTGAAAAGTACGGTCCGATCGCAGTTGAGGCCGGTCTTTCCGTCCTGGTTGTCCAGTCCACAGTCACCGGGCTCGAGCACAAATCAGCCATGGGACAGCCGAGCCTCAATCTCAATAAATTTACACACAAAATCGGTTGTCCGGTCATCGTCGGCAATTGCGTCACCTTTCAGACTTGTCTGGAACTTATGGAAACAGGCGTCGCCGGCATTCTGGTCGGCATCGGACCAGGTGCGGCCTGCACCTCACGCGGCGTGCTCGGCATCGGTGTGCCGATGGCCACAGCGATCGCCGATTGCGCAGCCGCCAAGCATACTTACGCTGAAAAACACGGCATCTCCCCGATTATCATTGCAGACGGCGGCATGGGTGTGGGCGGAGACATTTGTAAAGCGATCGCCTGCGGAGCCGATGCCACGATGATTGGCTCGCCCTTCTCACGCGCCAAGGAAGCGCCCGGACGCGGCTTCCACTGGGGAATGGCCACGCCCAGCCCGATTTTGCCCCGCGGAACAAGAATCAAGGTGGGCTCGTCAGCTACATTGGCAGAGATTTTGGTAGGACCAGCTCGCACCGACGACGGCTCTCAAAATCTGGTTGGAGCACTGAAGACCAGTATGGGCACCCTGGGTGCATCCAATCTGGCCGAAATGCAACAAGTAGAGGTAGTGATTGCGCCTTCGATTCTCACAGAAGGGAAAGTCTTCCAAACCGCTCAACAATTGGGCATGGGCAGATAGCAGGCCAATTGCTGGAAGCCGGTTTCATGCCGGCGGTCCAATTCTCATTGCCTCAATTGCCGCCGATTTCGTTGTCCGCAACAGAATAGTTTGCTCGATGGAGTTTTGAGAATGTTTTCAATCAGATTCACTCGTTTCTCACGCCAATTATCGAAGGTAACGCCGCGCCTGCTGAGCTGTTCGACTGCTTTCACCCTGATGACAGCGTCGACAGTCCTTTTAGGATTGGCAGTTGTCGAGGAAACCACTCGCACGGGGCCTCAGGCAAACGCCGCCACCGCCGGCAGTGCAGAAGCCGATACGCAGACGCTTGAAATTCCTGGTTCGCGATCGAGCGCCCGCCAGTTTATTGCGCAATCACTCAGCGACCATCAAGGCATTCCGCTCACCTCTACGACCATAGCCAATATTGCCGAAAAAGTTGCACCGGCAGTGGTGAATATTGAAGTAAACCAGCCGATCATGATCGGCAACATGAATGGCTTCAACTTCCCATTTGGAAATGTGCCGGACGGCTTTGACTTCTTTTTCAACGGGCAACGCATGAACCCCAAAGGCGGGCAGGGATCGCCAGGCGCCAATAGCGGACCTCGTCCGGAACGTCACAATACCGGCACCGGCTTCATCGTTCGCGAGGACGGCTACATCGTCACAAACGCGCATGTCGTCAAAAATTCCAGCAAAATAAATGTGACACTCAACGACAAGCGGCAACTTGAAGCGACAGTCGTCGGTATCGACAGCTTTTCCGATCTGGCCGTATTGAAGATCAACGCCAAAGATCTGCCGACTGCGGAGATGGGCACCTCCACCGGCTTGCGACCGGGCGAGTTTGTGATTGCCATAGGTTCGCCCATGGGCTATGACCATTCAGTCACCCTTGGGATTGTCTCGGCTGTCGGACGCACGGTCACCGACGTCAACGGCAACATCAATTTTATTCAGACCGATGCAGCCATCAACCCCGGCAATTCAGGCGGACCTTTGCTCAATATGATTGGTCAGGTTGTGGGAGTAAACACAGCCATTGCGGCAAGAGCGCAAAACATCGGCTTTTCGATTCCTATAGATATCGCCAAACCGACGGTGACTGACCTGATCGCCAATAAGAAAATCGAGCGGCCGTTCCTCGGACTGAAAGTCGGGGAGCTGGATGCATCGGTGCTTAAAGGGCTCGGACTGCCCAGCTCGACGGAAGGCGTCTTCATCTCGCAGGTCTTCAGCAACGGATCGGCAGCCAAGTCCGGGCTCGAGCGCATGGATATCGTACAAAAAATCGACGGCAAGGACATCAAGAAATCACAGCAGCTGCAGGACGCCGTCCGGGCCAGAAAAGTCGGCGACACGCTCAGTTTTATGATTCTGCGCAATAAGGCCGTCAAGGCTATTACTGTCACCATCGGCAACTATCCGTCCGATCCTTCTGCTCAGCCGGAAAAGCCCGTGCCCAAGGCTGACAAAGGCGAAGACAACAGCGACGATTAAGTGGGCCGCCGGCAGGTCGGCTGAAACTCGGGGATCGCCCCTGAGGCAACCGCTCTTAAGACGACCAAAAGCTGCACCCCTGAAGGGATTTACTCAATTCGGAACTAATCGGACGCCAGGGCGTCTCCCTGATGTTGCCACAGGCGGCGACACGGGAAGTTTTAGCGTACGAATTGGTCAGGGGCAAGTCGATGAGTAAGAAATTCATAGGTTTTTTGATTTGCGTGATGGTGATCTGGAGCGCCGGTCCGACGCCCGCGTCGGATGCAGCCAGGCTCAGAGATGTCCGCATTGATCCGCTCAAAGTCTCAGCCAATCGCGATCCCGATGTACTGGTGCCGCCCACCGAAGTAAGTAAAGAGTCGAAGGAAAACTTCGAAGACAAATCACCTGACGCGCATCCACGCTTGATTCTCGCGCTCGGCGGCGGAGCTTTTAAGTCAGTAGCGCAAATCGGGGTCCTTCAATGCCTGGAGGACAATGGCGTAGAAATAGACGGTGTTGTCGGCACCAGCCTCGGTGCAACAATTGGCGCGCTCTACTGTGCTGGTGTGACTCCTGCAGAAATTGAAGACCTTTTCGAAGATAAAACAGTTCAAAACGCAATGATGAAAGGCATGATTGCCCGCACGGCTTTGAAGCCCTTGGCACCCGTCAAACACTTTGTGCTGGGCAAACCATTGGCCGGTCTTTCAACCGGCAAGGGCTATCTCAGTTTTTTGCGTAAGAAATTGCCGACTACTTTCAGCGAGCTTAAGAAGCCGTTTGCAGCAGTTGTGACAAATCTCACCGACGGTCAAACATGTGTTCTTTCCGACGGCGATCTGCCGCTGTCTGTTCTGGCCAGTAATACTGTCCCCACTGTTTTCCGTCCAGTTATGATCAATGGAAAGCTATATGTAGACGGTGGTTTGCGCGCCAATTTGCCGAACAAAATAGCCGATAGATTGGGCTCCGGTCTGACCGTTTCGGTGCTTTGCGACAAAGCCATAAATCCGGTCGACAATAAAAGCTTCAAATCCATGAAGTCAATCATAATGAGGGTCGCCGACATCATGATGGCAGCCGCCGACCAGCCGAAAGCAGAGGCATCCGACGTCTTGATATTCCCCGATGTCGATTTTGTGCCGCCCTTCACTAAGGATCCAGAAGTAATCCGTAAAGCAATTGCAGTCGGATACAACTCCACTGAGCAGATGTTGCCGCAGATCAAAGACCAGCTTCTGGCCCTCGAAAAGCAACAGAGCCATAAGCAAACGGCTGCCAGCCCGAAAGGCGAAATGAGGTAGACCATGAATCTTCAAAATGCCGCAGGAGAAAAGCTCGAACTGGAACATCGTACAGGTCCGAAGCCCACTTTGCGCTCTTTGATTGACGAGTTCGACAAGTACGATGCGCATCCGGCCATCATTCACTTCACACGCACCGGCTCCTCTACGCTGACGTTTAGCGCACTGGTGGAAAACATCCGCAGAATCGCAGCCGGTTTTGAGCGGCTGGAATTGAAAAATGGAAGCACTGTGATTGTCTTTGCCGCCAACTCGCCTGCCTGGGTAACATGTGCTCTGGCAGCGGCTTACAGCGGACTGGTGGTGGTACCCGTCGACCCGCAACAATCTGCAGAAGTGCTTCGACATATCATCGACGACAGCCAGGCCTGTTTGATTTTCACAGACGAAAACGGTATCCAAAAACTTGACGAAGCAAAGATAAAGGTAGAAGAGTCACAGGCAGGGCCTCTGACCAAGGGCAAACTTCGCTTCTACCGAACAGACCTTGAACACGGCACCGACAGCTGGACGAAACTGATCTGTCAGCGGCGAAATTATGAAGAGCTGATCGAAGAAAAAGAGGTGCCCGAAGAAGACACGGCAATTCTTTTCTACACGTCTGGAACAACCGGCATGCCCAAGGGTGTTCCGCTCAGTCACAAGAACATTCGCTCGCAGCTGGACGCGGCATTCGGGCAGATGTACTTCATTGGACCATCGGACAGAATTCTTCTACCCCTGCCTCTTTTCCATGTCTACCCGTTGAATATCGGATTGCTGGGTCCGATCAAAATGGGATTGCCGATCATTATGCCGCAATCATTGACTGGTCCCGAGTTGATGCGCGCAATTAATGAAGGACGAGCGACCATACTGGTTTCGGTGCCGCGTATTTTGCGATCGCTATACGAGGCGATAAACAAGAAAGCGCATGCAAGCAAGGCCACTGGTGCCATATTTGATACCATGATGAAAGCGGCTATTCTGTGCGAACAATACACCGGGATACCTCTCGGCAAGCTACTTTTCAAAGGTGTCCGCAATAAGTTCGGCCCCACTCTGCGCGTATTCACATCCGGCGGCGCGCCGCTCGATCCCGATCTGTCCAGAAAGTTCAAAGCGCTCGGCTGGGACGTCGCGATTGGCTACGGACTGACGGAAACCTCTCCACTTCTGACAATGCGCATGCCGGGAAATAAAGACATCGAAGGCACCGGCGTGCCGATTCCCAATGTAGAACTAAAGATTATTCCGATCAAACAGGAAAAAGAGAAAGATCCCTTAATAGGCAAAAAGAGCCCATCGGCAGAGTCAGAGCCGGTCCAACAACAAAAACCGGCCCCGAAGGCTGCCACGCCAAAAGCGGCAAAAGAAGAGCCCGAGCACAATGCCAATGAGGGCGAAGTGGTGGCGCGCGGGCCAAATGTCTTCAGCGGTTATTTGCATTTAAAAGACAAGACCGAAGAAGCATTCACCGAAGATGGATGGTTCAAAACCGGCGATCTTGGCTTTATCAAAAACGGCAACCTTCATATTACGGGGCGCGCGTCGTCAACCCTGGTCATGGAGGGCGGCAAGAAGTTTCAGCCTGATGATGTAGAAGAAAAAATTGCCCAGCAAGCAGCAATCAAAGAAATCGGTTTACTCAAAAAAGACAACAAACTGGTGGCACTAGTGGTGCCGAATCTGAAATTCACAGGCGAAGGCGATGTGCATGATGCCGTGTCATCCGCCTTAAAGACCGCCGCATCGACAACCGCTTCGTATTTGCATATCACGGACTTTGCTGTGACTAGAGAACCGTTGCCGCGAACCAATCTTGGAAAGTTGAAGCGTCACGAACTGGAAGAAAAATTCGACAAAGCAAAAGCCGAGGAAAAATCCGATAAAAACAAAGGAGCGATTTCCGAAGCGGACTTCTCAGCGGAAGACCGAGCGCTTATCAATGATCCTGCCTGCAGCGCTCTGTGGGAGTGGCTAAAAAAACGCTTTCCGGATCATCAAATGACACTGGATACAAGTCCGGAGCTCGAGTTGAATATCGACTCATTGGAGTGGATGAATCTCACCCTGGAGATGCTGGAGACATCAGGGGTTCAAATAGATCAAGAGGCGCTGGCGCGCGTCAATACAGTTCGCGACTTGCTCAAAGAAGTACAGATGAGCTCCCAGCAGGGCGGCACCGCCAGTTCACCGATCAAGCATCCGGATAGATTTCTGGACGAAAAAAGTCGCAAGTTTGTCGAGCCGCTGACAAAGGATCAGGAAGCCCAGGCTAAGAGTTTGCTTGCCCTCACGCTTTTTCTCATGAAGCCATTTCAAGTAGAAGCAGTAGATTATGACAAAGTCCCTGATGGACAGGTAGTTTTCACGCCCAATC
>CAZHEZ010000247.1:0-9641 GCA_964531315.1 uncultured Candidatus Obscuribacterales bacterium | reverse complement strand
CGACAAAATCAGCTGCTCCGAAATAAGCCTGTCGCTGTCATAGAGTCTGAAACGCATGGTATTTACATGCGGCAGCGCTTGCCCGTCCATGAGAAAACTTTGCCAGATAATGTCAATTGACGGCGTGAATCTGATCTTGACCTTGCCCAGGTCAATGGCGCCGGTCCTTTCCAAATCGGGCATCGCCGCCCAAATGGCATCCGGCTCCGCGCTCTTGGGATGCAGTCCGATCAGCCCGGCGCACACGGCGCCGTCTGTTGCGTGACCTTTACCGGTAGCCGAAAGACTGCCGAAAAGTTCCACGGTGACGTGCAAAAGATGTCCAGCCGCGCCTCCCAGCTTTTTGATATGCGGCTCGATGACGTTTTTCCTGAAATCAAGAGCGGCCACCATCGGACCGACAGTGTGCGAACTGCTGGGCCCGATGCCAATTTTGAACATGTCGAGAGGACCGATCAGGTCCGCACGGGTCGGATTCATATTGATGTCATTGCTGCTGCTTTGTCAGTGCCAGAAGCGGATTTTACAACCTTTGAGGATAAACCGCCTATTGTCCGCTTAAGGTCCTGTTAAACCAATCGATGCCGCGCTTCCTTTGTTCCGCCGGCATTTGTTCTTGAGCGTCTTTGACGATACCGGCGATGGTGACCTTCTGTAATTCGTCGCGCCACGCTTTTTCCGCCTTCCACATGGCTGAGGCGATATTGCATGGGCGCTTGTAATTAGTCTTTGCCACCGCACTTGGACCTTGCTGTCTAATTTCCGTGCAGCGGAAGCAATTGTCGTCGCCTTCAATGGCCAGATAAATGTCCAACAGGGTGATCTGCTCTGCCGGTCTGGCCAGCTTGTAACCGCCGCCCGGTCCGGTAGTCGCCTCCACCAGATTGGCTCGAGAGAGTGCCTGCAACTGCTTCCTTAAATATGGAGTAGGCAGCTCGTAAAACTCAGCCATCTTTTCTATACGAAGCGTCAAACCCTCCGGCAACGCTCCTAAAAGCGCCAGGCTATGGATGGACCATTCGATTCCTTGGGTCAGCTTCATAATGGATATATTTTATCCGGAAAATTATGGACAAAATTTGTCCACAACTCTATTATAGTCATAACGCCATGGATTGGCGAGGAAGCTCGGAGGACAGAAAAATGAAGGCAGCGGCGGAAAAGCAAAGAGTGGCGGTGGCAGGTGGTGGATTGGCCGGGCTTTCGGCGGCGCTTAATCTCGCCAAGCATGGATTGGCGGTCACTTTGTATGAGCGCTCTCAACATCCAGGCGGAAGGGCTCAGACCACGGTCAAGGACGGCTATTACATGAATTTCGGGCCCCACGCCCTTTACATGGGCGGTGCCGGACGACCTTTCCTCAAAGAGCTGGGTATCGAGCCTGCTGGCAATCCCCCGCCCAGCGGACGTTCGCGGGCTTTCTTTCAGGGGAAGACTCCGCTTTTACCCCTGTCGCTCAGAACGATCTTCGAAACCAAGCTGCTAGGACTATTCGATAAGTTCAGGCTACTCAGTTTTATGAAAGGACTGAATTCCATAAATGACAAGGACATTCAGTCGCTGACCGTAAATCAATGGTTAGAGTCAGACAAAGAGCTGAGTGGCGGTGGCGAAGCTTTGAAAGGCTTCATCCGCACTCTTATTCAGCTGACGACCTACACCGCAGACATGGACAAACTTTCTGCTCAAGCAGGAATCATTCAGTTGAAACTGGCCATGCAGACCGGTGTAATCTACCTGCACGGCGGCTGGGCGCAGATGATTGATGCGCTGCTTGAGAAGTGCAAAGAGGCTGGCGTCGAAGTGCTCACCGGCTGCGAAGTGACGGAGATTTCTCGAATTGCAGAAACCGGCGAAATTTCGGTTGTTTTCAAAGCTCCCGAAAGAGCTTCCGGTCGAAAAACTTACAGGGGCATTATTTTGGCAGCGCCACCAGATGTGGTGAAGAAGATCCTGTCTGTTCACACTCCTGAACCCGGTCACGTATCACTTAACCTGGGCGCAGAGCAGCTCACAGATGTAAAAGCAGCCTGCCTTGATCTTTGCCTTTCCGCTTTGCCTCAACCTGAAAACACTTTTGCTCTGGGCATCGACGAGCCGCTCTACTATTCGGTGCACTCAAAGTCAGCGGAGCTCACCCAGCCAAACGGCGCCTTAATCCACGTTGCTTATTATCTGAAAGATGGCGAGGCAGGCACCAGCCAAATTGAGAAGAGACTTGAAGAAGTGATGGATACCCTCCAGCCTGGATGGAGAGATAAACTTGTATACAAGCGCTTTCTCGCCAACATAGTAGTGGCGCACAAACTTCTCTCAGTGAAAAACGGAAAGCTCGATGGTTATTGGACGGAAGAAACAAACGAGCCGGGAGTTTACCGGGCCGGCGATTGGGTGGGTAAGGACCTGTTGGCCGATGCCTCTCTGGGCAGCGCCAAACGCAGTTCGGAGTTGCTGATCGCCAGACTGCAAAATGAAAAAGCCGAAATCGCCGCCCGTGGCTTAGTTTCCAGCACAATGGTCGGATAGGTAAAGAATTGGGTAAATTGTAATTCGGCGGACAATCATTGGGTTGACGAATGCAAGCAAAAGAACCAGCCGAAAGAAAAGTAAAACTTGTTGAGCAGGCCATATTTGCCATATTCTTGCTGACTGCAGTTTTCGGCTCGACAATACTGCTGCGCGAGCAGTTCAGCTGGCCGGAGCAGGATCTTTCAGTTGCCGGTTTGCTCGCCCTCAAAGACTTTCTTGTGGCAGCCACTATTCAAAGTGTGTTTGAGATCAGGGTTAAACAGCAAGAACATCCAATTCGTTATGGTGTTGCAGTCGGAGCAATGATCTCGATTGTCACTTTCCTCTATTGGGCTTTCTTCAGCAATTGAATTGACCTGTTATTGGTTTTCCAATCTCGCCCTGCTACTCACCGGCCAGGTCTTCGAGAAAGCTCTGCCGCATTGGATCCATGAGCAGCACTTGCTTTTCACCCGACGCTGTTTTGTAGCCAGTGGGAATTTGGAATACATCTTGTGGGAAAGAAACTTTTGTGACGTGCTCAGTAGTCAACTCATTCTTTCTTTTCTGATTGTCGTTTATGAAAAACAATCGCAACGGTAGTTTTTTCTGGTCGGGCACACGGAATGTTTTGCAGATCGCAGTCACAGCTTTCTGACTGACGGGCAGTCCCTCTGCCAGCCAATATTTTGCGTACACTACATTTCCGAATTCAACCGCGGTGGGATCCGTAAATGGTTCGGGCGGCGCACTTCCTCTCATTGTTAGAACAGTGCACTGTGCGCCCGCATAGTTCTCTTTCTGGGAGCTGACTGGACGCAAACGATTAAAGCGGCCGAAATTGACCAGGCTGACTGCAAAACAAACATCGCCTTTCCAATGGGCGATGTCGGTTTTGTATATCATTTTGGATTTGTCGCTGAAAAAGACGATATTCCAATCGGGAGCTTTCATCATCATGGTGAAATGCGACTTCTCGCAGACGAGTTTGCAAGCGTCTTTGGTGATGTAGATCTTCTCGTCGCCGACGAGCCCGCTGTGCTGTTCAATCAACAAGCCCTGTTGGCTTTTCAGTGCCGGCGCCGCCCAGAGAGAAGTGCAGGCTGAAGCCACTGTAATAGATAAGAAGAGATTCCTCAACATTTTCATTGGCGCGCCCAGCGATCGAAGGTTGCCGTCATAGTTGAAGCCTGTTGCGATTGTATCGCGTCCAGGAACCTATTTGTTGTGAGAGGCTGAATGTCCTGGCCGGCGAAATAGACTATGATCTTTCGAGAAGCTTGTCTCCTTCAACCCAAGTGCACGTTTGCGTCGATCATCGTTATTAACTTCAATCATTGCTGTCCTGTTGTTTTTGACCACAGCACCCTGTTATGCGGCCACTGAGCAAGTTTTGATGCTGAAACTGCGACATGCATTTTTGGGCGAGCTGACGCGCTATGTTTGTCCGAGAGGGCTTTCCTGCGACTTCAAAACATTGGGATTTGAAGATGTATATCGAGTTAAAGACCCAGATAGGGTGCTTATCTTCAATCGCCAGTCGGGAGTCTATTATGAAGGCAGCGAAAACAATAACAGTAATTTGAATCGCGTTTCAATCCTTCTAGGCATTAGCGGAAATGCAAATTCGGCTACTTTTACCTGGGGTAACGAGAAGTGGTCAAAAGAGAAAATTGAAAAAATCTTTGGCTTCGATTGCTCGTATTTTGAGACCCAGATAAAGGAAGAAAGGTGGCAGATTTGGATTTCAAAAGAGATCAAGCTGCCAAACAAAATCTATCATATGGTCAGCGAATGGGTTCGCTTGCCCAATCTGGGTGGACTCCCCGTACGCGCAGTGCGGACGAACAGATTTGGCGATAAAACAGTAGTTTTGGAATGTACAGGAATTAAAATGATTCCTGCTCCGGCTAACTACTTGCAAGTTCCACCCGGATTAAAGCGCGTAAGCAATATTGCCGAAGTGTGTTCTTTGAAGAATTCATTTATGCAGGATGTGCTGGATACACTGAAGTAGAGGACGAGCGGATGTCCCCGTGCCGTCAATGAGCAAAGCAGGCTCTGCTTCTAATATCGTACGCCGAATCGCATTCTATCTCGGACAGCTCTTCTTAGCGCTTGGCGTTGTTGAAAGCTGAGATCGTCGGGATTGTACGGCATCATTTCATATCTGCCTTGTGGCGATTGATAATCTCTCCTCGGCATGAAGCCTCCGTCGTACTGCGGCTGAAAGCTGGGCTGCTGAGCGAAATATTCAGGTGTTTGATCCGAATATCCTTGCGGCTGCCCGAAATAACCTGGAGCTGGCTGCGCATATGTCGGACTCTGGGCCAGGTAGCTTGAGTTGCCGGAATCCGTATACAAAGCCGCCATAGTGTTGATGTCTCGCGGCTTCAGATAAGGAGTTTGGCTGTTGTTCAGGACCGGATACATGATGTCGCTGGGCGTGCTGGAGTGACCCTCCATGCCAATGGCGTGTCCGACTTCATGCAGGCATGTCTTGTATGTGTCTGTATCGCTGAATGATCGACCCATAAGCGTCGTCAAAACAGAGATGTTGGCGTGAATAATACTTTGCTCTTTTGTAATTCTGTTCACTCCGATCGTACATTTGGTTTCGCCCGCTTCGACTCCGGGTCCATTGGGCTTCGCATTTGCTGTCCAGGCGGCGACGACATCGGCTTGATTGGGCGAGGAAACCTCCTGCCAGCTAATCTTGCCATTCGATGTATCTTGCCACTCGTTGAATGCTTTTCGAATATAGTCCGGGTAGTAGTCGCGATAGCCAGGTGTGCCGGAGCCGTTTTCAATGAATACCTTGAGCGGCATTTTGTCGAGGTTCCATCTGATTTGACCCAATTGGGTAACATCTGCCAGGTAGTTTTGCCCGTCGGCGACACCCATTTGTGGCGCTGCATACGCTATGGGTGTGCCACGGGTGGCTTGCAGCTCGTTTGAATTCAAAAATCTGGCTTGGGCTGAACTGGCAGAAAAAAGCACGCTGAGCATTGTTCCGATCGCTATCGGAAGAAACTTTTTTTGCATGAATGTGAGATTCCAAAGAATTTGAACGGGATCGACTAATGAGGCACCGCCCACATCGGTGTCCCTAATTAGCTCATAATGACATATAGTTTTGAAATTATGTTCCTGAACTTTTGCTAGTCGCTGGCTGATCTGGCTCTGAAATTTGGAATTGAGAAGGCAAAAAGCGAACTTGAGCAAGCTAAAAACCTTGTTGCAGATGTGAAGTTTGACAAGTCCAAGGAAATCGAGGCACAAGTGCTGAAAGACATTGCCCTGCTGGAGGAGAAGACCAATCCACTGGCGGCTTTGGTCGACGAACTGGATGCTGTGAATGCCTGGCGCCGCAGAAAGTAGCGTATTCAGCCGTAATACAACCTAGCTTCCGATGCTGCCAATTTGGTATAAATCAAGGCTTCGTACGCGGACCGGAGGAGATTGTCATGCTTACTTTGATGAAGCCGGAAATCGAGCAATATGCTCGTCAGAAGACGGCGTCTCATGGCGACCTGTTGGAAAAACTGGCGACAGAGACCCAGGAAACCATGGAATGGCCGGAAATGCTCACCGGACCTCTGGAAGGGCGTTTCTTAAAACAGATGGTGATGATTTCGGGTGCCAAGCGCATTCTCGAGGTAGGGATGTACACAGGCTATTCGGCACTTTCGATGGCTGAAGGTCTGCCGGAAGGTGGCGAGCTCATTACTCTTGAGATCAACGACAAAGCGATCGCCTTCGCCAGCCGTTATTTCGAAAGCAGCCCCCACGGCAAGAAAATCAAAATTATGAAGGGCGCCGGTCTTGATTCGATCAAACAATTGACCGGTGAATTCGATTTTGTTTTCATCGATGCCGACAAAGTCAATTACAGCAACTACTACGAAGCGATTTTGCCGAAGCTGAAAAAAGGCGGCGTTATCCTTGTAGACAATGTGCTCTACAGCGGCGAAGTTCTCGATCCGCAAAGCGAAAATGCTAAAGCAATTCACGCTTTCAACGAGTTGGTCAGCAAAGACAATCGCGTTGAAAAAGTGCTGCTCACTATCAGAGACGGCGTCTACTTTATCGTAAAAAAGTAAGTTCCGGCGTTTGTAGGGGCGATACCATGCATCGCCCGCCGATGATCGGTGTCGCCTCTACAAAATACGCTCCTATCTGCATATGTTGGTGCGGTTTGGGCGATCCACAAGAAAATTGAGTAATGGAATTCGAAGAGAGGATTTTGGGATGAAACGCACCAGAGTGGTAGAAGCACTTGATGCAAAATTGATCGGCCAAAAGATTAAACTCTGCGGTTGGGTGCGCACGCGGCGCGACTCAAAGGGCGGTTTTTCTTTCTTCGAAGTTAATGACGGCTCTTCAATGAAGAGCGTGCAAGTTCTCGCTCCGGCAGAATTGTCGAATTACGAATCAGAACTTCTCAAGGCCGGCATCGGCAGCAGCATCGAAGTGCTCGGTGATGTGGTCGAGTCTCCCGGCAAAGGGCAAGCAACAGAAGTGAAAGCTTCTGAGATTCACGTGTTGGGGTACGCGGATCCGGCGACGTTCCCGCTTCAAAAGAAGGGAACATCATTTGAGTATCTGCGCACCATTGCTCACTTGCGCCCGCGAACAAACACATTCGGTGCTGTTGCTCGTGTTCGCAATGAAATCTGCAAATCAATCCACAACTTCTTCCAATCGCGTGGTTTCATCTACGTTCATTCGCCAATCATTACAGCCAGCGACTGCGAAGGGGCCGGACAGATGTTCCGCGTTACCACGCTTGACCTTTTAAAGGTTCCTACCAAGAACGGCGGAGGCGAAACGGAAGTTGATTTTGAGCAAGACTTCTTTGGCAAGGCAACCAGTTTGACTGTCAGTGGCCAACTGGAAGCGGAAGTATATGCCACTGCCCTTAGTGACGTTTACACATTCGGCCCGACCTTCCGCGCTGAGAATTCGAATACCTCGCGCCACCTGTCGGAGTTCTGGATGGTGGAGCCGGAGATGGCTTTCTGCGATCTGGAAGGCAATATGGACACAGCGGAAGCATTTCTCAAAACTATCTTTACCGATGTAATGAACAATTGCGCCGACGATATGGCTTTCTTCAACGAGCGCATCGACAAAACAATTTTGGAAACATTGACCGGCATTGTAAACAGCAAATTCGAGCGCTTGTCCTATACAGATGCAGTGCAAATTCTCAAGCAATCAGGCGCCACATTCGAATTCCCAGTCGAGTGGGGCATCGACCTGCAGTCAGAGCACGAGCGCTATTTGACGGAACAAACGTTTAAAAAGCCAGTAATCCTCTACGATTACCCGAAAGACATCAAGGCGTTTTACATGCGCATGAATGAAGACGGAAAAACAGTGCGGGCAATGGATGTGCTCGTTCCTAAAGTCGGCGAAATCATCGGCGGCAGTCAGCGTGAAGAGCGCTTGGAAAAACTGGAAGAACGTATGATTGCCTGCGGACTGCCTCCGGAAGAATACTGGTGGTATCTCGATCTGCGCAGATTTGGAACTGTTCCTCACGCCGGATTTGGACTCGGTCTGGAAAGAACTGTACAGTTCTGCACCGGCATGGGCAATATTCGCGACGTGATTCCATTTCCGCGCGCACCCAAGAGCGCTGAGTTTTAAGCCAAGGCATGGTTCCGGATACAGAAGGAACTGCTCAAGACAAACCAACCAGCGGCTGGTCGCAGTTCTGGCGGCCGCTTGCTGAATATGGAAAAAATGGTCGCCGAGGCCCTGTGCCCTGGCCCCAGACTCTAGTGATCTGGGCTTTAATGGGTTTGTTTTTTCAGACCTTCCTTTTCATTATGAACGCTTCAATGCACAGTCGAGATAATCTCCGCGCCGAATACGAAGAAGTATTCATAACCCCTTTTGCAAGTGTGACTGTGGACGATTATTGGAATGCGAATCTTAGACACGGTAACCGGTTTAAAATGCTTGTGCATAGCCAGACACCTCTAGAACTGCGGCATCCGAAGATGTTCAAAGAGATGCCTGTGGCTGATTTTACTGGTGCTTATTATTCCAAAAGTGAGCTGCAGCGAAAGCACCCTGATTGGCAGCCGATTTGCTTTTATAATGAACAGAGAGTCCCAGGCGAGATCTGGGTTTTCTTCAATCAGACGAAGAATGATGCCGAAGTGGTGGCACGCACTCGCGGAAGCATTCCTGCCACTACTCGCAGTGGCAAACCACTGGGGAGTTTATTGAGCAATTACCGCACGCTTGAATTTACAACGCTCAATGCTGCTTATGACAATGCTTACAGCTACCGGCTGGTCAATGAGCGGATGAAGATCTTCAAATGGGGTCCCGCCAGTCTGGGAATTTTAGTCAACAGCAAGCTTGTCGATCCTCGCCTGGAGACGCCGAGATTATTCGAGGAGCAGTTGATGGGCTTTGTGAAAGAGTTGAAGGAATATGATGGTGGTAAGGATGTGAAGGACAAACTCTTTGAACTTCAAATCCCTGACGCGGCAATTTCGGAAGAGCAAGTGGAAGCGCTCAATCGAGTGGTAGCGCATATCAAAGAGAATAATACTAAACTCGCTCCCGGCGAGGCACCAATGCGCATGAAGCTTTTGGTAGCGGTCAAGCAGGACGATTGAGATGCTTGAAGGAGAACAAAGCAAACTTCAATGATACAGGTGCGCGAACGAAATGACCTCAGACGATGACAGACGTAATTTCTATTCGCGAATAGCTGCTCAATACGATCATGCCGTTGTGGAGCATGTTCGCTATCAAGCGCATGTGCGAGTTCCCGAGCGTTTGATAGAGTTGCACGCTAAGAAAAATGCGCGCGTTCTGGATTTGGCATGTGGCACTGGGCTGGGTTCCATCAGTTTCTTTGAATCCGGATTTGAAGTTGTTGGCATTGACTATTCATCCGGCATGATTGACGTGGCAAGAAAACGTCCGTACAAGGAATTGTTTTGCCAAAGTATTGAAGACGATTTTCCAGTTGCCGATCGGTCATTCGATATGGTCACCGCTCTTGGTGTCACAGAATTTGTGAAAAATCCGGCGGCATTGATGCATAGAATATGGCAGAAGTTGTGTCCGGGCGGATTGTGCGCTTTGACGATTCCGAAGCCTAC
>CAZHEZ010000246.1:0-9751 GCA_964531315.1 uncultured Candidatus Obscuribacterales bacterium | reverse complement strand
TTTCGGCGCGAATACTGTGCGAAACTTTGTTGACGAATTTGACATAACTGATTTTGGCGGCTTTCTTTTGTCCCTTACGAAAGACCACAACTTCCCAATTGGGTGCTCTGGCCACCAGGATCGAACCGGTGGCGGCCTCAATGCGAAGTCCTTCCGCATTAACCTTAACGATCGACTTGCCCCAACTGCCGGTTTGATCTAACAGCCAAACCTTGTATAGTTTCGCAGTTTTGGTAGAAGCAACTTGTCCCAACTGATCTTTTCCGGTCGAAGCTGCACCGACACCATGCGGGCCGGAAGCCATTGTCGGCGCGCAGCTAAAGAGAAAAATGCAGACTGCACTGAGAATTGTTTTGAACATTGGGATTCCAGATGCGCTGATTGCCAAATCTTCTTTCTGTCGCTAAGGATCTACTAAAAGATCTGCAACACCTTCCATTTCTTTCCCGTAAATCATCTCAACGTACTGCGCAGTGTATTCCAACCCCTTCGGAACAGTGAAATCAGAAGCAGTCATATTGCCGCGTTTAAATGTCTTGGTCTCCATCGGCATCCGCTTGTCACCATTTGCCAGAAAGAGGATGGTTTGGAGGGGAATCTCTTCCCTGACTGGAATCTCGAAATATGATCTCCAGATCTCCTTCGCTTGTTTTGGAATCAGGTCATTTGGCGGGGCAAATAAAACCTCTTTCCTGAGCACAATCGGCTGAATCTGTTTGGAGCGATAGAGACTGCCCAGGCTCATGGATTCATCCAGGCGTTTGTTGATGTTGAAGTTGAACTGAATTGCCTTCATTCCCAGAAAATCAATGATTCTGGGTCTCTGTCCTATTTCAGAGAGTTTCATGGCATATTGATTCTTGGTCTCAAACCTTGCATAGGTCAGTTTCGCCGCCCGCTTCTGCCCTTTTCGGAATAAATAAACCGTCCAGTCGGGAGGGACTGCCACCAGTGTGGCGCCGCTTCGGGTGACGATTTGAATGCCGGCCGGACAGGCTTTAATGTCGTAAACACCCCAGCCAGTGGTCTGGTGAGCGATGATTCCCGAATACGCATTTGAGGAACCGGCAGGCGGCGAGGCCGGATCGGGTGCGGCAATGCAATTACCAAAGAATGCAGCAACCAGCCCAGCCAAGAAAACTGATAGAAAGACTGGAATCAGCAAAGACCGCCGCATCGTAAGAGCACCCGATCAATCTATGTACAAATGCGCTATAAAGCGCACGAACCGCAGAATGGTTTCCTCTAGGTCTCCAACTTATAGCCAACGCCATAGACGTTCTTTATCAAAGAATTTTCCTTGTCCTCATCAAGCCCCTGGCGCAATCGCATCAATGAAACTCTGACTGTCTTTGCCGTTGCTTCGGTGTCCGACTGCCAGACTCTATCTATTAAGGTGTCGGCGCTGAAAACTTGATTGGGGTGGCGCATAAAAAATTCCAGCAAGGCAAACTCGCGCGGGAAAAGCTTCACCTCTTGACCAGCCTTGGTAACGCGGTGTTCGTTGGGGTCGAGTTCGATGTTCTTGACCTTTAAAACATTGTGGTGATAAACAGGCGAGCGCCTGAGCAATGCTCTTACCCGCGCCGCCAGCTCCTGAATGGAAAAAGGTTTGGTTATGTAGTCGTCACTGCCGGCATCCAGACCAATCTCCTTATCGGCAATGTCTGTCTTGCCGGTGAGAAAAATGATCGGCGCGCTGCCACCCTGCGAGCGGTATTCCTTGCAAAGGGCAATGCCGGTTATTTCCGGAAGCGACCAGTCCAGAATAATCACGTCATATTGATAGGTCTTCAAGAAATTGCGTCCATCCGCGCCGGCAAAAGCCTTATCGACCGTATAACCAGCAACGGCGAAGTATTCAGATACGAGATTGCACAAGTCCTTATCGTCCTCGACAATCAAGATCTTTGACATTGACTACCTCATCTGCCTGTACGGGTACGGGCCCGAATAATTTGAATACTAATAAGCTTACCTTACCCTGCCACGGCGGTCGGCAGTTCTTTTTGAGCACCTGACTTCCAGCTGAAATTCTTGCGGCTTTGCAGCACCTGTTTCCTTTCACGCCCTGCCAAGTAGCCAGAGACAGAAATAATTGCCGGGTTGTTACGCCATTGCTACTTTCGTTTCCTAAAGTGAAACTGTTCCCCACGTCGGAGTGCGATTGTTGAGTCAGGTGAGCGGAAAGTTCGCCGATAGGCCTCGACCAATTCAAAGAACCCCTCACACTCTTTGAATGAAGTTCGAGAAAATTCAGCTATTTCCTATCTCCGCCACCTGAAATTCAACATTCGATTTCTCAGTCCGCCCCTTCATCTTCTCCTGCACACAGTTAGCCGCAGACATAGAGTCGGCGCCTAGATTTATAAACATGAGGATCTTGCGATGTTATCTCATCCTCCTTCGATCACGCTTTCATTTGCTGTAGAAGAGCCAACCGCAATTGGAACTCTGCAGACCCAAACCCCACTCACAGAAGCACAAAGACTCAAGGCGATTGAAAGCTACGCTTTGATCGCGGCATCACATCCGGTATCAGTTCAGAAAGACCTGGTCGATAGCCAGACAATTCGTCCATCCAATCATGTTGCCTCCCCCTCCTATCTGAGAAATTCCGCCCCTTCAAATTTAAAAGGGCTGAGCAAGAGCAGGTCTGAAAAGGCCAAGCTTCCGCAAGTCCACAAAAATCAATCGTCGCTTGGACTTTCGCTGCGTCTGCAGGACACGTTCCGAAACTACGTACGGCACCATATTCCCAATCAGATCAGCTATCCGCAAACGGCGGTACGCCACAGACCATCGAGAGAATTGAGACAGCTGTTCGCAAACCACGAAGAAGCGACCAATAGATGTGACCGTGAAGAAGCAAATTCCATATTCAACAAAATGCGCAATCTGACTGAACTCAGACAAGCGTATTGCCAGAGCTGATTTACGCTCAACTCAATTCAGTGTTCAACAAAAAAGAAGAACCAAGAAAATGCCCGAGCAAAAAGTTCATCAAGAACAACAACCAGATCAAAGAAGAGAGCACCACCAGGATCATAGAAATGATCAACCTAAAGCTGTCGTGGTTCCTCCAAACGGGCAGCAGCAACAACACCAGAGGCCCTTTGAGCACCCATCGGGCAATCAGCCGGGCTATGCGGGCTATCCGCGCTTTGCTCAACCGCAGGTTGCTTATCCAATCTATCGGCAATACGAAGATCCACGGCAATTCCACGAGCGCCGTTTTCAAAACCCTTACGGCGGATTGAACAATCTCTGGGGTGAAGACTGTGACAACAACTATTACAACGGACCTTATCGTCGTGACAACGACAGAGATAATTTCATCCCCCGTGTCATTGAGGGCATTCTGGGTGGGATTTTGACCGGCACTTTGATCAAAGACAACCAGTATTCAGACGACGTCGAAGACAACGACGACAACGGTCAAAGTGAAAAACTCGAGAGGGCGTATAAAGAGGAGTTTTCGCCCGACAAACAGCTACAGGCAAACCTCGACTTCAGTCCGCAGGGGCAATCAAGCGGAATGGAAGCCAGGTTTGAAAGAACAGGTTAATGCGCGAAAGGGACGCGGGTGTACGCCTGCCGCAGGGTAGAATCTAATCATTCAATCAGGCGGCGGGTGGCATCCGTGAATATAGCGCAAACCAAAATTTGTATCTTTGCTGTGTTCATCGCTGCATCCTTACCGGCTCTTGGCATGACGGCTCAGGCTGATGAAGCGGTTATCGAAAAATTGTTCATGAACACACAGTTTGCAGACGCAATAAACGCCTGCCGCAAAGCGCTTAAGGAACATCCTCAGGACAGACTGCGCTTCTTGAACAAAATAGCGGAGATGGAAATTGCCTCGCCTAGAGGAACCGACGGGCTGATAGCCGCGCGCGAAGCGGCAAAACTGGCACCGAAAAACGCACAGGTGATCGCGACCTGCTCTATTCTCGAATTTCTGGCCAGCTACGTAGTCAAAGCCCAACAGATGGCTCAGGAAGCGATCGCGCTTGACGATAAAAACGGACGAGCGCATGCCGCCCTGGCACTTTCAGGACTGCGAGACGAATCCATCCCGATGGCGGCTGAGCTGGCTAAGGCAATTAAGCTGGCACCAAAAGATGCCACAGTTTTGACTGTCGCCGGCATCATTCACCTGCGCAAACTGGAATATGATCAGGCGGAAGCCAGTTACAGCCTGATGGTGAAAAACTTTCCCAACACGGCATTGCCTTATTATTTGCGTGGATTTTTCCGTCGGGAGGTCTTCAACAATCCTGGTGCCATCAAAGACTTCAATGAGGTGATCAAGCATTATCCTGGAGACTCTCATGTAATTACTTCGCGGGCAAAGCTGAATAAAAAGACCGGTCACTTCAAAGAAGCAATAGAAGACTTCAATCGCCTTGAAAAACTTTCCGGAGGCAAAATCACCTCATACGGAAGGCGTGCAGAGTGCTATGAAGCGCTAAATCAATACGAACCGGCCATCAAAGACTATAAAAAAGCACTCGATCAAGCAGGTGTGATGAAGCCTGGCTATAAGGAGAAATTTGCCACATCACTGGGATCGACAAGACGATCTGCTTGGACGCAAATGATGGATCCGAAAGATGCCGCCTTGCTCTCCAGCACAAAAGCTACCTGGTTGAAACTAATTATCCTGGAAGAAAAGCACGGCGATTACGATGACGCTATCAAGCAATTGAATCAATTTACGACAGCATTCCCCGGAGATCTCAATTCCATACATGTACGGCACACTCTATTTAAAAAGATGGGCAGATGGAATGAGGCTCTCGGCGATATTAATCTGCTTATTTCGAAAAATCCCAATGTCTCCGATTACTACGTATCTCGTGCCGACATATACAAACATCTGAATAAGCCCGACCGAGTAGCCGAAGACTTGAAACGTGTCCACAACCTGGAAACAACCGGCACGGTCACCGGCGATTAGCAATTTGTCTTGCAGCCGGCGCGTTGCACGCGCCAAAAAGCCGCGTGCAACGCGGCAGCTACGGTGTTTTTTACCCAAATAAATCGGCGTCGACGTGCGGTTTTATGGGGACGACAAACCAGAAGACACTGCCGCCGCCTTCATTTTCATCGATGCCGATGCGCCCGCCGTGGGCTTCTACAATTGATTTGCAGATAGCCAGACCCAGTCCTGTACCTTTGCGCTCGCCTTCCGAGCCGGTGCCGACCTGGCGGAATTTCTCGAATACGGCTTCACGTTTGTCCGCGGGAATACCGGGTCCGTGATCGGCAACACGAAATTCAGCCTCTCCGACTTCGACACTGTGGGTGGTGCCATTATCGCCGCCGTTACTACTGCCGTCGCCGTTGCCGTTGCCGGTCTCCAACTTGCCGCCATCGCCGTTTTCGCCGGCGCCATTTTTGCCTGTGCGGCAGGTGATCTTGATCTCTTGCTCGTCTGGTGAAAATTTGATTGCATTGTTGATCAGGTTTTGCAAAACCCGCTGCAAGCGCTCTTTATCGACCGTCAGGTCGACCTCCTCACACTCTTGCACGAGACGAATCTTGCGTGATTCAGCCTCCGGCAATACGGTGTTGACGGCGTCGCTGACCAACTGTGCCGGTTCGCTCTCTTCGTAATCGAGCTTGAAGCCGGTGGACTCGAATCTTTCAATATCGAGCAAGTCATTGATGATGGCAATCAATGACGCTACAGAACGTCTGCCTACCGTGACAAGACGCTGCCCCCGTTCGTTCAAATCGCCGGCCACACCTTCGAGAATGAGGTCCAGCGTAATGCCGAGCGAAGAAAGCGGAGCGCGCAGATCGTGGCTGACCATGGCGATAACTTCCTGCTTCAACCGCTCTGCTTCTTTGCGCGCCGAAACGTCTCTGAGGATAAGGAAAACGTGTTGATCCTGCTTGGACCAGTTGCCCACCAGTTCCATGTCGCGATAGCGCTCGTCTTTGCCTTGAATACGTGCTTCGAATTCGACTTCCCGGCCTTCTGTTTTGCATCGATTCAAAGCTTCGTAAGCAACTCGCCTGTCTTGCTCGTGCACAAAAGATTGAAAGAGGCTGCCCCGCACTGCATCAGGATCGTAGCCGAGCCTGCTGGTTATGGCCGGGTTGACCTCAGTAAACCTGAATGTTTCATCGAGCGAACAAATGATCTCGGCGGTGTTATCGATCATGGCTCGCTCTTGCTGCCGCGTAGAAGCAAGGTCTGTAGCCAGGCTGTGCACGACCTGGTCCAGGCGCGCCAATTCGTCATCACCTTCCATCGGCAGCCCCAGCGGTCTTCCGAAAGAAACGGACATGGTGTCATACATCAATTGCCGGAATCTCATACCGACATTCATCGCAAATATGAGGCCACCGGCCAGCGCCAGACCGAGGTTGGTGATAGTCATAATGCGCAGCATGCTTTCCAGCTCGGCGCGAGCCTTCTGTTCCTTGGCCCTGGTCAACGCTCTGACTTTCGCCTGTTGCTCAATTGTTCTTTCACCAATCACCCGAATCCGGCGGCAGAGGCTCTTGATCGTTCCTGAAATATGAACGCTCTCGATATCCCAGACTTCTTCTTGTTTGAAGTCGGCAGCTCCTTCCAGCGCTGTGCTCACTTCTTGAATGATGCTGGCGAATCCTTTTACGCCGGAGGAATTATCAGTTGTTCGTGCCGCCAGTCTCTTCAGTTCTTCTGTGTGAGTATCCAGCCTTGCATAGTTAGATTCGATTTCCATAAGAAAAGTCGGGTCTTTAGCGGCCTGGAACATGAACATGCCGGCGCCGATGGACATAACATCGTTCAAAACTTCATTGACCAATACCAGTCCGTCGACTGCTTCCGATTCTTTCTCGCGCTGTTTTTCCAGGTCGGTAACGATGTTGGTCAACCAGACAAAAAAGCCTATCTGCACGATCACCGGAACAGTGATGAGCATGACTATCTTATGAGCTAGTGTGAGGCGCAGTTTCATTCGCCAAATGTTCTTTCTGAAAATCCCATATATAGCAATTAATTCTGTAGGCTTTTTGCCCGTTTCTTAGAGTTTTCGTCCGTTTTTCAAGGAGTTTAGCCAGGAATGCCTAAAGCCTATCCAGTCCTGAGCCGACTGGCCGCCTGATAATTACGGCGCTGGGGCACTCATGTCTCGTAAAGGTGGCCCGGCTCTCAATTATCGCGAGGGCACTGTGGCTGAAAAATAACGGGATTGATACGCCGTTGATATTTTTGCCCCCTAACATTCGAAACATCCTCCCCTTCGGAAATCAAAGGACGCAGCCGACAGCCTCAGGGCATGAAGCCAAATCCTTTTCTGCAAAAGTTACCAGCCGATAAGCAAGCCCAGCTTAAAAGCAAAAGAACAAAGCAACAGCCCAGTTTCAAGCCATTAGTCCGCAGTTTCACCCCTCACCAAAGAACTGTTACTATGACAAACCCCGTCATCGCGCTATGCGAGGTGGCTTTCCGCCGCCCTGTCGCACCCTTCTCGCTTACCAGAAAAACCAACCAGCAATCCGGCATCATCGCCCGGATGACTGCGCTTTTTCTGACTGCCTTTGCAGTATTCTGCTCGCTATCTTTCTTCTTTCTGACTGCTGTCTCGCCAGAAGCATGCGCCGAAGACGGCGACTTTGATTCCAGTCTGGCCAAAATGCAGAAGAAGTGGAACAAGGACATGCCCATGTCCAAGACGCACGACGGGCAGCCGCGACCTGATTCGAGCTTAACCGGGCAGGCGATTATTCACATGTCGCAACCGGCGCCCGATCGCACGATGCAGCACTTTTACATGATTATGTTTCAGCCGCAAAAGCAAGGAAAACAAAATCAGCAGGGACAAGAAGGTGGAAATAAGGGTAATCAAAATAACTACAATCCCAACAAGCCTCAGTATCCACCGGTGCCGGCCGGCAACGCGCACGGCGGCAAAATATCGAAAACCAAAACTGATCTGATAGAGCAAGTAGGCGGAGCACCGCAACAGAAAATCGCCGCCGCCATAGCCAACATGCAAGGTCAACAGCAAGGCGCAGGCGATGCCGGACAAAATGCCGGAATCAATGCGCTCAAAGAATACATCCCCATGATCGTCGCCGGCAATGTCAATGTAGCCAACGAAGCAGCCGGCGGCGGCATCGGCAATAGCGGTCAGCCGTGGCGTCCTTTGCCGCAAGCGATCGGCATGGTGCAACACATGTACCATCATTGCTATCTGCCCATGGCATTACTGCTCTTGTTGCCGGGCGCCGTTCTTTTGCACATGAAAAACATGTGCAGCCAGTTCGCCAATCCAGATGAAGATTCGCAAGGCGGACCCTGGAGTCATATTCTGCGCGCCATGATCGCACTGTTTTTAGTTCCTTCCACGCAGTTGATCATGAGCTATGCCATCGACGTAGGCAATTCAATGACTTACACAGTTGCTCAACAGTTCTCTCCGATGGAAATTGTTGCTTGGGCAGAAGGAATGCAACGAGCAAGGGAAGCAGCCGGGAAGCCTCAAGAGAGGCTGGATCCACAACCATTCAAAGAACAGATGTGGCAAATGGCCGCTGGCGTCATCAACATGTCCCTGGGCTACGGACTGGTGATTTTGGCAGCGTTTCAACTAGCACTTAGCTGCTATCTGCTCTTATTGGGACCAATCGCCGCCGCCTTTTATACCTGGCCTGGTAGCGTGGGCAAGCTATTCAAGCCAATCTTCGTAAATTGGGTCAACGGCGTAGTGGTTCTTTCGTTGTGGCGTTTCTGGTGGGTCTTGATTGTTTTCGTGATGGTGACACGAATTCACTGGCTCCAGGAAATCGGCGAATACGTGCCGAACACAGAGTGGGAAGCTCTCATGCTCGGCTGCTTCCTGGTGATGATGATGTATGTGCCGTTTGCACCATTTGATTGCAGACCAGGCGACATGGTCGACAAAATCCTGGAAAAGGGCAAGGAAATCAGCCAGGCCGCTGCCGGTAAGAAAGCAGGCTAAGAGTTTCATTCCCGGTTTCGCTTTTTAGATTTGAGGAAAAACACAGTGCAAGCTTCAGCTAAAACTACTCAAACCATCATCCTGGCCGGCATTGCAGCAATTGTTCTGGCAGTAACCACAGCCAGCGCGCTCTGGGCGCAAGAACTGCGCAAACCCGATGTCTCCGGCGGTGAGCCGAAAACCAACGCCCTGCCGCTGGCAAAAAAATATGACGACGACATCAAGAAAGACCACTTGGACGCACTTGCTGAAGCTTATGCCAAACTGCCGCCCGATAAATTGAAAGCCAAAACATTGCTTGAGGCTGGTTTTAATGAAGCCGAGCGTCTGATGGGCAAAATGAATCAACCGCGCAATACGGCTCCCGCAGCCAAAGCGACCGGTCAGGCACAAGCCACTCAAATGGGCAATTCGGCAGCCGATATTGCACGCGACCAGGGATGCGCAGCCATCGACTACTGCTCGCGCTTCTTGAAGAATTTTACTTCTGAAGGCGGCAACCGCTGGAATCGTTTTCGCGACGGCGTTTTCGTACCGATCGGCATTCTCTTCCTTTTGCCCGGCGCCGTCATGACACAAGTACGCGCCATCATGGCCCAGAGCAATCCGGTGCTCGGTCAAATCAGTCCCATCGAAGGTATCTCACGGTCCTTCATCGCCGTTTTCATGATCCCCGGCAGTTATCTGATCGTCAACTACGCAGTCGATCTGGCCAACAGCTTCTCGTATACCATCTCGCAGGAATACACCAACATGTGCGGCACCGACATGTACCACGATGC